>NZ_JADBDR010000022.1:0-66394 GCF_014873645.1 Paenibacillus sp. OAS669
GTAGCATAATTCGGCTCACATGAACATTTTTTTAAGCGGATATTCCATCCGCTTTGTTTGCTGTACGCTTTTTTCCTTGCTTGCACATAAAAAAACGGCACAGGGCTTTTCCCACGCCGTTTTAGATTCCATTTTTTATTCCCAGTCTTGTCTCTAAACGTAACTTAATGACATTGCCCACTAGCCCTCTCCATTCTTTGACTCTCCAATTGGGAGCGCTCATAACAAAAAATGCTAGAAGAAAAGTTGTTATTCATGAGGATGTGGCGATCGAACTAAAAAAAGCACCAAGTCCTGTCTGACGAGGGGAGACTACCAAAACTGACCTTCAGCAAAAAAAGCAAAAGAACCTTGATTCCTCAAGGTTCTTTCTGTATGACCTGTGCTGGGTTCGAACCAGCGACCCCTACCCTGTCAAGATAGTGCTCTCCCGCTGAGCTAACAAGTCTTATTAAGTTCGTCACCTCATCAGCGACAAGTATTAATATACCAAGATATTGGGTCCATGTCAACGGTTTGCATAAAAAAATATGAAAAGTTTACTTTACGGGTTTGTGAAGAAGATTGCAGCACGCAATTCGATACCTTATGCTATAATACTAGGATATCAACCTAGTGAAAGAAGGTACAGGATGAGGGAGTTTCAACGGTCATTTCAACCTATTCAATTGCAAATGCAGCAGGAGCCTCTCCAAGACGAATCCATCGATTGGGGAAGCAAGGAATGGGGTACTCACCGGTTTCATATTCGCCAGCTGGTGACTCATGCCGTCGATCAGCTGCAGGTGAAGGATAAGGCGGTTGTACTCGGGGCGGGGACTCACGGGGATGTTGATTTACCTGAGCTCGCCAATCAATTTATGCAGGTTTTGGTGCTTGACACGGAGTCCAATGCTCTGGAAGATATTATAGAGTCGAGCAACGGGTTATTATCTGGTAAAATGAAGTCTGTTACCCATGTAGACTATACTTGCTTGGATCAGGTGCAGTTCTACGAGACTTGGGAAGAAATGCTGTTGAACCAAGCTCCCGCCGCTGAGATGGCGGCTTATATAAAAGATTGTTCGTTTCGAGTCCGACATCGCGAGTCCTTCCCGCAATGGAAGAAGAGCTTCGCTCTTGTTGTGTCATCCTCAGTACATACGCAGCTGTTCTATATTCATGCGCTGACCCAGTTTGCGGGGTACGCCGATCAATATGAAGAAGCGGATGTTCGTCTGGTGATCGAGGCATTAGCGTATCTTCGCGACAGTCTCATTACGGATTATAACAAGCTGTTAAGCACGCTGCTGAAGCCGGGCGGCAGGCTGGTGATGTGGTCGGATATGATTCGGCTGGACGAGCATAATGAAGCATTGCTTGAGACCTTGTACCAATTGAAAACAGAGGAAGAGCGGCTTCGCTTTTTGTTCCAGGCCTTCGGTCAGTATGGTATGGAAGCGGCCGTCATCGGCTTGAAGGATCTTCATGATCAATTGCTGCCGGATCACCGTTTGTTTAAGTGTTGGGTTTGGATGTCAGATCAGGATAAGAAATATATTACGGCCGGCTTTTCCGGTACGTTTCGCGGATAATCTCATTACATCAGGGGAAGGCATAATAACAAGGAGCAGGTTCCATGAAAAATGATATAGAAGACATCGTTACGGAAGTTTTAGAAAACTATTTTGAAGACAGCCAGTGGAGGGTTGAGGCGAAGGAAAGCGGCGTCAACAACACGACCCGGTTCGTGTACACTCCAATGGGCGCATTTGTTTTACGAACTTATGAAAACCACGAAGATATGAATAAAATTATCTATGAGAGCACTGTATTGCAGCAGCTTCAAAGGGTAAAGCTATCCTATCGCGTACCGAAGCCAGTTGCTACTATCAAAGGAATGCCCTATGTAGTTACGGTGTCAGGCAAAATAGCCGTCTTATTCGAATATATCGAAGGCGAACGGGCCGATTTAACCGATCCCGGACATGTAGAGGCGATAGGCAGGGCTATGGGGGAATTGACGGATGCACTGTCTCGAATCCAGCTGGATGTTGACGCAGCCTATGAGCCTTATTACGAGCTCTATGAGGTCCACCCGCTGGTGAAGAAGGACAGGCTGGATGCCTGGATGAAAGAGATGAGTGAAGGACCGTATCACAATGAAATCCAGCTGTTAAGCGGAGGGATAGACCGTTTACTCAACAATATTCCGGGGTTATGCCGCTTGCCGGTCCAATTGACGCATTCCGATATCGTTGCGGGCAACGTGCTTATCGATGACGGCGAAATATCCGGCGTACTGGATTTTGAATTTGTCACCCCGGATCTTCGTGCCATGGACGCGGCTGTATTTCTGTGCGAGCTGATCCGCCAGCAGGAAGCGAATGGCTGGAGCTTGGTAGAGGCTTTCATCGCAGGCTACGGCCAAGCGGCCCGCTTGAATGAGGATGAGATTGAAGCTTTGCCGCAGTTGATTTTGCTGCGCAGTATGGTGCTCTGCATCCATTTCCTTGGAAGACATTGGGACGGTATCGATGAGGAGCAGGTTATCGGCCGGTATTTAACCGAGCTGAGTCAAGTATATGCATGGCTGGAGCAAAACAAGGAACAGCTGATGGACCTTTGCCGGGCACAATGGGGGTGATTGGATGAAAAAGCTGTACAGCCAGATGTCGCCGGGAGAGCTTGATGCGGAGCTGGCGGACATTCTGGAAGCACTGGCCAAGGCTGAGTTTCCAAGCCAGAAGGAGCTTATAGAACGCAAATATTACACAGCCAAATCATATTTGCTGGACCCGTCTGATTTTCAGCCTGGAACTTATCGTGTTGAGGGGTTTGAGGAGCCCTTCGAGCTGGAATATATCAACGGAATGATGGGCTGGGGCAAAATGGGAAATGACCCGGAGGCCAGCTTTCCTATCTCGATGCTGACCCGGGCCTAAATCCGGCACATATCTTTGGGACAATTCTCGCATTGACATACGTTTTTCAAATATTCGATATTTTCAATAACCATATAGCCGTTATCCACGGACAGGATGCCTAGCTTCTTAAGGTCGCTGAGCATGCGGTTGACACTTTCGCGGGTTGCGCCGATCATATCGGCCAGCTCGCTGTTTGTCAATTTCTTCGTGATCAAAATTTGGCTACCGCTGCTTTGTCCGTAAGAGTTGCTCAAGCGGATTAGCGTCGAGCATAGCGCCCCGGGCTTTCCGAACATCATCAGGTCACGAAACTTTGTTTGTGTCATCCGATGCATAAGTCCCATCCATTTCATAAATTCAATGGATAGATCTCCATGCTGCCACAGCAGTGTCTCCAGGTCCTTTTGCTGAATAATCCCGATCATGCTGTCTTCCATGACCTCCGCATTAAAGCTATGAACCGATTGATGGAAAGGGTCCAGCTGACCGAATAAATCTCCATCCCCGTACATGTATAGAATAAAGCTTTTCCCCTCATCGCTTGTTTTCGTAATTTTGACCCGTCCCTGAATCATGAAATATAGCTTATCCGCAGGATCGCCTTCCCAGAACAAATACGAACCCGAAGTCACCTTCTGTTCATACATGATGTCCTTCAGCTTCTGCAGGTTTTCCTTTGAAAAACAGTCGGTATTATGAACGCCGTCCACCATAAGAGAACAGTGCAGCATGTATTTTTCCTCCTTGCCCTATCGCACGTTACCCGCATGTTGTATAGGACTTAGTTTATTAAACCAATCCCTCTTGGAGCACGCGGGAGGTGTCTCGCCGATAAGGTTTTTCTTTTGCTTTAACCATATCGGATTCATCTCACAGGCGATGTGACAAAAATCACGCTTTTCCTGAAAAAGCGCCCAATTCTGTGATATTTGTAACATGCAGAGGCGTGCCTGGCTTGATATAGTTATAAATAGCAACAGGCAGGGGATTTCAGCTTTGCAGGAAAGGATGTGAAAGACACATGCTGAGCGGAGTCATACTGGCCGGAGGAGAGAAAGGAGTAGCGAGGTCGCTGCGTCTCGTCGGCGGTGAAGCTTTCATTGAATGCCAGATTCGCGAAATGCAAAAGGTGTGCCAGGAAATCATAGTTGTAACTAACGAACCGAGGAGGCTGCTCCCAGTGGTTCCGCGGTCCATCCGGATTTTGACGGACTATTATCCCGGGTTCGGTGTATTGAGCGGTATGCATGCCGCCTTTGCATTAAGCAAGTACGATGATTTATGGGTCATAGGAAGTCATGCTCCCTATGTGTATTCTTCAAGCTCCATTCTCCGGTTGTCGGAAACAAAGCAGCGGCAGTCCGTTCAAGCGGTCCTGCCGGTCATGGAGGAGAAGCCCGAAGCGCTCGGAGGCGTGTACAGCAGAAGCTGCCTGGACGTCATCACGGAGCTGATCAGGCAGGAGGAGAGCGGGGTTATAGAGCTGCTTCAGCGTATTTCTTGGATAGGGATAAAGCTTACCGATTGGCGTATATGGGATTCTTATGTACCAACCAACCCTAATCCCTGTACGAATTAAGGTTCGGCTGGTGAGTAGAAGTAATAGGGGTCACATTCTGCAAATATCCGGAGGGCAATCGGGGCACTGGACAATAGAACGCAAGTAAGCAAGATCGGTAATGACAAGGTGACCGTCCATATAGGTGATGGCGCCTTGCTCCTGATATGCGCTCAGCATACGGCTGACCCCTTCTCTAGTCGTTCCCATCAGGTTGGCCAGCTCGGTTTTGGTCATCTTTAATTGAATACGAATGCCTGCCTCGCACGGCTCGCCGTAAGAATTGCTCATACGTATCAGTGTGGAAGCCAGTGCGCCGTTCTTGCCATACAGCATCAGATCGCGGAACTTGGACTGCGAGGTTCGATGAAGCAATCCCATCCATTTCATGAATTCTACCGCGAAGCTCCCGCTGCCCGCAACCAGCTCTTCCAGAGCATCGCTCGATATCAACCCGATTTCGCTGTCCTGCATCATTTCTGCACTGCAGCTAAACTGCGCCTCTCCGTTGCCTATCTCCATATAAAAATCCCCGGGTTGAAGCAGCTGTAAAATAAGCTCTTGACCGTCCTTGGTAACCTTGTACACCTTCACCAACCCATGCTTGATGTAAAAGCAAGAGCGTGCCGACTCACCTTCCCAAAACAGGTGATTTCCGGATTTTTTATGTTCAAATGCCAGCCGCTGCTCCAGCTGCTTGAAATTAGCTGCGGATAAATAGTCGGCAATTTGTGTATGAGCATTCATTCTCATGGACATCGTCAGATCAAACCTTTCTGCGTAGGTCGTAGTTCTATTGTATCGGAATTAAATCCAATAACCTACAAAAACTTTATACAATATTCATATTATTTGTGCTAAGATGATGTTAAAGGAATATTGAAAGCGTTGTCATTTGATGTGGGACGGTGTTGCTTTTTATGGGCAAAAAGGTAGCTGCATTCTGGATTTGGCTTGGTTTATGTATGGCATATTCCTGCATCATTTTAGCTCAAGATAAAGAGCCGGCAGTTACCTATATAAGTCCGGAAGGGATTCGCTTTCAAAGCTACAGCACGAAGTGGGATTTGGATAAATTGAAGGGATTGTATGAAATCCTGCTTCATTGTGAGCATGGGGAGGAATTGGCAGAGCTGAAGCAGGTCGCCCTTTATCCGGATCGAAGTGTAGGCAAGAGCGGCTACAGAGTGGGCTATTACAATATAAAAAACAAAAGTATTGCTCTGTACGAAGTCGATGCGCTGCCTATTGAACGGACGCTGATTCATGAGTACGGACATCATTTTACTTATTATTGGCTGCAAAAGAAGGAAGGCATCTATCCTTCCCAGTTGACGGAAGCATCCCAATGGTCACAAATCCGCCGGTTGGATGGTTTTCCTATCCGGTGGGCGGGAACTACTTTACCCTACAGCCATAAATGGGACCCGGAAGAAATTATGGCGGAAGATTATGTATTGCTCTTCGGTATCGACTCCAGACCTCTTCCTGACAGACCTAGCGATGTTGTGAATTGGTTGCGGCACGAGAATGATTACATTCCATCCGTGCTGTCCATCCCGGCTGTGCGAAGTTATTGGCAGACCGCGGCGGGACTTCCGCCAAAGCCGGCATTGAAAATGCCTGTTCTTCAACAGTGGGAGCTGGTAAAGGATGAAACGCCGGACGAAGTCGGCCCCAAAATTCATGTTGCGTTCTCCTCGGCCGCGCCGTCTAATGAGCATAAGCTCATGTATGGCATTCGCATCATGGGCTTCGGTGAGCAGGGAGGGATTCCTGTCAGCATAACAACAGGGCTCGAAGCAGAAGGCAGGGGACAAGTGGAAGCCAGCCTGGATATGCGGCCTTTGACACAGGAGCTCCAAACATTTTATCTCCATATTCAAGTATGGGCCTTGGAGCCGGAGAGCAAACAGATCATGTATACCCCTTATTATATGAATTGGTTCTCATTTGATACGGAGACCGGGATGCTGAAGCCGATGACACTCCCGCTGGATAAACAAGGCCTTCGCACTATGCTGAAGAACGAAGGGATGGAGAGCTGGCCGCTTGTTCTTATGTATTTGAACGGGAAGCCTTATAATGCCGTACGGAAGTACCAAGATAGCGGCGTCGACTATATTCCTCTGAGATTATTTTCGGATGGGGATGACGCTAACCAGCCATTGAACGGCGACGGCAGGCCGCTGGACGTTCAGTTTCAACAGCGGTCGGTTAAGGTTCAAATGAATCAGGACGAAGCCTGGATTGACGGCAAGAGCGTTAAGCTTGGACATTTTATCAAAAAGCTGGGGGCGGAGCCCGTTGTAGC
Organism: Paenibacillus sp. OAS669; assembly: GCF_014873645.1. NCBI lineage: Bacteria > Bacillati > Bacillota > Bacilli > Caryophanales > Paenibacillaceae > Paenibacillus > Paenibacillus sp. OAS669. The sequence goes on from NZ_JADBDR010000022.1 coordinate 6,779, forward strand.
CGTCAGTGAGCTGCCGCAGCTCTTCGGCGTGGTCATTCAATGGGAGGGAGACGGCAGCGGAAGCATTGTTCAAATGGATACACCTTAGGATGTATAGAACGCCCCAAGATACAAAATGCTATGCTTGAGGTGATACGATGAACCGTGCTTTAACTACGGCTCTGCTCTCCGTCGGCGTGGCCCAGCTGGCGAAGGTTCCGCTCGCATACCAGCAGACAGGCAGGCTGGACTGGTCGAATTTGCTCAGAACCGGGGGAATGCCAAGCTCACACTCCGCTGGTGTAGCCGCATTAGCCTCCTATGTCGCCTTAAAACGAGGAGTAACCTCTATCCATTTCGCAACAGCCAGCATGCTCGGCCTTATTGTTATGTTTGATGCAATGGGAATTCGAAGACAAGCGGGAATTATTGCGACGGAAGTGAACGATTTGGGAGATACCGTTGCTCTAATGGCAGAGAAGGACCCGTCCTTAGGGCATGAGAAGCGGGAGAAACAGCTGGAGGAAAGGCTTGGTCATATCCCGCAAGAGGTGCTTGGAGGAGCGCTGATGGGCACCTTTATCGGGGCGGGCAGCTTTTTGCTGGAAAAGCCGACGCGGAAACGCAAATTTTTTATTCCATGGTTTGGTTAAATCAACGAACCCTGTATGGTCATCATGACCGGTACAGGGTTCATTCTTTGCTACATGGAGCTTCTATTCCCGCTAAGGCTCATCTGAGGAGAGGCGTCCGGATGACTCAGCGGCACCGTGATCGTAAATTTGGTCCCCTTGCCGATTTGGCTTTCCACTTCCATCGTGCCTTCGTGGTCCTGCACAATTTTATGGCAGATGGATAACCCCAGGCCCGTACCAGATTCTTTGGTTGTATAGAAGGGAAGGAATATTTGGTCCAGCTCATGCTCGGGAATGCCTTGGCCCGTATCGGATATTTCTATGACGGCATGGTCCTTGTCCTTAGTAAGGCGAATTCGCACAAGTCCTTCGTCAGGCATGGCTTCGAAAGCGTTTTTTATCAGATTCAGCAGCAGCTGCAGCATTTTATCCTGATCCATCAGCATCATAAGCGGCTCGGAGGAGGATTCAAAATCGATATGATGCCCCAGCCGGGATGTTTCCGAGTCCAGCAGGGAGATGACCCTTTGGATGCAATCCTTAATCGAATGGACTTTGAACTGCGTAGCATGCGGCTTGGAAAACTGAAGGAATTCGGCCGTCAGCATACTCATGCGTGTAATTTCATCCATAATTAAATCATACCACGGTTTAATATTATAATTATCCGATTTTGATATTTGCAGGAAACCCTTAATAGTCGTAAGAGGGTTTCGGATTTCATGGGCCATGCCTGAGGCTAGCTCTCCGACGACACGCAGCTTTTCGGAACGAAGCATATGCTCCTCGCGTTTTAACCAGGACTCTCTTTTCATAGTATACAGATTGCGCTCCGCTATAAAAAACAAGTCGTCCTTGGATGCACCGTCATCGGGGTAAAATGCCATACCGTAGTTAATCTCGATCCCCGTAAGCTTGGGGAATTCCGAGGCCATTAATTGCGAGATATTATTCTGCGTATGGCCGGTATCACTATAATCCAGAACGATGGCAAATTCGTCGCCTCCATAGCGGGAGATAACGAGAGCTTCGGGAAACATGATCCTCAACAGCTGAGCCACCTGCTTCAGTATCCGGTTCACTCCATGAAACCCGTTGATCGTATTGAGTGATTTCAAGTCCTTGCAGTCGATCAGCACAAGCGCTACGGACTTATGAATTTGCACCAGATGCTCCAGCTGGCGGTGGCATTCCTCATAGTTGTACAGCCCGGTTAAAGCGTCGTGGGTGCTTAGATGCTTTTTCTCATTGTCCAGCTGCAGCGTTTGGTTCTCAATGACATGCAAGTACCTTTTAAACAAATAGCCTACAATCAGGCAGCTGCACGCGCAAAATAACAAAATAAACAACCGGTAGCTTGTAAATGGCATATACATACAAGCGATAAGCACGTATCCGGCAGTATAGATGATAGTGACGGGAGTTGCGAACTGTGGGTTTTTGATGGAGTGCATCGATTTACAGATTTGAACGATATAGAGCGGCAAGATTAGATCCATTTGGCTTATCCAGTGAAAAAGCATAACCAGACCCATCTGGAGGATAGGAGATCCTTTAAGCTTGTTCTCGGCAAGATGGGCAGCCAGGTAAGCTATGGCAGCTATAATTAGCAGCCAAGGATGATCCGTTATGTCAAATCCAATGGAGGAAGCGCAAATAACGGCAGTGTAGGCAATCAGAATCCAATGATAGCTCATGCTTTCATACTCCTTATCATAATTTAGGAATGAAAGGGTATTAATGGAATTCTCTGTGAAGCGTTCAAATCCTTCCGTGTAAATCGGAATTATCCGGCTGATTAATAAAAACTTTTGATTGCTATCCTATTAACAAAGGGCAAGTGGTTGAGGAAGCCCCCAACGGTTTTAAGGGGTAAACGTTTTCATATGCATGGACAAAGAGCTGTACATTCGGCTAAATGGCGATGTCCTTCGTATAACCCGATATTGATCTGTACGGTGAAGTCGATCATGATAAAAACCTGACCTTCATAGGAGGTCAGGTTTTCTCATGATAGGCAGCAGCCATTAAGAAGCCGGTAAGACATCGCCGATCATAGATTGAACATCCTCTCGATCCGTCAACACTTAATCGAAATCGTATCGTTTATGTTGTTCGATGAAGGACATCTCACCTGTCTTGCCTCTATATTGCTCCATAGTATCGTCGTAATGCATCAAGTATACGCTGCGCTGAATGTGGGAAGGCAGAGTAAGCAGCTCTTCGAGGCACGCATGCACAAGACCGGGAGATGATAGCTGGCAGTCATGCAAAATATACTTGCATCTTTGATTCTCATATAAACTCATTAGAAGGGAAGGATTGAACGTCGTATCGGCGCTGAAAAAGACAGTATCGTTCAAAAGCACGGAATAGCTTGGTTTATCAGGTATATGTTCAGAACGAATGATCTCAATGACTAATCCCGGCGAGAGATGAATCGGAGAGGCTTCGTCCAGAGCGATAACGTCGAAATAATCCTGCAGGCTGGTTAAGCCTTCAGCTGCATTCTCAAGGCCTCCTCTCAGGGAGTGGTCCCATAAGGCTTCAAGAACTTTGACGGGCACGAACAGCTTGATTTTTCGCTTGAATTCATATTTAAACCGAAAAGCGAATTCTTCGAGACCCCCAACGTGATCCGCATGAATATGGGTGATAAGCAGGGCGTCAATCTGGTCTATATCGATATCCATAGCATGCAGCGCTCTAGGTGCTGTCGCTCCGCAATCGATTAATAAGACGAACCCGTTACAGGTTACCAGAGCATTATTATTAAAATATTTTTTTGAAAAAGCACTTCCCGTGCCGATCATCTGAATTTGCAGGCTCACAAACGATCCTCCACTCGTGGTTCCGTAGCACTTAAGTCATTTTTAAATCTACCATGTCTTTGAACCTATTTACAAGAGAAATTTGACAAGCTTATTTTGATTTCATTTGCTCTAGGATATAAGAGTCCAGCTTTTGACTGATGGCTAACACATCGGGATGACCGAAATTGTACTGGTGCTTCACTACAACTTGCGCCAAGTGCCTCTTGAGAGCCTCAATTTCCTCTTCCAGCCGACTTGGGTCTGATGACATGCTACCATCTCCATATGACAGATTAGGATTGCGATAATTGCAATATACCACGTTTAGTATGGAAAACAAAGCAGTGTTCAATTTCCCGGGGAAGCGCAAAAATCGTCAAAAGCTTGCATGGAGTGATTCGAACAGGCTGCAGATAACTGCAGAATTGGCGTATTTTGTATGAAGGCGGGAAGAAAATTGGTTATTATTACTATATCTAGTCTATCGGAAAAACATTTTTTTTGTTTAATAAGGAAATGAGCGCAACTCTTTCCACCGATCGGAGTATAAGCATATAGAACAAAGTACAAGACACGATGGAGGTTGCTGGAATGTTTAAAGTACCGCGGATGCTAACGCTGGTGCTCTCTTTATCACTCTTCGGAGCAACGGGGGCTATGGCCAGTTCAATATGGGGCGACTATGAGGGCTTCAGCAAGATCAAATTGGTAGTGAATGATGTGGAAAAGCAGTTCAAAGATAACGAGACTCCGGCCTTTTTGATTAAAGGCAATGCGGTTTTGCCGGTTCGCGCTTTATCCGACTCGCTGCAATCGCTAGTTCGTTGGGACGACACTACCAAGACCGTATCCGTCTTTAAGCCTAACGTTCATATGTTCGTAGCGGAAAAAGTGAACGACGATTACTCGGTGAAGTCTCCGTTTGGACGGGTGCCGAAGGGGAAAAAGATTGATTTTGCCGTCTTTGCTCAAGTGGACAGCTTGAAGACGCCATTTTACTCTTTCAAAATTTCCATAGAAACACCTAGCGGTAAAGAAGCGGTGCCGGCCCACGAGAAAATCGTCAACGGGCAAAAGGAAAACTTCTGGTACCCGTGGCCGTTCTCGGTTTCTTTCAACGAGGCGGGGGATTACAAGATCAAATTCTCCATCAAGCTGGATGAAGACGGAGAGTACACGGACGTTTCCGAGAAGGTCATCGTATCCGAGTAAAGGAAACCCGAAGGCCAAGCTGTCTTACATTGACCTCAACCTACGAAACGTGTTACCATACGAGGGATGACTAATTTAGATGAAATGAGGTTTTCCCATGAGCGATCACATACACGATGAGAACTGTGATCATGACCACGATCACGAAGACGATATTTTTATCGTAACAGATAAAGACGGCGTTGAGCATGAAATGGTTATGGTATATACGTTTGAGGCAAGCGACCAGCCTTATGCAGTTTTGCTGGACCGCAATGATCCGGAAGCGGACGGGGTTATTTTCCGAATCGAGGAAGAAGATGACGAGGCTTTTCTGGCCAGCATCGAGGACGAGGAAGAGTGGGACCGCGTGGTTCAGATTTACAATCAGATTATTGAAGAACAAGCAAACGAATAATGAGCAAAACCTTCTTGCCGAAGCAAGAAGGTTTTTTAACATTGTAGTGTTTATGAAATTGGGCAGGAAGCCTTGCCATTTTACATGAATCCACTTAAAGCACCGCTCCAGTTCATGAAGGGAGCTTACACGCAGACACGCTAGGACGGGAATTACTTGCGCGGATTGAAGTACATAATACGTCCATTGAACAAATGAAGCTCGGCTTTCCAAAGCTTGGCTAGATATTTACAGAACTCGTTGCCCTTGGATTTGTCCCCATGCGTACAATCGTCTGGAAGAACGACTTGAATATAGTGCCGTTCCTGATCCGTATGCTGGTCTTTGCCTGACCCCATGACGATATATTTGTACAAGGCGTTCTTGCCTTTGAGGTAAAACCATTTGCCCTCGGCTTCGGGCTTAGACTCTATGCTGTACGGGAAACCGGCATCTTCATAATCCCACCCCAGCTGCTTGCCGGTGAGATTCAGCTGCTCTTTGTAATGCAGCAATTGATCTTTCAATTCATCCAAAGTTACGGAAGAAACGGTGGAGCCTTCTACAAACTTTATATAAGCGCTTTGAGCCATAACCGATACACCTGCCTGTAAGATGGACTGGAAAGGGTTTCACAATCATAATAAGACCATCATAGCATTTCAAGGTTGGATTGACAATATGATCAAGCATTGTATCATTATGGAGAAACTATCAACATGTTAGGAGAGGGAGAGGAGTCCGCAGGAATGAAACGATTTGAAGGCTATTTGCTGGTAAGCGATATGGACGGTACTTTATTGGACAGCAGCAAATCAATAAGTGAAGAAAATAGGAGTGCGATCGAACGATTCGTTGCAGAAGGCGGAATTTTTACATTAGCAACAGGAAGAATTGCAGGCTCGGTAAAGCGCTTCGCCGATGTTCTGCCTATTGGTGCGCCGGCCATATTATATAACGGCTCCGTGATTTACGATTTCTCGATGGACAAGGTCGTCTGGCAGCGTACGCTGGACAGAACCGTGATGCCGGTGCTGGAGCAGGTTATGCGGCAGTATCCCGAGATTGGCGTAGAGGTGTACTGCGGCAGCGATCCGTTCTTTCTTCGCGAGAATCGCATGACAGAGCATCATCGGCGAATGGAGAATTTCAGGAGACCGTTGACCGAAGACATGCACCAGCTGACCGATCCTTGGTTGAAGGTACTTCTTGCTTGGGAGCCGGAGCGTCTGGATGAGGTGGAAATCTATGTTCAGCAATTCAGCGACCATTTTACCTGGGTGCGGTCTGACGACAAGTACCTGGAAATATTACCGGCAGAAACGACCAAGGGACATGCCTTGGAAGAGCTTATGAGCATGACGGGAATCGAACGTTCCCGCTGTATTGCGATGGGAGACCATTTAAATGATCTGGAGATGCTTCGCAGAGCAGGGGTCGGCGTTGCCGTAGCCAATGCGCATCCATCGCTTGTGGAAGTAAGCAATCGGTCCTGCAAGCATCATAATGAGCATGCCGTCGCTGATGTGATCGAATGGCTGGAATCTCAAGTGTAAGGATGGGATATAAAGGAAGGGAACACGACGTTCATGGCCGTGTTCCCTTCTGTCTTTATTAGCATTAGAAAATCGCTTGAGTTTCTACTATGACCTTTACATTCTGAATGCTTCTGTCTTCCGGGCCCTTGACCGGAAGGCCTACTTCCACATGCTCGGTAATGTAATCGATCAAATCCTGAGAGATAACCTCACCCGGCAGCAGGATCGGAATTCCCGGTGGGTATACGTAGATAAATTCCGCAATGATCCGGTCAGCGGACTCCTTGAATAGAACGACTTCCGTATCGCCGTAGAACGCATCCCGCGGCGTTAAGGTGAGCTGAGGAATTTTCGGGATTTTGATGACCAGCTCGTTGACTTCCCTTATATTATAATTTTGTTTGGAAAGCTCTCTTAGCGCGGTCAGCAATATATCGACGTTGTCCCGGGTATCTCCGGGAGTGATCAGACACAAGATGTTATATAAATCGCTAAGCTCGACTTCAATATTGTAATGCTCACGAAGCCAGTTCTCCGCATCATAACCGGTGATGCCCAAGTGCCTAACATGGATGTTCACTTTGGTCGGGTCATAGTCATAGGTTGCTTCCGTACCGAGAATTTCCTCCCCAAAGCAGCTAAGCCCCGGAATTTCATTAATCGATTTGCGGGCATATTGCGCCAATTCGATCGCATGGTCGGCAAGGGCCTTACCGTTCAAAGCCAAATGGCGGCGGGCCGCATCGAGCGAAGCCAGAAGGACGTACGAGGTCGAAGTCGTAGTCAGCATGCTGATGATGGTTTTGGCACGGCGCACATTGACCCGGCCTTCCTTGATATTAAGAACGGAGCTTTGCGTCATCGAGCCGCCCAGCTTATGAACGCTGGTTGCAGCCATATCAGCCCCTGCGCTCATAGCAGACATAGGCAGCTTGTCGTTAAAATGAATCAGTACTCCATGAGCCTCGTCTACCAATACGGGGATATTGTAGCTGTGAACGAGATCGACGATCTCCTTCAGGTTGGCACACACGCCATAATATGTTGGGTTGATGACGAGAACGGCTTTGGCATCAGGATGCTTCTCAAGAGCCCGTTTAACGGAGCGGGTAGTAATTCCATGATCGATTCCCAGGTTTTCATCACGGACGGGCGAAATAAAGACTGGCTTGGCTCCTGCGAAAATGATCGCGGACATAATGGACTTATGTACGTTCCGCGGTACAATGATTTTGTCTCCCTGGGAGCAGACGGTTAAGATCATTGTCATGATGGCGCCGCTCGTACCTTGAACGGAAAAGAACGTATAATCGGCACCAAAAGCGTCGGCGGCAAGCTTCTGGGCTTCCTCAATGACACCGGTCGGCTGATGCAGATCATCCAGTGGTGCTATATTGATAAGGTCGATGGACAGGGCGTTGTCTCCGATAAAATGCCGGAACTCCGGGTCCATCCCGACTCCTTTTTTATGGCCTGGAATATGGAATTGAACGGGGTTATGCTCTGCGTGCTGCTTTAACGCAGTAAAAAGAGGAGTACGTTGATGATCCACTGTCATGCCTACCTTTCATAGTAAAATAAATACGGGAAGAGGTCCGGTATGGGACCCCAACTAAGTTATACTAAACCATAATGGGATAGGGATGCAAGAGGATTTTTTGATGTCAGGAGGAGCATCCAAAGTTGGAAGGGATTTCAGGAAGCGGAAGGGCAAAGAACATGCATCCTCCGGCGGTTTTGTCCAAATTGTTAATCTTCGCTGAGAAGATTTCCCTATGGAAAAAAGTTATGATACCATAGCAGTATAACTATATATTGGGGGGCAATGGATAACACTATGAAAAAACAGCTGGCCATCATTATGGTACTGCTGATGACGATATTTATCGGCTTCGGCATCATCATTCCGGTGCTTCCCGATGCGGTGACAAGCTCTGGAGCTAGCAGCTTTCATTTAGGCATGCTGCTGTCAATCTACTCCTTGGCTTCCTTTCTCATGTCGCCCATTTGGGGCAGCATCTCGGACCGGATCGGCAGAAGGCCGCTAATTATGATCGGAACGCTGGGATTCAGCGCGAGCTTTCTTATATTCGGGCTGGCGGACGGCAATTTGCTGCTGATGTATGTGTCCCGCATTCTGGGCGGGCTGTTCTCCGGAGCGGCAACCGCATGCGCTGTAGCTTATGTGGCTGATATTACGACGGAAGAGAACCGTACCAAGGGCATGGGGCTTGTCGGCATGTCCATCGGGCTTGGCTTTATTTTCGGCCCTGCGGTGGGCGGGATCTTAAGCCACTGGGGCTATCAGGTTCCCTTCTTCTCTTCCTCCTTCCTGGCATTGCTGACCTTCCTGTTTGCTTTGGTCATGCTGCCGGAATCCTTAAGCGAAGAGAAGCGGCGCAAGCAGCAAGCAGGAGAGGCCAAGCCTTCGCGCTGGTCGGCCTTTGTCGGCTCGCTCAAATATTTATACGTGCTGTCCTTCTTCGTTTCATTCACTCTGGCCGGGCTTGAAGCGACGCTGCTCTTGTTCGAAAAGGACAAGATAGGAGCTTCTTCGCTTGACCTGGGCATCATGTTCGCGGTGAGCGGCGTTGTCGGTGCATTGATTCAGGGCGGGGTCGTGCGAAGATTCATTAAAAGAGGCGATGAGGCTCGCGTCGTTGGGCTCGGCTTGATCTTGTCCGCTATCGGCTTCGTGCTGATCTTATTCTCGAGCAGCCTGGTGACCGCTTCCATCTACCTGTCGGTATTCGGTGCAGGCAATGCATTGATTCGTCCTTGTGTGACTTCGCTGATCACCCAGAAAACGAAGGTCGGACAGGGGGTTGCTTCCGGACTCAGCTCCTCTATGGACAGCTTGGGCCGCATCACAGGACCTCTGCTAGGAGCTGGAATCTATCAGTACAGCATGAACCTTCCGTTCTACACGGGGGCAATCTTGTCTGTAGCAGCGCTGTATTTGCTTTACCGGTTCATGGTTATTGACAAGGAAACCGCGTCGCTCGGACAAAGAGCTTGAGCTTCATAACGCTAGGAAAGCCGCAGGCGCTTCAAGGGAGCGACTGCGGCTTTCTTTTGCATTATAGGCTTTCTCTAGCATAAAAGGATGGGCTCCATGCAATCCCCTTGAATCGAACCTATGTAGCATGGTTCATGTAAAACTAGGTTTTCAACAATCTGGCCCCACAATGTAGGGTTATTTTGTTAGGCAGCAGGATGGAGCAGCCGGTAAATGACGGCGACCGCTTCGGCGCGAGTCATTTTTTGGTCGGGACGGAACGTTCCGTCCTCGTATCCGTCAAATAGGTGCGCTTCCTGAACCGCACTAATAGCCTCTCCAGCCCAATAATCGGACGGTATATCGCTAAAAGATGGGGAAGAGGCAGCTGCCTTCAGCATTTCGCTCCGTGACAGTATAGCCGAAATTTCAGCGCGCGTTATCGTATTGTTCGGACGAAACGTGTGATCCGGGTAGCCGTTAATAAGCCCATATTCTACGGCCGTAATAATATAAGTCCGGTCTTCCTTACTAGAGCCTATATCCGTAAATTCAGTTTCGGTGCTGTTGGACAAAAACAATTCCTTCGCTTTCACAAAATACCGGATAAACTCGGCACGGCTAATGTACTGATCCGGCTTGAAGGCCAGCTTGTCCGTCTGTTTGTCCAAATAACCGTCGATATACTTTTTGTCGTATAAATCCGTTATCTCTTTTTGAGCCCAGTGGCCTTGTATATCGCTAAAATCCGTAGGAATACCATTTAAAGACAGCACGTACTTGCTTACGGCTTTGTATTCGTCTTCGGTCAAGGAGCCGGGTGCACTTTCTGGCATGTTACGGCTAATAAAATCGTAGGCTTTATCGTACGTGCCCAGCTTCTTCTTAACATGATCGTTCGCTATGGCGGGGAATTTGCCAGAACCTTTGCCATCCGCTGCATGACAAGACAGACAGTGCTGCTGGTAGACCGCCTCGCCGCTTACAGGAACGGCCGCTGAAGGTTCGGGAGCCGCTGCCGCTGCTGCCGTCCTATCTTTAGGTAACGAAGTCTGGAACAGCACACCTCCGGCTAGCAAGGCAGCGCCGAGCAGCAGCAATGTGCTTTTTCTAATGGGTCGATTGCGAAACATAGCAGGCACTCCTTGTGATTATCACTTTTCTCCATTATAAACGAAAAAGATGACGGAAGTGTGAAATTAATCACGTTTTTTGCTGAAATTGCGAAAAAAACGCAGTCCCCGTTATATCCAATGCAGGGGACTGCGTTTGTCGTAACGTTTTTGGTTTGAACGCACGGTTACTTAGCTTCCTTGCTTTTTTCGTGCAGAGAGCCGCGCTTATGCTCCACCATTTTCTCGATCCAAGGAGTCATTTCCTCCTTAATCTTGGAGACCAGCTGCTCCTTGTTCATGCCTTTGGCAGCGGCAATCTCGGCCAGGGACTTGCCTTCCTTCAGCTCAGCTCGCAGCTGATCCTCGGAGATTCCGATAATCGCGGCAAGCTTGTCCGGCGCAGGGAGCATCTTATGCTTCATGCCGTGCTTGCCATGCCAGAATCCTCCTTTATGGTTCACCATAAATTTCAGATGCTTGTCCATATTGGATTTCATCTTCTCGGCCTGCTCGGTTGTCAGCTTGCCGGCTTTAACCGCCTCATCGATTTTACCGCTGCGAACGGCTTTCAGCTTGCTGATCAGATCATTCTCGCTGATCCCTTTTTCCTTTGCGATATCCACAAGCGACTTTTCTTTGAGTGCATCAGAGAGATAGGCCTTATCCATATTTAGAATCGCAGCGGCCTCTTCGAGAATAGGGATGGCTTTGCGCTCGCCCTTCTCCAAATGTTTGCCTTCCTTACCTTTTTCGCCGCGGTCCTGCTTCTGATCCGTGGGCCCTTGCTGTTGAAGGGTGGTCCATTCCGACGGATCGGCAAACGCTTGCTGCTTAGACCCGGAGAGAGCGACTCCGCTCAGCAGTAAAGTGAAAGCCAGGCTTGTGACAATAACCCTGTTCGTATGAACGCTTTTCATCTTCTGTCCGCCTTTCGCAAAAATTTGGATCCCCCAATGGATGGGGTAACCAATTATAGCGTGTGCAAATGAACTTAATGTTACTTTAAGAGAACCTTAGTGCTACATAAATTTTCTAAGACGCTCGTATAACATTACGAAACTAAGAGTTTGCAGTTTCAGCGGCTTTTATACGAAAAGGAATTAGTTGGAAGCGTTTCTGGCTATCCGATACAGCGGCATTAACGTTTGAAAAGTGCTCCGCACGAGTTCAAGAAATTGCGGGCCGTTAGAAAGTACGGGATCGATGGATGACAGGTTTTGACCGATCAGCAGCTCGGCCTTCTTGACGTCACGGAATCTCTCCAGCGCCTTTTGCAGCTCGTTATCGCTCAGTTCGCTGATCGTTACGGCGTCTTTTTTCATGTGGTCGAACGATAGCTTATAGGAATCCGGAATCGCCGAACGAAATTCGTCGAATTCATTCAGGTACGCTTGGGCTATATTTTGTTTTGCAGGGAGCTCATAGATAAGGGCGAGCCATATAAATACGCGATCATCGAAAAGCCCTACCTGGAAATGGGGGTACATCTTATATCCCCGTTTGTTATGACAAATGGCCATCCAGGTGTCTACAGGGGCGTTAACCGTACGCCGGGCGTGCTTGGCGATGTGCAGGAACATTTCGTCCCCGGCGAGCATAGCCGTTTCATCACACAGCGCATCTCCTATTGCCTTGAATTTGGGCTGAATTCTTTGCTGGATCCCTTGCATTCGGCCCTCCAGGCCGGGGATCGCGAATACGTCAAAATCCTCTTGCTGAAAACCTTCGAAAGTCATGTCCATATCCTCCTGAGCGACAAAAAATCCTTATGTATAAAAATACTATATCATACCGTTCGCCTGCCAGGCGAATAAAACCATAATCATAGAAGGTAGCCGAAACAAGAAAAGCCAGCAGAGCGTGAACGGCACACTCCACTGGCTTTGGGGTTGTTATGTCAATTAATCCCGGTTCGGTTTGACGAGAATTTTGCATTGTTTTTTATCATGGCTCAACAGCTCAAAGCCTTTTTCAACAATGTCGTCCAGATCGATGACGCTGGTAATGACAGCCTTGCCATCAATGACTCCGTTAGCTAACAAACGAATGACCTCGGGGAACAGACGGATATAAGCATAAGAGCCGCTAATTTTTGCTTCGGTACGTACGATGGTATTCGGATCGAAGGTGACGGGTTTTTCCCATACACTCACAATTTTGAACTCTCCGTAAGGTCGCACGGCACGGACCCCGGAGTGGAAGGTGGCTTGAACGCCTGCGGCGTCAAAGGCTACATCTACACCGCCTTGAGTTTCATCAAGAATAAACTGGGTGGCGTCGACTTCCATAGGGTTGAGAGTTTCTGTAGCTCCGAGCTCTAACGCTTTTTGTCTGCGTTCCTCGGAAACCTCCACGACATAGATCCGGCTTGCTCCCGCCGCTTTTACGGCTTGCAGCAACAGCAGCCCGATTGGACCTGCTCCAAAGATGGCTGCGCTGTCTCCAAGACGAAGCTGGCTTTGCCGAACGGCGTGAACGGCTACGGCAGTAGGTTCTACAAGAGCACCCAGCTCCAGGCTCATATGCTCGGGAAGCAAGAATATATTTTCTTCCTTTGCTACAACGTATTGGGCAAAACCGCCGGATATAGTATAGCCGTATCCTTGACGGCTAATGCACAGATTCACAAGACCACTTTTACAATTGTCGCATTTGCCGCAAGGAATCAAAGGCTCGACGGCTACTTTGTCGCCAACCTTAATGGTAGTAACATCCGGTGCGACTTCAACCACAGTACCGGAAAATTCATGACCCAGCACGGGCTGCGTTCGCATTGGATAAATTCCGGCCATATATTCATGCATGTCGCTTCCGCATATTCCGGCAAATTCTACTTGGATTTTAGCCGTTCCGGCTTCCAGCACAGGAATTTCTGTATCCTCCACTCGAATATCTTTAGCTCCGTAAATTTTGGCTGCTTTCATTAGGGAACAGCTCCTTTATTAAGAGTAAGTACGAAAAAATGATGAAGAAACATCGTTCGCTTCTATTGTAAATCCGCTTATTGTTTAAGTAAATTTATATATATTTAAGTTTGGTTAAGTATAGCTTAAGTAAAAATCGCAAGAAGCATCACCCGAATGGAGGGGCGGCCTCATTTTCAAAGCAGCTATGGCTGCAGGAGGGTATGTTTCAAGTGATTGATAAATATTTTGGCGGGATTGGACAGTTTCTTTTCCTTGGACAAAACCAGGCTAAGATGTATCGTTCTTTGGAAAGGGTTGTCCAGTTCAACGACGACGAATTCACCCTTTAAGTATTCGGGCTGGTTCCTGAAGGAATAATCTAGCCCGATCGTAACCGCGGTACCGTCTTCTGTCGCCCTCCGAATCGCATCCTTATTATTGGTGGAGAAAAGAATGGTGACATCGCCGTACCGGTTCTGGAACTGGTCCATGTACCACTTCAAATAGTCGTCATTATACAAAACGACAGAATGCTTTCTTAATTGTTCCGGCGAAATGGACCTGTTCAAGGCAAGCGGCGATTTACGGCTTATGCACACGACGACTTTGCCTTCCAGCAGGGGCTCGAGCGTTAAACCGGCGCGGTTCTCCAAGTAAGGCTCGAACGCGATGATTAATCCCATATCGATCTTATTATGCCGAACCTCCTCAATGATCTCCTGTGTCCCTTTCTCGACTATTTCCATTTGTATCTTGGGGTACTGCTTCTTTAAGCTCAGGATCGTATCAAGGTATAGCGATAAAGGACCCGGAATGGTCGCTATGCGCAGCTCGCCGCTCTGAGTGTTGGCATACCCGCAGGCTTCGTCCCGAAGCTCCTGTAATTTGCCGAGCACTTCGGCCGCCTTATGGATGATGGCTTTTCCTTCGGCTGTCGGAGCGGCTCCCGAGCGGGAGCGGGTGAATAAGGTGATGTTAAGCTCGGCCTCCAGATTGGAGATCGACTGGCTGACGGCGGATAAAGTGACATGAAGATTTTGTGCGGCCGCAGTTAACGAGCCCGTCTTGGCTACCTCGACTATGAATTCAAGCTGTTCCAAATGCATAAGATCATCCTTTTGCGTTTTATAAAATGGAATAAATAGATTGTATCCGACTATTTGTAGAGTAGCAAAAATGAACTCCACCGACAAATCGGAGCTCTAGATTGAAACCAAGAACGATTTGTCATGCCTGAAGGAAAAAATAAGAACGTTCATATTCATAATTTGCCAGACATGGTACAATCATATAGAGCGGTTTCAAACAGTTAAGTAAGCGTTTTCTATAGGGAAGCTAAACAAACTTGCCGGAGGTGGATCTTTTGAACACGAGCTTAAAGGGGAAAATCGCACTGGTTACAGGCTCGAATACGGGCATTGGGCGTGCTGTCGCCATTCTGCTTGCGTCTCACGGTGCAAAAGTTGGGATTACTTATTTAAACCATAAGGATCAAGGAGAGGAAACGGTAGCGAGGATTCGCGAAGCGGGAGGGCAAGCCGAGCTGTTCCGTGCCGACGTGACCGATACCCGACAGATTGACGATTTGGTCGGCGCCGTCGAAGTGGCATTTGGAGACACTGTAGAGATTCTCGTCAATAATGCCGGACATCTGGTCGAACGTCGTTCGAATTATGACATGAGCGAAGAGCTGTATGATCAGATCATGGACGTCAATTTCAAGAGCACCGTCTTTATGTGCAAAAGAGTGCTGCCTGGAATGAAGGACAAGCGGGCAGGCCGCATCGTCAATATGTCATCGATAGCGGCGCATAATGGGGGCGGCGCAGGTGCCAGTATTTATGCAGCGAGCAAGGCTGCGGTATCAAGCTATTCCAAGGGGCTGGCCAAAGAGGTAGCCGGGGATGGGATCACAGTTAACGTAGTATCCCCGGGCTTTATCGGGCAAACCGCATTTCACGCTACGTTCACATCGGATGAAGCAAGAAAAGCGACCGTTAATGGAATTCCGTTAAAACGGGAAGGGACCCCGGAGGATGTGGCCGGGGCGGTACTGTATCTGGTCTCCGATCTGGCAGCTTATTTGACGGGAGAGACAATTGAAATCAATGGCGGCATGTTCATGCGCTAAACTGCATGCAATCTACAATCTAGTTGAACCAAGAAGGAGCCATATCTTATGAGCCACCTGTTATACCAACCTATTGCCGGGCCGCTTACGGTCCAATACCAACCGGACAGCGACACGCGGCTGACGGAGAACCCTCCCCGGTTTACCTGGATTCCTGCACAGCTGGAAGAGGACCGTTATACGCTGCAATATTCCCGTTCTCCTGAATTCGAGGAGGGTTGTACGGTAACGGTGAAGCGGATTCCGTATAATTTGTACACTCCGGATGAGCCCCTGGAGCCGGGAACCTATTATTGGCGCTATGCCTTGCTCCTTGACGCTTCATCTAATGAACAAGGAGACGAGCATTCCGAATGGAGCGTCATAAGAAGCTTTACGGTTCCCGAGGGGCTTCCGCTAACGCCTTTGGCCAGGAGAGATATACGCTATCGGCAAGCGGCTGCCGAGCATCCACGTCTATGGCTGCAGGCCTCGGAGCTCCCGGATTTCAGACGCAGGGTCAAGCAGGATGCCGCATTCTGCGGATGGGATGTGTTTATTGAGAAATCCGTTCAGCCCTGGATGGGGAAGGAGCTGATCGCCGAGCCGAAGCCTTATCCCGACAACAAGCGGACGGCAAAGCTTTGGCGTCAAATGTATATGGACTGCCAGGAAGCGCTGTATGCGGTTCGTCATCTGAGCGTTGCAGGACTTGTGCTGGAGGATGAGCTGATTTTGGAACAAGCCAAGCAATGGCTTCTTCATGTGGCCTCCTGGGACCCTCAAGGACCTACAAGCCGAGACTATAACGATGAAGCAGCCTTCCGGGTAGCAGGGGCTCTTGCATGGGGCTATGACTGGCTTTATGACCGTTTAACGGCTGCGGAACGGGAAGAGGTTAGGGGCAAGCTATGGAAAAGAGCGGAGCAGGTTGCATTCCATGTAATGGAGCGGTCCAAGATTCATCATGTTCCATTTGATAGCCACGCGGTACGCTCGCTTTCCTCCGTGCTAGTTCCGTGCAGTATCGTGATGCTCGAGGAGGAAAGCAAAGCCGCGGAATGGCTGGATTATACATTGGAATATTACGCATGCTTGTATACACCTTGGGGCGGTACGGACGGCGGATGGGCGGAAGGGCCGATGTACTGGACGACAGGCATGGCGTTCGTTACAGAAGCGATGAATCTATTGAAGAAATATACGGGCATTGATTTTTACCAAAGACCCTTCTTCCAAAAAACCGGCGATTTTCCGCTTTATTGCTTCAGTCCCGATACAATACGGGCGAGCTTCGGAGACCAATCGACCCTTGGAGATCCGGTCAGCTTGAAAACGGGCTTCAATATCCGGCAGTTCGCAGGAATTACGGGTAACGGATACTATCAATGGTACTATGAGCAGACGAAGGCGATCGATACCGATTCGGAGCTGAAGTTCTACAATTATGGCTGGTGGGACTTCCGCTTTGACGAGATGATGTACCGGTACGATTATCCGGAGATACCTACACAAGCTCCATCGGATATTGAGCCCGTAAAGTGGTTCCGGGATATCGGCTGGGTCGCCTTTCATGCCAGGATGGACAAGCCGGAGGAACATATTATGCTGCTGGCCAAGAGCAGCCCGTACGGTTCCATTAGCCACAGTCATGGAGATCAGAACGGATTTTTGCTCCATGCCTACGGGGAGCCATTAGCCATCGAGAGCGGGTATTATGTCGCATTCGGCAGTACGATGCATATGAATTGGAGGAAACAGACCCGCTCCACGAATAACGTGTTAATTGATGGACTGGGACAGTATGCCGGAACGAATAAGGCACTCAATATCGCTGCCTCCGGAACTGTTGAGGCCGTGGAGCAGCATCCCGGCTATACCTATACCCGGTGCAATGCAACGGCGGCTTACCAAGAAAATGTACCCTATCTGGAACGATATGTCCGCGAGCTGTATTTTGTTAACGAGTCCTATATCGTCGTCGTTGATAGCCTGGATTTATCTCGGCCAGGAAGAGTGGATTGGTTGTTCCATACCCTGTACGAAATGAAGCTTGGCCCTCAATCGTTCCGGGTCCAAGGCCGTAAGGCCAATATGGATGGCAGGTTCGTTTACTGCTCTTCAGGGGAGCTGAACTTATCCCAAACCAATGAATTCGCGGAGGTTGATCCTTCCGAGATCGAGGGACTAGATCTTCAATGGCACTTGACCGCATCGACGGAACCGTCGGCAAGTCATCGCATAGTAACCTTGCTGGTACCCATGCGGAAGGACGACCCGAAGTATGTATCCTATTTTATGGACGATCAGGGTCATGGCGTTGACTTGTATTTTACGGAAGACGGTCGAACGCATCGTATCGAGGTCGCCAAGGTATATTAATCGGTCTTATTTCATTAGAAACATACAAAATCCCCCTTCACGGCAGCAGAAGCATTACATTCCGCCGGGTGAAGGGGGATTTCTTAATATTGAATACAGGCTGGATTATTTACCTGCTTTGACTTCTTCGAGAAGGCTCAAATCTACGAACTTGCTAAGATCGAGTTCTTCCTTCTTCACATCTTTAATGTAGCCGGCATCGATAGAGACTTTTGCCATCTCCTCGATAGCTTCCTTGCTCACGTCGGTCGTCAAATTCAAACGGGAGAGGGCTGCTTTAATGAGTGCAATGTCCATCCCTTTGCCGCTGAGTGCTTTCAAACGGTTGTTGATCAGCTCATAGGATTGATCCGGATTTTTCTTGATAAAATCAATGGCCTCGGCATTGGCTTGAATCGCTTGCTTCGCCATATCGCGGTGCTCCTTCAGGAACTTGTCGCTTGCCACCAGAATCGTCAACGGATAGTTGCCATTGTTAGGCGGGATTTTATCCCAATCCACGATGATTTTCCCGATGCCTTCCTGTTCCATTTGGGTGCCCCAAGGCTCTGGAATCAAGGTAGCGTCAATTTCTTTTTGGCGCATGGCTACCATGGTATCGGCAGGAGCGCGCGCGATAATCTGAACTCCGCTTTTATCTGTTGTAATATTGAGGTTGTTTTGCTTCAACAGCAAGCGCAAAGAAATCTCATTCGTGCTGCCTTTGGTTGGAATTGCGACGGTTTTGCCTACCAAATCTTTGACATTCGTGATACCGGAATCTTTGCCGGCAACCAGTACGGCGCCGCCGTTATTGGAACCGGAAATGACTTTGAAGTTTTTACTTTTGATATATTGGTTCGTCGAAGGGCCAGGGCCTACGAAGCCAAGATCGATTTCGCCTGTAGCTAATGCGGTAGAGAAATCGGAGCCGTTATCGAATGGCGTGACTTCGATTTTTACGTTCTCACCCCAATATTTTTGGAATAGACCTTTTTCCAATGCGACATAGCCTGGGGCGTGGGTAACATTTTTGAAAATGCCGAGTTTGACCGTTGACGCAGGAGCCGATTTACCGCTGCCGTTCGCTGCATCCTTGGAAGTCTCCCCGCTCTTGCCGCAAGCCGACAATACCAGAACGACGACCAGCAAGAGGGCCAGTGATAAGGAAATACTTTTTTTCATGAAATAACTCCCCTTTGAAAGCTTATTTTTGTTTGCCTGATAATCCGTAGCGGACCAGTATCGTATCTTCCAGCTTTTTGAAGCAGAAGTGGTCGGATAACGTGCCAAGAATGGCGATGATAATGACAATACAGAGCATTAATGCCGTGTCCATCAGATTGCGGCCGTCCTGCAGCAGCTGTCCCAAGCCGACGCCTTTGGCGATTAATTCACCGGAGACAAGCGCGCGCCAGGCAAAAGCCCACGCAACGCGAACGCCAGTAATCATATGAGGGAAAGCGGCAGGGACCATCACTTGGTAAAACATTTTGAACCCGTTGCCGGTTCCCATCGTCTGGGCCGCCTTGAGATAAATCCGGGGGATGTTCATAATCCCTGTCCGGCTCGACATGGCCATCGTCCAGGTCGCTCCCAATGTCGTAATAAAAATAACGGAGAAATCGTTCATACCGAACCAGATGATGGCGAACGGGAGCCAGGCGATGCTCGGAACTGTCTGCAAAGCGACAACCAGGAAGCCGATCGTATCG
Organism: Paenibacillus sp. OAS669; assembly: GCF_014873645.1. NCBI lineage: Bacteria > Bacillati > Bacillota > Bacilli > Caryophanales > Paenibacillaceae > Paenibacillus > Paenibacillus sp. OAS669. The sequence goes on from NZ_JADBDR010000022.1 coordinate 26,537, forward strand.
TCCAAGAATCGGTATCTGGCGAACAGGAAGCCAAGCGTAGTACCAATGACAATCGATATAATAAATGCGGTAAGCAGCCGGCGGATACTTTCCAGTGTGGCCTCAAGCAGCTGGCCGTGAACGAAGCCGTCATAGAAAGCTTGGAACGTTTGTGAAACCGAAGGGAATTTCCAGCCCCAGTCAAAGATTCTAAATCCCGCTTCCCATGCTATCAGCAGCAGAACCAGAAAGAGGGTTCTTCTTAATGCTGTACTCATGTCCCATTTCCTCCTTTACCACTTTTTCCAGCTCATCGGCCAGAGCATCCATGATGCTGTTTTCCACGTGATGGAGGAGGGGATCCGACCAATCTCTCGGCCTTGCCGCTTGCACAGCGAATTCCTTTTTGATTGTACCGGGACGCGTTGACATAACCAGAACCCGATCGGAAAGAATGACTGCTTCGCGGATATTGTGCGTAATGAACAGTATCGTTTTGCGCGTCCGCATCCAAATATCTTCCAGCTCTTTATGCAGGATAAGGCGTGTCTGCTCGTCGAGCGCAGCGAATGGCTCATCCATCAATAAAATTTCCGGATCCATAGCCAGAGCTCGTGCTATCGCTGCTCTTTGCTTCATACCGCCGGACAATTCATGTGGATACCGATCGGCAAATCGGCTTAGATGAACGGATTTGATCTGCTCCATCGCGAGCTCTTCCCGTTCCTTCTTGCCAACGCCCTTCTGCTTCAAGCCGAAGGCCACGTTATCCAGTACGGTTAACCAAGGAAACAACGCATGCTCCTGAAAGACGACTACGCGATCCGGTCCAGGTTCCTTACAAGGCTTTCCGTTGACGGTTATCGAGCCCTGCTCGGCCTGCTCCAAGCCCGCTACCAGATTCAAAAGCGTAGATTTGCCGCAGCCCGACGGACCCAGCAGGGAAACAAATTCCCCTTTTTGAATCGTAAGAGATACATTATCAATGGCGGTAAAAGAACCACCCGTTCGCTGATGAAACGTCTTGCTGACACCTGTGATTTCGATCAATGACGCTCACTCCCCTGAAATCCGAAACATAGTTTTTCTTTTGTAAGATCAAACATGAACCGCATGAACAAATATCGAAAAACGGTACTGGTCCAAACGTCCTATAACATTTTCGGCCGCTGTGTACGATAAATAAGTAGGAGTATGCCGATTAACGATACTATTTCGCTTTCTGCGTGCGATTCCGCTTTCTTATACCAACCTATTCTATCGGAATTAATATGTTTGTCAATATAAAGTTTTCATTTGCAGGAAATGGTTGGACTTTCGGCATAGACGAGGCCGCTTGAGGCTGCCTTCTTGTCAAAATTTCAATGGGGAAAGGTTTGAGCTGTGATGAAGCAATGGAAGAGAGTTTTGATTATGGGTGCGGTGCTGGGAGGCACTTTTACCGCGGGTGTGTATGCGGAAGATATTTTACAAAGAGTCGAAGCCTATCTGCGTCCGGATTTCAATATCGTCGTAGACGGTAAACCGGTGAAGCTGGAAGGACCGACGCTGGTATACCAGGATAAAAGCTATTTGCCATTAAAAGAGCTGGGCAATATGCTGGGGGCCAATATTTTGTGGAAGAGCGACAACAAGACGATATACATTAACAGCCGCATTAATTCGGAGCAGCCGACTGAGGATAAAGACGCGACCTATGAGGAGTTTACGCTTCGCTCGCCTGCCTCCCAGTGGGTGACGTATTTAGGGGCGGATTATCCGCTGCTAACCGTGTACTCCGATAAAGGTTCCGGGGTTTATTACCGGCTGTCTGATTTAAAAAGGATGGGGATTGATACGGAAGGCTTGAAGAAGAACCGGGAGAAGCTGACCGGGGTTCTGTATGTAAGCGATGCGGAAGCGAGAAAGCGGTGGCGGCAAGCGCCGTCCGTGTCCCGCCAGAACAAGGAGAATTACATCATTGCTAACGAGGTGAATACGGAGAAGCTCGCCAAGCTCAAGGAATACGTCAAAAGCACGGCCAATTTTACAATCAAAGATTATTACTACTCGACCAAACCGATCATGATAGAGAAGATTGATGGCGAGGATCGTTACGAATATTTGGTGTACCAGACGATGAGCGGCAGAGGCAACGGCTTCAACATCAACCAAAGCCATTATTTCCGGGCTATACTCCGTTTGGACAAGCAAGGGTTTGGGGATAACTTGACGTATAGCGTCAATGTGGAAACCCGTACCGACTTGAATGACGAGCTCGACCGCAAGATCAACCAGGCAAGCCAGCAAAGCGATGAACAGAAATAATAGCCGAGTCCATTCAAGGATCGTCTCCAGGAGGCGGTCCTTTGTTTTTCTTATAGCTGCCGGGTCTTTCTGCAAAGTTGTGTAGCCGCTTCGAAGTTATGACCCCGCTTTGCAGAGGTATCTTATTAAAAAAATGGATTGAAATTCAAGGAAAAAAGTCAATAATCCAAGTTGCTAAATCATATGATTCATAATAAGATAGAATTAAGTAACTGAATTGTCTGAAAATTCTATCAAAATCCGGGCTATCCAGATCAGTCGATAATAAGGGATAGATGGCCATGGGTTATGTACCATTTGGGAGGGGATTGCCGTGAGTAAAAGTCATGAAGTGGAATATTGCAACCTTGAGTTACGATTTGACCGTCGGCTAATCCGTAACTTCATTAAAGCGCTGATACAAGAGGGGTATTCTCTATATTGGAACGAGAGCGATCAACAATTCATCGTCTCGATCCGAACCGGCCGCAAGCTGGTGAAATTGAAGTTTCAGCGCATAGGAGACCGATACAAAATTGTCGGGAATTATTCGTTCAAGGACGAAAAGCTGGCGGAGCTGATGGAGAAAATGATCGGCGATACGCGCGGGCATGCCGTAGTCAAACGATTCAAGGACAGACAAATATTAATCGAAAATATTATGTTTGGTGAAATCATCCGAATGGTCGAAATTTCCGGTGTCGAGCATAAAGTACTTTTTCAAAAGGAGCCGGTGGTTACGGTGGAAGAAATGATGCAAGCTTTCCGATCGAAAAGACCTGATGACCGTATTCCTGTCCTGAGGCTGGAGCTAGATTATGAGCTCGCAACTCTCCATGATGCATTGAAGTCGGGAGATGCCAAAACGGTGAAATTGTGCAAAGAAAGGTTGATGGAACTCAGGCATGAAATGCTGCAGCTTGAAATGTAAACGTTACGATTAGCAGGGTCTGTGTATAGTATGCACAGACCATTTTTGTTGGCTTTTTGGGTCATACGGGGCACGGGAAGGGGAAATGCCGTGTCGTTGCTGCAAAGGGAGCTAAAGAAGCAGCGGCACTACGGGGTGGAGACAGGCGATATTTGCGTAAAAAGAGCAAAACAGATCAATACTTCGCAAAAAATGTTCGTTGTTAACGTGTGCAGCTGTATGATATTATAAAACGGAGGTGGTAGGATTGAGTGTTACGATCAAAGACATTGCTAAGCTGGCGAATGTTTCGCATACTACGGTCTCCAGGGCTTTGAACGACAGTCCGCTGATCAATCAGGAGACAAAGGAGCGGATCCAGCAGCTCGCGGCAACCTTGAATTACACCCCGAACTACAGCGCCAAGAGTCTGGTCCTTGATCGATCATACAACTTGGGATTGTTTTTTTCAACTCTTCATACCGGTACATCTGCCGGCTTCTTGTACGAGGCGGTTAAGGGGGTCAATGATGTCATACAGGATCAATACAATTTGATCGTGCGAGGCATTGATGACTACAAAAGCTATCATAAAATTAACCGCAAAAGCTTTGACGGCATTATCGTCATGAGCCAAAGCTCCTCCGACCAGCCGTTTATCGAATATGTGACGGAACGGGAAATTCCGCTGGTCGTCTTGAATCGCCAGATCGATACTCTACCTGTCATGAATCTGATTCCGGATGACTTGCGCGGAGCGTATCGCGTGGTGGAATATTTGATTCAGAAGGGCCACAGGGATATAGCGATAATTGAAGGGAAAGAAAACTTCAAATCGACGCAGGCCCGCCGCGAAGGCTATCTTGAAGCGATGAATCAGTATAAGGTGACCGTAAGGGAAGAGTATAGGGTACAGGGAAATTACGACGTGGAGAGCGGATACGCCGCTATGTCGCGGCTGTTGACACTGGACCATAAGCCTACGGCCGTTTTTTGCTGCAACGACGAGATGGCGTTAGGAGCCATTAAAGCGATCACTGAGAAGCAATTGTCCGTACCTGGAGATATCTCGGTCGTCGGGTTCGACGATCAGCTGTTTTCCGCATTCGTGACTCCGGCATTGACTACCGTCAGGAGGCCGATTGAGGAGATCAGCCGGGAAGGCGCGGCGAAGCTGCTCACTTTTATAGAAAGCAAGCAGGTGGAGAAAGAAACCATCTTCATTCGAACGGAGCTCATTATTCGTGACTCCGTCAAAACAATCGCAGGAGGCGCTTAGAAGCTATGAGTATTTTGAGACAGGTTCTAGAAGACATTCCTATTCCGCAAATGGTACGTATCCGCCAAAAATTTGATGACACCAAGATTGATAACCTGAAGGAAGTGCTGGAGCAGGAGCTGAAAAAGCCGGGGACCATCGACCAAATCAAGCCGGGCCAGCAGGTAGCGGTAGCCGTGGGCAGCCGCGGTGTGGCGAATATCGCTTTGTTTACGAAAGTAACGATCGATGCGATCAAGCAAGCAGGCGGAGAGCCGTTTATCGTGCCTTGTATGGGCAGCCACGGCGGCGCAACGGCTGAAGGGCAAAAAGAGGTTCTGCATCATCTTGGAGTAACGGAAGAAGCGATGGGAGCACCGATCCGTTCCTCGATGGAAGTGGTTAAAATCGACGAGCTTCCTAACGGCCTGCCTGTTTATGTAGATAAAATTGCTTCAACTGCAGACGCTATCGTAGTCATCAACCGCGTGAAGCCCCACACGGCGTTCCGCGGCCGCATCGAAAGCGGTATTATGAAAATGATCTCCATCGGTCTTGGTAAGCAAAAAGGGGCCGAAGCCTGCCATCAATTAGGCTTTAAGTACATGGCGGAGAACGTTCCGGCTATGGCCAAAATTATGATTGAGAAGCTTCCGATTATTTTTGGCGTAGCATTGGTTGAGAATGCTTATGACCAAACCTGCCGCATCGAGGCGCTTCCGGCTGCACAAATCGAAGAGCGCGAAATGCAGCTGCTGGAAGAGGCGAAGGCGCGCCTGCCAAAAATTTTGTTCGACCAAATCGACGTGCTTGTTATCGATTATATCGGCAAGAACATCAGCGGCGACGGCATGGATCCGAACGTAACCGGCCGTTATCCGACTCCCTACGCGCATGGCGGACCTGACGTTTCCAAGATGATCGTTCTCGATCTGACACCGGAAACCAAAGGGAATGCCAACGGCGTAGGTACAGCCGACTTTACTACGCAGCGTCTGGTCGACAAAATGGATAGAGCGGCTACCTTCGTTAACGGATTGACTTCGACGGTATGTGCTCCAACCAAAATTTCGACCACGCTGGATAACGATTATTACGCAATTAAAGCAGGCGTTAAAACCTGCAACATCCTGGATTATACCAAATGCAGACTCGTACGCATTCAAGATACGCTGCATTTGGGCGAAATCGAAATTTCCGTCAATATGCTTGAAGAAGCCAAGCTGCATCCGGATATTGAAATTTTGACGGAGCCTTATGACTTGCAATTTGACAGCGAAGGGAACTTAGCGAAATGAGTTTGACAATAGCAAAGCCGTACATTATTGCAGCCGATCTCGGGACGACCAGCGCGAAAACGCTGGTGATCGACCGGGACGGCCGCGTTCTGGCATCGAATTCTATTGAATATCCTCTGAATACGCCTAGACCGGACATGGCGGAGCAGAACCCGGATGAAATCTTTCATGCAGTAGTGACAGGGATTCAGGCTGTCATCACCAAGGCTAAGATTTTGCCTAGCCAGGTGCTGTGCGTTTCGTTCAGCTCGGCGATGCACAGCTTAATTGCGGTCGATCGCGATTTGAATCTGCTGACACAATCCATTACTTTTGCGGATAACCGCAGCGTCGGCTACGTCAAGCCTTTGAAGGAAGAATTAAACGGGCACCAGATTTATTTGAATACCGGAACGCCTCTTCATCCGATGTCGCCTTTGCTGAAGCTGATGTGGCTTCGCGACAACCGCCCGGATGTGTTTGAGAATGCGTACAAGTTTATCGGGATTAAGGAGTATGTATTTGCCAAGCTGTTCGGCAAATTCATCGTGGACTATTCCATCGCGAGCGCCACGGGGCTGTTCAATCTTCGCAACCTTGCTTGGGACGAGCTGGCATTGAAAGCCTGCGGCGTACGTGAAGAGCAGCTTTCCGAGCCGGTTTCCACCGTATACCACATTTCCGGTATGAAGGAGCAGTATGCTCAGGCAATGGGCCTGCATGCGGATACGCCATTCGTTGTGGGCGCATCGGACGGAGTGCTGGCGAACCTTGGAGTCGGCGCGTTCGAAGAAGGCATTTATGCCGTGACCATCGGAACCTCCGGCGCGGTTCGCGGGGTTGTCCGCGAGCCTGTAACCGACCCTAAAGGAAGACTGTTCTGCTATGCTCTGAAAGAGGACTTCTGGGTGGTCGGCGGAGCCATCAATAACGGCGGCATCATGTTCCGTTGGGTCAGAGACCAGCTGGCGACGGCCGAAGCGGAAGAAGGCCGCCGCAGAGGCCTGGATCCGTATGACTATTTGACTTCGCTTGCCGAAGAGGTATCCGCGGGCTCCGACGGACTTATCTTCCTCCCGCTTCTAACCGGGGAGCGCGCACCTTATTGGAATGCTAATGCACGTGGCGTCTTCTTTGGCTTATCGCTTTACCATCAGAAGAAGCACATGATTCGTTCTGTTCTTGAAGGGGTTGTCTATCGGATCAACTCCGTATTAAGCGCATTGGAAGAGCTGTCCGGGCCGACCAAGGAAATCCGCGCATCCGGCGGCTTCGCACGATCCAGCTTCTGGCTGCAGTGCATGGCGGATGTTACTGGCAGCTCGGTAGCCGTACCGAACTCGATCGAGAGCTCCGGATTGGGCGCTGCACAGCTCGGTATGCTGGCGATGGGAGAGATTAAAGACTTCTCCTCCGTACACAATTGGATGCAGGTTCACCATCGCCACCAGCCGGATTCCGGTAACCATCAGCTGTACCAACAGTTGACAAATATTTATAATCGTGTGTACCATCAGTTGAAGGATGAATTCGATGCGATTGCTGCGTACCAGCAGCAGCATGCAAAGTAGTTCCGCCCCGACAGACGGTTCATGCAATACCTATACATGAGGAGGATCATCATGAATTTGTTCGATTTGACTGGTAAAACAGCGGTAATTATTGGAGGTAACAGCACTTTGGGTGGCGCAATGGCCGTAGCATTGGGCGGTCACGGCGCGAATGTGGCTGTCGTAGGACGCAACGCGGAGAAATCCGAAGCTGTTGTCAAAAAAATTGAAGAAGTAGGCGGCAAAGCCAAAAGCTTCTCGGCAGACGCTACCAAAGTCGAAGATCTTCAAAAGGTTCTTGAGGACGTTCTGGCTTGGACAGGCCGCTGCGACATCTTGATGAACTGTCCTGGCATGAACAGCGCGACTCCGTTCTTCGAATTGAAAATGGAAGAATGGGACGCTATTATGGAAGTAAACCTCAAAAGCGTTGTGTTAGCTTGCCAGGTGTTTGGGAAACATATGGTGGACAAAGGCGAAGGCGGCAGCATTATCAACATTTCGTCCGTATCCTCCGAGCCACCGTTGTCCCGCGTATTTACTTACTCGGCGTCCAAAGCGGCTGTGAACAACGTTACGAAGTTTTTGGCGCGTGAATTTGCACCGGCTCGCGTTCGTGTGAATGCAATTATTCCCGGCTTCTTCCCGGCTGAACAAAATCGTAAAATCCTTTCTCCTGAGCGTACGGAATCGATTTTGCGCCATACTCCAATGAACCGTTTCGGTGAAGCGGAAGAGCTTCAAGGCGCAGCTGTATACCTTGCTTCCGACAAGGCTTCCAGCTTTGTGACCGGCTCGCTGCTTCGTGTAGACGGCGGCTATGGAGCAATGACGATTTAATAGATAAAAAAATTGAAAAAGGTTAGTTCCACGAGAACTGGTCTCCAAGCGGCATCCATTGTCAGCCTTGCTTCCATCGGGCGGCAATGATGCTGCTCACTGCTGGGCGGAATGAGCTTTTTTCAAACAAGAGAACATCACAACTAATAATTCAAAGGAAGGAAGAGTAACCATATGTCCAAACAACAAGTTGGCGTTATCGGATTGGCTGTCATGGGTAAAAACCTGGCATTAAATATTGAAAGCAGAGGTTTCACCGTATCGGTATACAACCGTTCCCGTGAAAAAACAGATGCTTTGATCGAAGAAGCTAAAGGCAAAAACCTGGTAGGTACATACAGCATTGAGGAATTCGTAGCATCTCTCGAAAAGCCTCGTAAAATTTTGATCATGGTTCAAGCAGGCGCAGGTACTGACGCTACCATCAATTCCTTGATTCCTCATTTGGAAGAAGGGGACATCATCATCGACGGAGGGAATGCTTACTTCCCGGATACCCAACGCAGAAACAAGGAATTGTCCGCTCACGGCTTGCGTTTTATCGGAACGGGCGTATCCGGCGGCGAAGAGGGCGCTCTGAAAGGTCCTTCGATTATGCCTGGCGGTCAAAAAGACGCTTACGAATTGGTAGAACCGATTCTGACAGCTATTTCGGCCAAAGTAAATGGCGATCCTTGCTGCACGTACATCGGACCGGACGGTGCGGGACATTACGTGAAAATGGTGCATAACGGCATCGAGTACGGCGACATGCAGCTGATTTGCGAAGCTTACCAATTGCTGAAAGACGTATTGAACGTTAGCACAGAAGAGCTTCATGAGATTTTTGCCGAGTGGAATAAAGGCGAGCTTGACAGCTATCTGATCGAGATCACTACCGATATCTTCACGAAAAAAGATCCGGAGACCGGCAAGCCTATGGTTGACGTTATCCTGGATTCCGCCGGCCAAAAGGGTACTGGTAAATGGACCAGCCAAAGCTCTCTTGACCTTGGGGTACCATTGTCGATCATTACCGAGTCCGTATTCTCCCGCTTCTTGTCGGCTATGAAGCAAGAGCGCGTAGCTGCAAGCAAAGTGCTGAGCGGCCCGCAAGCACCTGCTTTCGAAGGAGACCGCAAGGAGTTCATCGAGGCTGTACGCAAAGCGCTGTACGCGAGCAAAATTTGCTCCTACGCTCAAGGCTTCGCGCAAATGAGAGCCGCTTCCGAAGAATATAACTGGGGATTGGATTACGGCAGCATCGCAATGATTTTCCGCGGCGGCTGCATCATCCGTGCTCGTTTCCTGCAAAACATCAAAGATGCGTACGATCGCAACCCAGAATTGAAAAACCTGCTTCTTGACGAATATTTCCAAGGCGTTGTGAGCAACTACCAAGACGCTTGGAGAACTGTAGTGTCCGCAGCTGTAACACGCGGAATTCCAGTGCCTGCGTTTGCATCCGCATTGGCTTACTATGACAGCTACCGTTCCGAGCGTCTGCCTGCGAACCTGCTGCAAGCGCAAAGAGATTATTTCGGTGCACATACATTCCAACGCTTGGACAAAGAAGGAACCTTCCATTTCAACTGGATGGAGAACTAATCCTTGAATGCCCGGCCGTTCGGTTTCAAGGGATGCAGCCCGTAGGAAGCCTCGGAAATCCAGTGCTTCAGGCGGTCTGCCTCCTGATCGAAGCCGTTGCGACGCTGGATAAGCATTAAAGCAATTTCGGCAAAATAGCGAAAGTTTTGTAATAAGCGTGGTTGGGAAAGATCTGCTATCTGCGGATCTTCTTCAGCCACCTTTTTTTTAATAAATTCCAAAATCCAGACAACGTCATCTTTGCATAACGGATGGGAAGGATTTAGAATTTGCTCCAGCTTCCGCTGTGCGGCATTAGGAACGGGGTTCTGGGATTGAGACATGGCTGAATGCATTAACAATTCATCTCTCCTCGAAATGGTTTCATAGTATCATCATAGCAGAAAAGACTGGAATCTATTCACATTCCATCATATGAATTTCTCGTAATTTCTATTCATCAACATCAACCTATGATATGATTGTAGGGTTAGACAGAAGCTGTCAAGAGGTGTAGGAATTTGGAAAAAAAGAATATCGTATTAATAGGATTCATGGGTACCGGCAAATCGACGGTAGGACACGCATTGGCTTCCCGGTTGGGATGGCGGTTCATCAATACCGATGACGTCATTGAAGAGCAGCAGGGAATGTCAATCAGCGACATGTTTGCAAAACTGGGAGAGCCTGTATTCAGGCAAGTGGAGTGCGATGTCATTCGGAAATCCCTCGAAGGAATGAACTGCATCATTGCCACCGGAGGTGGCGCAGTTTTAGCAGAGCAAAACCGCGCTGTCATGAAGGAGAAGGGATATGTCGTGGCCTTGACGGCTGATGCGGACACAATCATTGAACGTGTGAGTCAGGACCAAAACCGGCCCTTGGTTCAAGGCGACGTAGCCGAGAGGGTGCATACGCTGCTGGAAGCCCGCAAGCATGCCTATGATTTCGCGGACCGCAAGATCGATACGAGCAAGCTGTCCGTTCAAGAAATTGCAGAGATGATCACAGCGGACCTGCAGCTTTAAAGCTGCTCCCATTCGAGCATGCCGCCACTCATGTTTTTCAAATTGGTAAACCCTTGAGCGCTGAGAAAATCATAGGCTCTGCCGCTGCGGTTGCCGCTTCGGCAAACTAGGATGGTTTCTCTATCGCGGGGGATGTCATCTAGACGATCCGGGATTTGCATCAAAGGTATGTGAACAGCACCGGGAATCATGCCGAGAGCAACCTCTTCGGCCTCGCGGACGTCAATGATGTCCAGCTTATCACCTTTATCCAGGCGTGACTTTAGTTCTTGCGGGGTAATGGTTTGCATAATTAAGAAGCCTCCAAATAGGTTTTTTGTAATAGGCACATCTTCCTCAATCCCATGATATAGAGAAACCCGTATGGGTGTCAAACTTGCGGTTTCCAAGCCCCGGAGGGTATGGTACACTGGCAATAATCTGAAATAAGTCTAATGATTTCGTAACTTTTATGCGGAACAGGAGAGATACATATTCATGAAAGCGATCGTAAAGCCGACAAATAACTTAGAAGGTACGATTAATGCGCTATCTTCCAAAAACTACACGACCCGCTATTTGCTCATCGGAGCATTGGCTGACGGGACAAGCACTGTATATTATCCTGCCCACAGTGAGGACAGCGATGCGATGCGCCGTTGCATCCGTGATTTGGGAGCTGCCGTTGAAGAAGATGAAGAGAAAATGACGATTCGCGGCTTCGGCAAGCATCCTAAGCATGTAAGCGAGCTGAATGTCGGTAATGCCGGCGCAGTACTTCGCTTTCTGATGTCTGTCGCCGCATTTTGCCCGGAGGTTACATTCGTTAACCAATATCCGGACTCTTTGGGAAAAAGGCCGCACGACGATCTGATTGACGCTCTGAAGCAAATGGGAGTAGAGGTCGACCATCGGGAGGGCAAGCTGCCTATCACAATTCGCGGAGGCAAGCCGCGCGGCGGCAAAATTAAAGTATCGGGCAACGTGAGCTCCCAATTTCTAAGCTCCTTGCTGTTTATGACTCCGCTTCTGGACGAAGACAGCGAGATTGAAGTGCTCCATGACCTGAAATCCAAGGTAATTGTCGGGCAAACTCTCGAGGTTATTGCTCAGGCGGGCATTCGGATTGAAGCCTCCGAGGATCTCATGCATTATAAAATTCCTGGACGTCAGCAGTACCAGCCTCAAAAGTATGTCGTTCAAGGCGATTATCCGGGCTCGGCCGCTATTTTGGCTGCGGCGGCTGTCACTAATTCCGATGTTAAAGTGCTGCGGCTGGAAGAAGAGAGCAGACAGGGTGAGAAGGCCGTTGTCGATGTTCTTCGCGCTATGGGGGTTAACTTAACGCACGAGAACGGTGTGGTTCATGTCAAAGGAAACCAGCGGTTGCAAGCAGGGGAATTTGACGGGGATCATTTTACGGACGCCGTTCTGGCGATGGTGGCGGCAGCCGTATTTGCCGAAGGCACCTCCCGTTTCTATAACGTCGAGAATTTGCGGTATAAGGAATGTGACCGGATTACCGATTTCCTTGCCGAGCTTCGTAAGGCCGGTGCCGACGTGGAGGAAAAACAAAGCGAAATTATTATCCATGGCCGTCCTCAAGGAGTAACCGGCGGAGTCGAGATCAATGCTCATTTTGATCATCGTGTCATCATGGCATTAACTGTAGTCGGTTTGCGTTCGGAGAAAGGGCTCATCATTAACGATGCTCACCATGTCGCCAAATCGTATCCTCATTACTTTGAGCATCTGCTCTCATTGGGCGCTCACATCGAGCTGGTTGAGGAATAGGATGTTGAATTTCAGTGCTACCCGTTTCCGAGCGGCGATCCAGTAGCCTACTATCTAATAAAATCAAGCGGGTTGAGTCATAATGAAGGTGCTTTGGAAAGGAATCCAGGTAACACTCGGCTTTTTTACGATCATAGGGCTCATGTTTATCAGTGGAGTATTATGTATTCTCTTATACGCCAAACTAACGGGACAGGCTTGGTATGCAGAAGAGTCGTCCGTGGCTTATGCCGAAACACCGGCTCCAAATAAGGCTCAAGAAGCCCTCCCGGATCCTCCGGCTCCGCGTGCTGCTTCCGTATTGCTGGATGCGCCTGCTATAAGGCAATACCCTGAGCTGCCTTCCGGCTGCGAGCTGACAAGCCTTACGATGCTGCTTCAATTCGTCGGCATTGAGAAAAGTAAAATGGAGCTGGTACCGGAGCTCAAAAAAGATCCGACCCCTCTCAAGCGGAATCCGGATGGTTCCGTCGCTTATTGGGGCAATCCTAATACGGGCTTTGTCGGAGACATTACAGGAGGCTCCAAGGGCTTCGGCATTTATCATACCGCATTGATGGAGCTTCTGAATAAATATGTACCGACCGCCAAGGATTTCACACGGCAGCCTTTTGAGAAGCTGGAGGACCAGCTCCGTGAAGGAATTCCGTCCGTTGTATGGACGACGATTAATTATCAAGTCCCTGACCGTTGGGTCATCTGGGATACACCTATTGGTCCCATTCAAACGACTTTTATGGAGCATGCGGTATTATTGGTCGGTTTCGATGAAGAGAATGTGTATGTCAATGACCCGTATAACGGAAAAAGCAAAGTGAAAATCAATAAAGCCCAGTTTCTCGAAACATGGGAAGCCATGGGAAGCCAGGCTATCTCATATACGAAATCATAAGGGGATGAACGTAATGGCATTTGAAAATCCGTCTCGTGACCGCATTAAAGAAATCTTGTCCGCTGCAGGAAATGTAGCCGTAGTAGGATTGTCTGACAAGCCGGACCGCGTTTCGTACATGGTTGCAGAAGCGATGCAAAAGAAAGGCTACCGCATTATCCCTGTAAACCCGAATGCGACTGAAATTTTGGGAGAAACCTGCTATCCTTCCCTATCGGATATTCCGGAGCAAGTGGATATTGTGAACGTATTTCGTCGGAGTGAAACCGTAGTTCCCGTCGCGGAGGAAGCTGTCAAAATCGGTGCCAAAGTATTCTGGCTTCAGCTGGGCATCTTCAACGAGGAAGCGGCCGATATAGCCCGCGCAGGCGGACTGGAAGTAATTATGGACCGCTGCATCAAAGTAGAGGATTCCATTCTGATGCCAGGAGGGAAATAAATTGTACCGTGAACGGATTGCAGATTATCTCCCGGTCTACCTGGTGATGGGCCTGGAGCATCATGGAGATCGTACTGCCCTGGAGATCGCTAAGGAAGCGCTTGAAGGGGGAGTAACCCTTTTTCAATTAAGAGAGAAGAAGGCGCCTTTGAGACAGGTTCTTGAGCAAGGTGCCGAGCTGCGCGATTTATGCCGGCAGTATGGCGTCCCTTTCCTTGTTAACGACAGGATTGATGTCGCTCTGCTGCTAGACGCTGATGGTGTACATGTCGGGCAAGACGACGTACCCGGACTGGAAGCCAGAAAGCTTCTTGGCGACAGCAAAATCATCGGGATTTCTGCGGGTAATAGGGAAGAAGCGGAGTGGGCAATAGCCCAAGGTGCGGATTACCTTGGCGTTGGTGCCGTGTATGCAACCTCGACCAAAGAGGATGCCGGCGCCGCCATAGGAACGGGATTGATTCGGGAGATCGCAGGCCGATGGGATGTTCCGATGGTCGGCATCGGTGGTATTCACAAGGAAAATGCGGCTGCCGTTATTCAAGCGGGAGCACGCGGCATTGCCGTAGTATCGGCAATTACGAAGCAGTCGGATCCAAGGAGCGCTGCAGCTTTACTCAAGCAAACGGTGCTTCAAACCAAGGAATAAAATAGCATCTGCAACCCAAGAGCTACCATAAATAAAATAAAACCTCCTTAGAGACAATAAGAAAGGCTTCTGGTAAAGCAACGGTTGAGGTAACCGACCCCGGAAGACTTTTAACACTTCCTAAGGAGGATTTTTGTTATGTATCAGAACTTTCAACAAAATAGCTTTCAACCCCAAGTAGGTTCCGGGAACGTGGTATCCCAGTATCGCGGATTGGAAAACAGATACCAACCGGTGGGTACAGTTCAATCCCAATATCAATCCGGTAATCAACAATTCCAAGGCTCTAACCAATTCTCCAGCTTCCAAAGCCCGCAAAATTATCACACAGCAAACTACCGTGGAAATCAACAAGGCCATGATGCCTACCTGCGTTCGGACTCCAATCAGCCTGCACAGCAATTTGGCGGCAGCTTCTTGAATCAAGCTCCATCTTTCAACAGTAACTTCAACTCCTCTTTCTCTGGCCAGCAATTTGTACAGCAAAACCCTGAAGCTTATCATACCGCTAACTACCGTGGTAACCAACAAGGTCATGATGCCTACCTGCGTTCGGATTCCAGCCAACCAGCTCAGCAACAATTCGGCATCGGTCAATCCTTTAATGCCGGCTTGAACTTTGGTGGTTCCCAGCAGTATGGTCAAGTACAATCCTCTCAAGCTTACCATACCGCTAACTACCGCGGTAACCAACAAGGTCATGACGCTTACCTGCGTTCAGATTCCAGCCAACCGGCTCAACAACAATTCGGAATCTCCTCTTTCGGATTTAACAGACAATTTTAATTGGCAAAATAGAATGGGCGGGCTTATTAGAGCCCGCTCTATTTATCCTAGTATGAACAAGTCAGGAGGAATTTCGCATGAACAATCAGCAAAACATGACGGCGGACAGATCCTTATTATCCGAAAAAGAGTTCAGCTATATTAAGGATTTTTTATCCTGGGAGCTGCTGGCCATGAAAAAATGCAAGGAAACGGCAAGTCTATGCCAAGACCCGCAAATCAAACAGCTGATCGAAAAGACGGGCCAAGCTCATCTTGACCAATACAACTCCATTTTAAACCATTTGCAATAAACAAGGAGGATAAGAAGCTATGCCAACGATGGACATCGCTAAGCCCCAGACCGGACAGCTGCCGCAAGTCAAAGGCCCTGAAATGAATGATAGAGATCGTATCAATGACATACTGATGCTCGAAAAATATATGACGACCGGCTTCAATACCGGACTCAACGAGGTGCAAAATCCGGAGCTTCGCAAAACGATCTCCTCCATTTTAAACACGCAGCATGAATCGCAATGGCAATTGTTTAATCTTATGTTCGAAAAAGGCTGGTACAAGATGAAAGCGGCCGATAAACAAGAAATTTCTCAAGCGAAGCAGCAATTTAGCGGATACTCCTCCCAATTTCCGACCTTTTCATAATTGTGCCGACCAACCCCGAACGAAAACATGTTTGGGGTTGTTTGACAAAATGGAGCATTGGCCTTACCATCGAGTAAGAAAGGAGGGAGCGGTTGTTTGAACTGGATGGGTAACTTGCAGCAGTTGGGTCGGTCCTTAATGCTTTCGACTATTACGATCCCTGTTGCGGCTATTTTACTGCGTCTCGGGACGCTGCCTTGGCAAGACGTACATATGTCCCGTGTCGGGGAAATTATGCTGTTTTTTGGCAATACCATATTTACGTACTTGCCGGTGATTTTTGCGGTCGGCGTTGCCCTCGGTTTAACGGAAGGCGCAGGTATTGCCGGAATGTCGGCATTGATCGGTCAAATTATGTTTAACCAGGCGATCCGGCATTACTTAGGGGATGAGTTTCATCTTGGCGTACCTGGCGGTATATTAATTGGACTTATCGCGGCTATCCTGTTTCATAAGGTGAAGCATATTCAATTGCCGGAATACATCCAGTTTTTTGGCGGGCCTCGAATGGTTCCGTTATTAATGGGCTTATGCATCCTGGTGCTGACTCTGATTGTTATTGAAATCGGACCATATTTGGAATATTTTATGCAAACCCTTTCTTCAGCGGTATTGGGCCTAGGCGGCTTTGGCACCTTCGTTTATGGAGTGATCCATCGTCTTTTAGTACCTTCAGGGCTGCATCATGTATTCAACAATTTGTTTTGGTTTCAACTTGGAGCCTATGAAAAGCCGAGCGGTGAGATGATCTTCGGCGATTTGCCGCGTTTCTTTGCGGGTGATCCGAATGCAGGCATCTACATGGCCGGATTATATCCGATCATGATGTTTGCGCTGCCTGCTATTGCCATGGCGATTATTCATGAGGCAAGGGAAGATTTGAAGCCGAAAATCCGAATCACCTTTCTAACGGCGGCGCTGGCCTCCTTCTTGACCGGGGTTACGGAGCCGGTCGAATTTGCTTTCCTGTTCGTTGCGCCTTATTTATTTATCGTTCATGCGATCCTGTCGGGACTTTCCATGTGGATTGCCTATTATTTCGATATCCATCACGGATTCTCTTACTCGGCCGGGGCCATTGATTTTATCATCAACTATCATTTGTCCCATAACGGGTGGATGCTGATTCCTATCGGACTTGCGTATTTTTTTGTCTATTATTTCTTGTTCCGCTGGGCCATACGAAAATTCCGTATCCCGACTCCAGGCAGGGAGGAAGGCTCTCAGCTGGAAGAATGGGCTGGAGATATCCCATACCGCTCTCCGTTAATTCTGCAGGCACTCGGGGGCAAGAACAACATTAAGAAAATTGAAGCCTGTATCACCAGGCTAAGGCTCACTTTGGACAACGATAAGCTGCTGGATACGGCTGCGCTTAAGCACTTGGGAGCGGCTGGCGTCATTAGACTTGGCGGCGGTAATGTTCAGGTTGTCTTCGGCACCTATTCCGAGTTAATCCGGGAAGAAATCAAGAAAGTTCTGATGAAGGATATTCAGAGGGTCTTATTCAGCGCACCAATGCAGGGACGGATGATGCCTTTGGAAGAGGTCCCCGATCAAATATTCGCCGGCAAGCTGGTCGGCAACGGGGTCGCTTTCATGCCGGATAAAGGGGAGCTGGTTGCGCCGGTTGCAGGGAAAATCATCATTTTGTACCCATCCCTTCATGCAGTAGGCATCCAAACGGAAGAGGGACTTGAGGTACTGCTGCATATAGGCATAGATACTTCACAGCTGCAGGGCAAATGGTTCACGGCTTATATTAAAGAAGGCGACATGGTTGAGGCGGGACAGCTATTAATCCGCTTTAATCTGCATAAAGTAAAGCAAAACAGCAAGTCGCTGGCGACGCCGATGATCATTACGAATGTAGATAAAGTGAAATCATGGAGCTTTGCGCCGTTTAAAGCGGTCAAGAAAGGTCAAGCATCCGTCATGTCGGTTGTATTGAAGGATGCTTCAGGGGGAGGGAACACTTTTGGCTAAGGGGATCGGAGCTTCATCTGGAATAGCGATGGGGAAAGCTTTCGTCATTCCGACCTGGGAATGGGATTTCCCGGATAAGCTGATCGATGTCACCGATTTGGCATTTGAATTCGAAAGGCTGTACGACGGAATTCGTTCTTCCAAAGATGAGATAGAAACCATCAAACAGGAATTCGTCTCGGTACTAGGAGAGGAGCAAACGTCCATCTTCGATGCTCACCTGGCGATTCTGGAGGATCCTATTTTTATGAACGAGGTTCAGGGGATCATGCAGAAGCAGTACAAGGCAGCCGAGGTTGCCGTCAAAGAGGCGATTGAGAAGTTTGTCAATATGTTCGATTTACTGGACGATCAATATATGAAAGAGAGAGCTCTTGACATTAAGGATGTCGGCAACCGGCTCCTCAAGCATTTGCTGGGGGCACTGGAGGAGACGCTTCCTCCGAAGGATCAGCCGTATCTGGTCGTAGCCAAGGAGCTCTCCCCGTCGCAAATGGTCCATCTGGACACCAATTTGGCGCTGGGGCTCGTTACTATGCTCGGGGGGAAAACATCGCATGTAGCCATAATGGCACGCGCTATGGGCGTTCCCTACGTGCTGGGCTTAGAAGGCAAGCTCAGCACACCGATTCAAACCGGAGACTACCTCATCATCGATGGAGATGAGGGATGCGTCTATATCAACCCCTCGGACGAGCTGGTGGAAGAGTATAAGAAACGCAAGGCGATCTTGCAGGTCAGGAAGGATAAGCTGCAGACGCTGGCGAATGTTCCGACACAAACCGCAGACGGCCTCTCTTTTCAGCTGGCAGCGAATATCAGCTCGGTGAAGGAGCTCGATCAGGTTCTCAAGAACGGGGCTTCAGGTGTAGGGCTCTTCCGAACGGAGTTTCTGTATATGGACAGGGACAGCCTGCCGCAGGAGGAAGAACAGTTTGTGGTCTACAAGCAGGTAGCTGAGAAGCTGGAAGGAAGGCGCGTTGTTATTCGGACGTTGGATATTGGCGGCGACAAGAGCCTCGATTATATCGAGCTGCCGGAAGAGGATAACCCGTCGCTGGGATATCGAGCGATCCGCATTTCACTGGATCGGACCGACCTGTTCAAAACCCAGCTACGTGCCATTCTAAGGGCAAGCCATTACGGTAATATCAAGATATTGTATCCGATGATTTCTTCCCTGGAAGAGCTGAACAAAGCTAACGAGGTGCTTGAGGAAGCGAAGCGGGAGCTTCAGCAAGAAGGAGTTCCATTCAAGCAGAACATCGAAATCGGCATTATGATTGAAGTCCCTGCAGCCGTCATTATTGCAGATATTTTGGCACCACATGTTGATTTTTTCAGTATAGGGACCAATGATCTGGTACAGTACATCCTTGCGGTGGACCGTATGAACGAAACCGTCGCCCATTTATATGATCCGTTTCATCCTGCCGTGCTTCGCATGCTGAAGACTACGGTGGAAGCCGCGCAGGCATCGGGCGTTCATGTGAGCGTCTGCGGGGAGATGGCCGGCGATATCCGTGCTCTGCCTATATGGCTGGGACTTGGCATTCAGGAGCTCAGCATGTCGGTGCAATCCATATTGCCGGTCAAAAACAGCCTGCTGCAAACAAGCCACAGCGAAGGCAAAGTTATCTGGAAGCAGCTTCTAAGCTGCAAAAACAGCAAATCCATTCTGGAGGTGCTGAATTCTAATCTGCGGCAGGATGTCGTTGCAAACTAGAGAAGCTATTAATCAGGAAGGTGGAGAGGTCAATGGAATTAACAGGCCATAAAGTGCTTGCATTCGTTGATGAAGAGTTTGAGGATTTGGAGATGTGGTACCCTGTCCTTCGCTTGAAGGAAGCGGGAGCAGAGGTGCATCTGGTGGGGCCGAAGGCCAACACTGTGTACCATGGAAAGTACGGGGTGCCGTTGACAACTGAATATGCGTTCGGTGATGTAGCAAGCAAAGACTATATCGGACTTTATGTTCCGGGCGGCTGGGCTCCCGATAAGCTTCGCCGCTATGCCGATGTGCTTCGTTTGACCAGGGAATTTCATGAGGCTGAGAAGCCTATTGCCCATATATGTCATGCCGGGTGGGTCCTTGTGTCTGCAAAAATATGCGAGGGCTATACGATGACTTCCACGCCGGGCATAAAAGATGATTTGGAGAATGCCGGCGCCATTTGGGTTGACCAAGAGGTGGTTGTCGACCGGAATATCGTATCAGGCAGAAGACCGCCGGATCTTCCGGCGTTTACGAAAGAATTCGTGCGGGTACTGGCGGATTATACACGCAAATAACCTTCAAAAGATCGTTGTCCCTTCCGGGGATCACGGTCTTTTTGCTTTCATTGTGGTTAATATTACTAACGCTCTTTCAGAAGGAGTTTACAGGCGAAAGTAGAATATTTGTATCATAGAGGAGCAGGCTTAATGATCCCGATACCTTATATCAACCTCGATACATACCCCCTGCATGCTGAGATGTAAGGGGTGAATGACCTGTTTATGAGAAACTGGGAACGTTGTATTTAGAAGTCGGTTTGAATGTGGGAGGTCATTAGATTGCCGCTCAATGATGGGTTTGTTGGAACGAAGGAGTGGTACTAGTTGCAGAAGCAGTGCAAGTGTGGCAGCGCGATGGGCATCAAGCTGCGGACTGTCATTTATCAGAACAAAGTCGAAATTGAAAACGTCCCGGTCTATTCTTGCGAAACCTGCCAAAGAAGTGAAGTGGTAGCCCAGGTTAAGCCGGAATTGACAGGAATCATCGGAAGCCTTGGGAGCGTACCGGAAAAGCAGCTGCTGCATTTTAACGACATCAGCGAGATCGCGCATCTCCTGAAAATGGTGACAGACAAATATTATGCGGCGGCTCCTGTCGAAAAAATCGTAGAAGACCGGATCAATGAGCTGCTGGATCTTATGCTGCTGGCTCAATCGTTAAAGGATGATGACTGGATGGAGGATATTCGTAAGCGTCTCGGTCAGATTGCCATGCATTCCATGACCGTTAACGATATTGCTTAAGGGACCGGGATGGCCGGTCCTACAATGATGCTATGAAAGCTTGAAGCATGTATTTTCACAGACAAAAAATGGGTTCTTTCATTGCCAGCTGCGCTGCAGTTGGCTTTTTTTGCATTTTTTTGATACTATACATGTAAGAAGGTCCCGAATTTATTGCTTTCAACATAAATTTGTCGTATGATAGGGCTTAATAGTATACGATCGCAGCATTATACATTTTACTATAATGGAGAGAATGACCGTGACTGTAACCATTTATGATGTAGCCAGAGAAGCAGGCGTTTCCATGG
The DNA here is from genome assembly GCF_014873645.1 of Paenibacillus sp. OAS669. NCBI lineage: Bacteria > Bacillati > Bacillota > Bacilli > Caryophanales > Paenibacillaceae > Paenibacillus > Paenibacillus sp. OAS669. Next base: position 47,712 of record NZ_JADBDR010000022.1, read on the forward strand.
CAACCGTATCGAGAGTTGTCAATAATAATCCCAACGTAAAGCCCCAAACCCGCAAAAAAGTATTTGAGGCCATTGAACGTTTGGGTTATCGGCCTAATGCCGTTGCCAGGGGCTTGGCAAGTAAAAAAACGACTACAGTCGGTGTCGTTATTCCTGATATATCGAACTCGATCTTTTCTGAAGTTGCCAGAGGGATTGAGGATATCGCGAATATGTATCACTACAACATCATTTTGTGTAACGCGGACAAGAAGAAGGAGAAAGAAATCCGCGTTATCAACACGCTGTTGGAGAAGCAAGTGGACGGGCTGTTATTTATGGGCGGCGTTGTAACCGAAGAGCATATTCAAGCCTTCAAAACATCAGCCGTACCTATCGTTCTGTGCGCTACGACCGACGAGAACAATACCATCGCCTCCGTCGACATTGACCACGAGAAGGCCGCGTATGACGCAGTGAAGGTATTGATTGATAACGGTCATCGCGATATTGCGATGATCTCAGGTACGCTTCAGGATCCGGCTAACGGATTTGCGCGTTACCAAGGATATAAGAAAGCGCTGGAGGAAGCGGGAATTCCTGTACGTGACGATTACGTGCGGATCGGCAATTACCGTTATGAATCCGGTCTGGAAGTAACGAAGCATTTCCTGGAGCTGAGCGAGCGTCCGACCGCCATATTTGCGGCGACAGACGAAATGGCGATAGGAGCCATTCATACACTGCAGGATAACGGGTATAAGGTACCGGATGATATGTCCGTCATCAGCGTTGACAACATTCGCATGGCTTCGATGGTACGTCCTCAATTAACGACAGTGGCAATGCCGATGTATGATATTGGTGCCGTATCCATGAGGCTGTTGACTAAGCTTATGAACAAGGAAACGAAAGATGCATCGGAGCAAATGCAGGTAATTCTACCGCATGACGTCATTCATAGAAACTCGGTGGCTCATCGTTAATATGAGCCTCTTTCTTTTGTGAGGGTATAAATTACTTGTGATGTTAGTTTGCTTCGCATGCTTGTTGCGTTGCCTTAGCGAGTAAACCTTTGGGGGGAAAAGACAGTTGTCTTACGGGAAAATCGGCGTTATCGGCGCCATGAAAGAAGAAATTGAACAATTTTTGCAGCACATGGAGCAAGTGAATGTATCGGAGAAAGCAAAGGTACAGTTCAGAGAAGGGCTTTTTTACAATAAGCCTATCGTGCTTTGCAAGTCCGGGGTAGGCAAGGTAAATGCGGCGGTAACGACTCAGGTGCTGATCGATACATATGGTGTCGATGCCATTATCTTCACCGGCGTAGCCGGAGCGGTTGATCCCGAGCTGAACGTAGGCGATATTGTCATTTCATCGGAATCGATGCAGCATGACATGGACGTCACGGCTCTCGGATTCCCTGTGGGAACGATTCCCTATGAAGAAACCTCCGTATTTGCGGCGGATGAGTCCTTGCGTCAGCTGGCTGTTAACGCGAGCTCGGAATTATTTCCGGGGCGCGTCAAAGTGGGACGGATTTTATCGGGGGATCAATTTATTGCAAGCCGGGAAACCGTATCCAGATTGTACAGCGAGCTTCAAGGTACATGTACGGAAATGGAAGGGGCTTCAGTTGCACAAGTATGCGCGATGAATGGCATCCCTCACGTCATCATACGTTCCATGTCCGACAAAGCGGATGGCTCCGCTCATGTTAATTTTGCCGAATTTACGGTACAGGCATCCGAGAATTCTTATCGTATCGTAGAGCATATGCTGAAGCAACTGTAGAAAGCAGAAGGAGAGAACAATCATGACAGTAACGATGGATCAAATTGTAGCCTTAGCCAAGCACCGCGGATTTATTTTTCCCGGATCTGAAATATACGGCGGATTGGCCAATACCTGGGATTACGGTCCGCTTGGTGTTGAACTGAAAAATAACATTAAACGCGCTTGGTGGAAAAAATTCATTCAACAATCCCCGTATAACGTAGGTCTCGACGCAGCGATTCTGATGAACCCTCAAGCATGGGTAGCATCCGGTCACGTCGGCAACTTTAACGATCCGATGATCGATTGTAAAAAATGTAAGTCCCGCCATCGTGCAGACAAAATTATTGAGAATGCACTTGCGGAAAAGGGTATGGAAGTGGTCGTTGACGGTATGACCTTCGATCAAATGATGGGGCTGATTCAAGAGCATCACATCGTTTGTCCGGATTGCGGAGCTTTCGATTACACGGACATCCGTCAATTCAACCTGATGTTCAAAACATTCCAAGGCGTAACCGAATCGAGCGCTAACGTGGTTTACATGCGCCCCGAAACTGCACAGGGCATTTTCGTGAACTTCAAAAATGTGCAGCGTACCATGAGGAAAAAACTGCCATTCGGTATCGGCCAAATTGGTAAAAGCTTCCGTAATGAAATTACCCCGGGCAACTTTACGTTCCGTACCCGCGAATTTGAGCAAATGGAACTCGAGTTTTTCTGCAAGCCGGGCGAAGATTTGCAATGGTTCGAATACTGGAGAAATTTCTGCTATCAATGGCTGTTAAGCTTGAATTTGAAAGATGAGAATATTCGTCTGCGCGACCACTCCGAAGACGAACTGTCCCATTACAGTAACGCTACAACTGACATCGAATTCAAGTTCCCATTCGGCTGGGGCGAGCTGTGGGGTATCGCAGACCGTACCGATTACGATTTGAAGCAGCATATGGAGCATTCCGGCGAAGATTTCAATTATATCGACCAAGAAGCGAACGAACGCTATGTGCCTTATTGCATCGAGCCGTCTCTTGGCGCCGACCGTGTGACTTTGGCGTTCCTGATCGACGCTTATGAGGAGCAGCAGCTTGAAGGTGATGACAGCCGTACGGTGCTGCGTTTCCACCCGGCACTGGCGCCTATCAAAGCAGCGATCTTCCCGCTGTCCAAAAAACTGGCCGACGGCGCACACAAAATTTTTGCAGATTTGTCCCAGCACTTCATGGTGGATTATGATGATGCAGGCTCCATCGGGAAAAGATACCGCCGTCACGATGAGATCGGCACTCCTTTCTGTATCACATATGATTTTGAATCGGAGCAGGACGGCCAGGTGACGGTTCGCCACCGGGATACCATGGAACAAACCCGTATGCCGATCAGTGAACTGAAGGCGTTCATCGAAGCCAATATTCAATTTTAATAGCAAAGCCCGCAGTAGAAGGAAAAGAGATCAATCATCTTTTCCTCCCTGCGGGCTTTTTTGCTGCTGCAAAAGAATGGTAAGATTCCGAGGCAATCGGATGCGAAATTCGAAGGGTGATAACCAATCATGCTAATAAAGTGATTGGTACGGATGCAAAGCTGTAATCACAATGGCCTAAGAAGCTAATGAATTAGCTTAAGTAAAGCATAGCAAGCTCTTTCGTCTGACGGTTCTTGGTTGTGATTTCCTGTCGCCGCGGCATGGGAGTCCAATCCGCCTCATCCAGCCAGGTGGTCGGCAGCTCGAAGGGACTCACCGGCTGCCACTGCTTGAGCCAAGCCGAAGGCAGTTTTAAAGCCCGGTTCTGCTCCAGAAGGGGGATGAGCGGGTTGTTGCTCATTTCGAGCCACAGAAGGCTCCAGGCGCGCGGTACGACGCGCCAGAAGTCATAGCCTCCTCCTCCCAAAGCAACCCATCGCCCGCCGCTGTACTCATGCGCGATGCGATGAATAAGCTTTGGCATCGCCAGGTAGATGTCCATGCTGCAATGGACATGTGACAAAGGATCATAAGCATGGGCGTCGCACCCATGCTGGGAGACGATCAGGTCCGGCTGGAATTGCGCGGCGACCTTGCTTAGCACCTCTTCGAGACATTCCAGCCAGGAGGCGTCCTCGGTGTACGGCTCGACCGGAATGTTAATACAGGTGCCGAAAGCGGTTCCTTCTCCGCGCTCATTAACGGCCCCTGTACCTGGAAATAAATATTTCCCTGTTTCATGTATGGAAAGCGTGCAGACGTCAGGCTCGCTGTAGAAGCTCCATTGGACGCCGTCCCCATGGTGAACGTCCGTATCAATATAAAGAACTCTGGCTCTATAGCGGGTCTTGGCATGCTCAATCGCCACCGAGGCATCATTGTAGATACAGAAGCCCGCCGCCCGGTTTCTTAATGCATGGTGAAGCCCGCCGCCCAAATGCAATGCGTGCTCTGCATGTCCGCTCATCACCTCGTCCACCGCTCGGACAGATCCGCCGACCAAGAGCGAAGTCACTTCGTGCATGCCCTTGAAGTAAGGAGTGTCCTCCAAATCAAAGCCGAATTTGTCGGCTTGCTTCTGCCACGCTTCATCTGGACAATCTGCGCTAAGCGCTTTCACGGCTTCTATGTAGTCCATACTATGAATGGACTGTAATAGCTCCTCGGAAGCCGGGGACGGAGCGCGTACGATCGACTCCGGTATGGCTTCCAGCTTTTGCAGCAGATCGATGGTCGGAAGAAGTCTTTCCTGGTTGAAAGGATGTCCCTGCTGCAGCCGATAACCGGTTTCCTGTTCACTGTAAATAAATAACGATGACTTCGTCATTCTGTTGCGCCCCCATGACTCGTTCCTCTCGGAGAAATGTTGAAATGCAAGTGACCCGGTCAATACATAAACCTCTGTCTAAACCGAACGCGGTCAAATTGCTCGACAGAGGAGAGCGGGACATGCTTACCGATCCGTACCATAAGGCAGTTGGCGGGATGGGAGCAGATCTCCTGGTCGTCCGTAGCAAACCATACCATGTCAACGGACTTCATCAGCTTTTCCATCATATTTCTGTAATCCCATACGTTCAATCCGCTTTTTTCCAAATCCCAATGCCAATAATATTCGGTTGTAAATGTAATCATATTTTCCAATTGATCGCCTTCAAAGGCGAGAACAATCATTTGTTTGCCGAGACCAAGTCCCCTATAATCATCGGCAACCTCAATCGCGCCCAGCTCGATAAGATCCTCCATATTCCCTTCGGACCAACGCTCCATCTCGTCCGGATAATGGAAGGTGACATAACCGATAATCTCATCGTCAAGCCTGGAAATGATAATACGCCCTTCGGGCAATTCGGCTATCTCGATTAATGCCTCGAACTGTTCCTTAGGACGGCGAAAAGCGTCCAGGTCCGGATGCATCCGATACGATTTCAACCGTTCAGAAGGGACAGGGCCTTCCACTATAATCTGCGAATCACGATAGGGCACGTGACGGGAATGATATATTTTGTAATGCTCCATTGCCTGTAGTCTCCCTTCCTGCGGATCAAGCGGACTTCCTGGGTATGCTTATGTACCCACACTTGCTTGTTACTATATCAAAAAAAAGGAACTAAGAAAAGAAATAGTGGAAACAGTAAGGTTGTGATATAATATCAGTTGTAAAAAAACTACATTCGAAATTCAGATGTAAGCGTTTCAATGAAAAATGGAAATTGTTGATATCGGGAGGTAGTGGCATGGATCACACAAATATTGAAAGCATTGAACCCGTTTCCAAAACGTCCAACATGAAAAATTACGAGGAAGAGCGGGCCCAGTTCAGCTGGGAGACTGTTGAGAAGCAGTTCTCATGGTCTACTACCGGCAAAGTGAACATGGCCTATGAAGCTATCGATCGCCATGCGGATTCCGACAAAAGCGATAAAATCGCCTTGTATTATAGTGACGACAAACGGGATGAAAAATACACGTTCCTGGACATGAAGCTGCAGTCGAACCGGTTCGGCAATGTGCTCCGCAAGCTGGGAATCGCCAAAGGCGACCGCGTTTTTATCTTTATGCCAAGAACGCCGGAGCTTTATTTTTCGTTAATCGGCTCCCTTAAAATCGGTGCTATTGTAGGTCCATTATTCGAAGCTTTCATGGAAACGGCTGTCAGAGACCGTTTGCAGGACAGCGGTGCAGCTGCCATTATTACTACGCCTTCATTAGTATCAAGAATACCCGTAAGTGAACTACCTGAATTGAAGCATGTGATTATCGTCGGTGAGAACCTCGAGCTGACCGACGGTCAAGTTGATTATCATAAAGAAATGGCGCAAGCATCCGATCAGTTGGATATTGAATGGGTGGACCGCGAGGACGGCTTGCTGATTCATTATACCTCCGGTTCTACCGGGAAACCAAAGGGCGTGCTTCACGTTCATAATGCCATGCTGCAGCATTATTATACCGGCCGCGTCGTGCTTGATTTGCAGGACCAGGACGTGTACTGGTGTACTGCGGATCCGGGCTGGGTTACCGGTACGTCCTACGGCATTTTCGCTCCTTGGTTGAATGGGGCGACGAACGTCATTCGCGGCGGCCGTTTCAGCCCGCAGGATTGGTACCGTACTTTGGAGAAATACGGAGTAACCGTTTGGTACAGCGCTCCAACCGCATTCCGTATGCTGATGGGTGCAGGAGACGACGTATCCAAGCAATTTGATTTGTCTGCGCTGCGCCATGTGCTGAGCGTCGGCGAGCCGCTTAACCCTGAAGTTGTGCGTTGGGGCTTGAAGGTATATAATCAGCGCATCCATGATACCTGGTGGATGACCGAAACAGGCGGCCAGCTGATTTGTAACTACCCTTGCATGGCTATCCGTCCCGGCTCTATGGGAAAACCGCTTCCGGGAATTGAAGCGGCGATCGTCGATGACGCGGGCAATATTTTACCTCCTTACCGAATGGGGAACCTGGCCATCAAAACGCCTTGGCCGTCCATGATGAGACAAATATGGAATAACCCTGCCAAGTATGAGGAATATTTCCGCATTAAAGGCTGGTATATCTCCGGGGACTCGGCATACTGTGATGAAGACGGATATTTCTGGTTCCAAGGCCGCATCGATGATGTAATTAATACGGCCGGTGAACGTGTAGGTCCGTTCGAAGTAGAAAGCAAGCTCGTTGAGCATCCTGCCGTTGCAGAGGCTGGTGTTATCGGGAAGCCGGATCCGATGCGCGGAGAGATTATCAAGGCGTTCATCGCGTTGCGTGAAGGGTTCGAGCCTTCAGAGGAATTAAAGGCGGATATATCCAAATTCGTCAAAGTAGGCTTGTCAGCCCATGCTGCGCCTCGCGAGATCGAATTTAAAGATAAGCTGCCTAAAACCCGCAGCGGTAAAATCATGCGCCGCGTCTTGAAGGCGTGGGAACTGAACCTTCCGACTGGCGACTTGTCCACAATCGAGGACTAATGCCCTAGGCTGTAATATAGGTTTAAAAAAAATGGAGCTCACCTAAGGTGGCTCCATTTTTATTTGAGTGCTTTTTAGTAGGCCTCGGCGCTCCACCACAAAGTAGCCGGATCAGCCCCGAGGCCAGGGCCCACCCACTTTGCGTGGGATCTCAGCCAACTCACTTTTTGAAATGTACCGGGGCTGTGGGCTTGGATTCACCGAGCTCGTTAACCGCCGACACTTTGTAGTAGCCTTCATAGCCTGAAGCGTAATAGCGGAATTCGGTACCATTGCTTACATTGCCCAGTTTCGTATAGCTTCCGTTTTCCTTTTCGCTGAAATACACGATATATTGCTGTACCTTATCTTTTGCTGCATTGGCCTTCCAATTGACAACGATGCCGGCTCCGCTGGCTTTGACCGATACTCCGGTTGGAGTTGCCGGCTTCTCCTTGGCAGGACCTGGACTTGGCGTCGGAGTAGGGGAAGCATTGTTGTCGCCTGCTCCAGTTCCCTGAGGGGTTTCGCCGGCTCCCGGTATCAAGCCGCCACCGTTATCGGGCGTCATGAGAAGGAGATCCTTGCTCGAGCCATCGGTATAAGCTCCCTTGCTCGGAAGGGATTCATTACCCGCTACATCTACCGCTGTTACATAGTAACCAATAACACCATTGGCGTGGGTCTGTTCTGTAAACTTCGTTTCCTCGCCAGCCATGACGATTTTATTGCTTACACGCTGGAACGTACCGTGGTTAACGGATTTGTACAACCGGTAGCCGACCACGTCGGCACTGGCGCTTGCCTGGAAGGTAATGACACTCGTGTCTCCCGAATGGGTGGCCACTACCATAGTCGGCGCTTCCGGGGCTTTCCCGTCGTCGGTACGAGGGTCCGTCTCGGATGGGGCATCCTCGTTGTAATCAATCGGCCGATACATGTCGAGGGATTGCTGTCTGCCTGCCGGAAGCCTCGGAATAATGGATTGCAGTTCCTTCATCAGAGCGCCCAACGATTTTTCTCTCTTGATGACGGTTTTTTCTTGCACGAATTCTTGAGGTGTCGAGGATTGGGCAATGTAGTTGATGCCGTTATAAGAAATAATCGACAGCTTCACCATCACATTATCCTCTTCCGTAGGAATATCCTTTTTATTAAAAATATCGGTCACGAGCTTGCCCGCTTTGGTGGTCGCTTCACTTGGAAGCTTACCCGATAAGCTGGATACCGTCATTTCGACGATATTATCCGGACGTACAAACGATTTTGTTGGGAAATATTCCGGCTTTTTATCGATGGCGGCATCCATGGCTTTCGCCCAAATATCTTTGGCGCGGTTCGTTCCACCTGTCTTTTTGCTCAACTTGAAGGCTGGAGAGTCATAGCCTATCCATACACCTAATGTAATATCAGGCGTATAGCCCATGAACCAGGCATCCGCATCATCCTGAGTGGAGCCCGTTTTCCCTACGATCGGCACCTTGCCGTAATGCTTGAATTTGCTCATCAAATCGGTGGCTGTACCGGAAGTGATAACAGTCCTCATCATGTCGGACATCAAGTAGGCTGTTTGCTCCGAGAACAGAGAAGTCGGTTGAAGCTCGTGCTCATAGACCGTTTTTCCGTTGGAATCCGTGATTTTACGGATCATGAACGCGTCGTTATGTACGCCTTTATTGCCAATAGTGGAGTATGCGTTGGTGAGCTCCTTTACGGAAACACCGTATCTCAAACCGCCTATAACCCCCGTCTGAGCTACATAATCCTCTTTGGTAATGGTGGTGATCCCCATTTTTTTGGCGAAATCCCATGCTTCCTTAATGCCGACCACGTCCAGGAACAGCTTGATAGCTGGAATGTTATAAGATTGATCCAGAGCTCTTCGGGCTGTAATTAGGCCGTGATACCGGTCATCCCAGTTCTCCGGAATATGATAGCCGACCTTGGTACCGTCTTTTAATATGATCGGTACATCGTCAATGATTGAAGCAGGTTGAATTGCGCCTTTCTCGATGGCAGGGACATAGGCTGCGATGGGCTTCATCGTAGAGCCGGGCTGCCGGAAGGCCTGCGTGGCATGGTTAAGCTGCTCCTTGAAGAAGTCCCTTCCTTCAATCATGCCGAGTATGGCGCCGGTTTTGCTATCCATCATCACCGCACCGACCTGTTCAATCCCCTTGGTCGGATCATCCGGAGTGAAGTTTTTAGGGTTATCGGCGATGGCATGCATAGCATCGTAAATGTCTTTATCGATCGTCGTATAGATTTGATAACCGCCGCGGTTCATTTGGGCCTGAACGTTTTTGAGGGCCTCGTTGTAGGCGTCGGTATTCGGCTGCTCAGCCAGCTTGGGATCCTGAACCTTCAGCAGCGCCTTGGCAGCCTCCTTCTCAATCTCCAGCATGAGATAAGGGTAGGTCGAGTACGCTTTCTTGGAAGGCTCTGCCAGCGATTTGCGCAGGTCAAAATTAAGGGCCTCCTGGTATTGGTCGGAATTGATCTTTCCTTCCTCCAGCATTCTCCGCAGGACAAGCTGCTGTCGGGCAACGGCTCTTTTGAAGGCGGCTCCGTCAAATTGTCCCTTGCTAGTAAACGTAGAATAATTGCTCGGTTGCTGGGGCAATCCCGCCAAATAGGCAGCCTGCGCGATATTAAGCTCCTTCAGGTCATCGATATTAAAGATTCCTTTGGCGGCTGCTTTGATCCCGTACAGATTATAGCCTGAAGAGCCATTGCCGTACGGAATTTTGTTCATATAGGCCAGCAGGATCTCGTCCTTGGACATGAGGCGTTCCATCCGCAGGGATAAGAAGATTTCCTTGGCTTTACGGCTGTCCTCACGATCAAGAGATAAGAATACCCGCCTGGCCAGCTGCTGGGTAATCGTGCTTCCTCCAGTCTGAATATCCTCTCTTAAAAGCTTTTGAATGACGGCTCTTCCGAGGCCTTTGAAGTCAATTCCATGGTGCTCGTAAAAATGGTTATCTTCAATAGCAAATACCGCATCCAGCATGATCTGCGGAATATCCTTGAGCTCAACCATTCTGCGGTCTTCCTCCGAGCGCAGCTGGCCGATAACCGTATCATCATTAAAATAGACGAAGCCGGTTAGGGCATTCTCCTGCACCTGCGCCATCATGCTCTCCTTGCTTCGTACAGGATCCTCCTTTACCAGGGCGGACACGTAACCAAAGGCGGCGCCTCCTCCCAGAAATCCGGCGATGATAAAGACGATGAACATCCATTTTAACGTAATAAGCGTATATTTACCGATGCTCCATAGTACGTCTTTTGTCTTGCTTTCTTTTTTCTCCATCTCCATATTGATAGAAATCCTCCCGAAATTGGAAAACATACGTAGTTCATTATATCATAAAGAAGGAAAGTGTGGATAATAGCATCCCTGACGTTTGCTTGAACATTAGGTTTGACAAATGAAATCGAATTGTGATATAACTTGGTTTAATTGCATATGACAAATGCTATGATGGACATGACGACGGGGAAGGGTTTTCCTTAACCGCGCAGCAGTAGAGGAAGGAACCAAGCTTTCAGAGAGCCGATGGTTGGTGAGAATCGGCAGTTGCCCTTCATTCGAAATACCGTCCGGAGCAGGGGAAGAGAACACGGCATAAGGTGGCCTATCGCCGGCGAGCCTGTATGCTAACGTAAGTAGCTTCCTATCGGGTCTGACCCGTTATCGTTGCAAAGTGAAAGCAGAGACAAGAGCTGTTTCGGTTTCGGATACAGCATTCGTGTTCTCGGCTTTAATTAGGGTGGTACCGCGAGCAGCAGCCTTCTCGTCCCTTTGTGGATGCGAAGGCTTTTTTGTATTTATTTCATAAAGAGAGGGAGTCAGAACTACGATGGATATTTTAAAGGAATTGCAGTACAGAGGATTGATCCAGCAGCTCACCGATGAAGAAGGCTTGGCCAAGAAATTGAGCGAAGAGCCCGTTGTCCTCTATGCAGGCTTTGACCCGACCGCGGACAGCCTTCATATCGGTCATTTGCTGCCGATCCTATGCTTGAAACGATTCCAGATGGCAGGTCATCTGCCGATCGCTCTCGTAGGCGGCGGTACAGGTTTAATCGGCGACCCGAGCGGCAGATCGACAGAACGCTCCTTAAACACGCAGGACATTGTAGAAGAGTGGGTAGGAAAGCTGCGGAATCAGCTGTCCCGCTTTCTGGATTTTGATTCGACCGTAAATCCTGCACGGATGGCCAATAACTACGACTGGCTGGGGAACTTGAACGTTATCACGTTCTTGAGAGATATCGGGAAGAACTTCTCCGTTAACTATATGCTCGCTAAGGACAGCGTAGATTCTCGTCTGAGCAACGGGATTTCGTTTACGGAGTTCAGCTACATGATTTTGCAGGCTTACGATTTCTACCGGATGAACACGGACATCAACTGCTCCTTGCAGGTAGGCGGAAGCGATCAATGGGGTAATATTACGGCGGGGCTCGAGCTAATCGGCAAAACGACAGGCAATAAAGCTTTCGGTTTGACAATGCCGCTTGTAACGAAGAGCGACGGCTCTAAATTCGGTAAAACGGCCGGCGGAGCAGTGTGGCTTGATCCTGAGAAAACATCCCCGTACCAGTTCTACCAGTTCTGGATCAATACTCACGACAATGACGTTGTGAAATTCCTGAAATACTTCACCTTCCTGTCGCATGAGGAAATCGAGCGTCTGGAGGAGCAAGTAAAGACCAGTCCGGAGAAGCGGGAAGCTCAACGCGTGCTTGCCAAAGAGGTTACCGAGCTGGTGCATGGGGAAGAGGCGGCTCTAAGCGCCATCAAAATCTCCGAGGTGTTGTTCAGCGGTAACGTCAGCATCCTGACAGGCCGTGAAATTGAAGACGCGTTCCAGGACGTTCCATCCTCTGAAATCAGCGGAGAGACAGCTCTTATTGATCTGCTGATCTCGGTCAAGGCTGCTCCTTCGAAGCGTCAGGCAAGACAGGATATCGAGAGCGGTGCGGTATCGGTTAACGGAACGAAAGTGACGGATCTGGACAAAGTGCTTCAGCCAAGTGACGGGCTGGAAGGGAAATATATCGTTATTCGCCGCGGCAAGAAAAACTACTACCTGGCGAAGTTTGTGTAAAAATATATGGGGGCTCTTCTATCTATCGGCTGCATGGACCGGGGAATGAGGGCCCCTTATTTTTGTGAGGACAAGTTAGCTCTTGGCATCGAAGGTGATTCAGGTGCGATGCGGGGGAGTCTCCAAATGTAAAAATGCAATAAAAAACTGCCCTCCATAAATGAAGGACAGTTTGCAAGCCATAGATTAACGGCTGTAGAACTCGACGATTTGTTTTTCGTCAATTTCTTGAGGCAATTCGGAACGCTCAGGAAGACGAGTGTACTTACCTTCAACTGCAGCGTCGTTGAATTCCAAGTAAGCTGGCAAGTAGTTGCGGTTAGCCAAAGCTTCTTTAACGGAAGAAAGACCGCGGCTTCTTTCGCGAAGACCGATTACATCGCCAGTGCTTACAGTGTAAGAAGCGATGTCGACTTTTTTACCATTAACGGTAATGTGACCGTGAGAAACCAATTGACGAGCGCCTGCACGGGAGTTAGCAAAGCCAAGACGGTAAACCAGGTTGTCCAAGCGGCTTTCCAGCAGGATCATGAAGTTTTCACCGGCGATACCTTGGATTTTGTTAGCTTTGTCGAACAAGTTGCGGAATTGCTTCTCGTTCACGCCGTACATATGACGCAGTTTTTGCTTCTCTTGCAATTGAACGCCGTAGCCGCTCATTTTTCTACGTTGTCCTGGACCGTGTTGTCCTGGAGGGAATGGGCGTTTCAATTCTTTGCCAGTGCCGCTCAGGGAGATACCCAGACGACGGCTAAGTTTAAATTTAGGACCTGTGTAACGTGACATGTATTGTGAGCTCCTTTAATAATTAGAATGGTGGTTGTTGTATCCTCGGGTGAAACATATGCTCAATTTTGTTTAAAGCCTGTGGATATAAATCCGGCACCTGACAAGAATCTCAGCCGCTGTCCTGTCAGCAACAAAATCGGTGAGGGTGACACATGCTTCCACCATAAGTATGATTTCTATTAGCAAGTAAACATACTTATCTCGACTTCTAATTCTATAAGAAATTGCCTATCTATGTCAAGTAGTCAGCCTTGATATCTTACGCATGAATATAGACTTTTTTCGCTTTGCTTATGTTAGGAAATGAATTTGAAAAGTGGTACAATGTTATAATGTAGAAGGGGGAATGTTCTTTGGCCGAATGGAATGTCCGGCATTTGTCCGACATTTTGCAATCCTGGGGACTGTTGGGACATCTGGCAGGGGCGATATTGGCTTATGTGCAGACGGTGGTGCCGTTTGTGCCTTTTGTTGTGGTTGCAGGGGCTAACGTGCTGCTGTTCGGAATGTGGGCGGGCTTTGCCGTCAATTATACGATGTCGGTATTGGGAGCCATCACCGCATTTTGGGTTGCGCGCAATTTTGCAAGAGATTGGGTAGAAAAAAAGCTGGAACACTATGAGTATATCGGGAAATTCAATCAAAAGCTCGAACAGAACGGATTCCTTTACATAGCGATTTCGCGAATCATTCCTATCCTGCCATCGTTTGCGATTAATTTGGCGGCAGCGGTTATGAAGGTAAGGACCAGGGATTTCATATTGGGAACCATGGTCGGCAAACTGCCTATGATTTTTTTGGAATCGTTAATAGGCCATGATTTGCTGCATTTTAGTCACAATAAGGGCAGACTTACCCTGTTGGTGCTAATTTTTGTCGTCCTGCTCATTATCGGCAATATTTATAAGAAAAAATGGTTTGACAGCGAAAAAAACAAATCCACGTAGAATGACCAATTAGAGAAGGAGGCCAAAACAATGCGTGATCCCAGATTACAGCAGTTGGCAAAAAATATCGTAACGTACTCGCTGGATGTACAGCCCGGTGAGAAAGTATTGATCGAAATGATCGGCTCCGAAAGGGAGATCGTGAAGTGCCTGATTGAAGAAGTGTACGCCCGCGGAGGACAGCCATATGTCGAGCTGGTCGAGCCATCCGTGAGAAGCTCCTTATTGCAATCGGCCACCAAAGAACAAATCGAGCACTGGGCTGCTATGGACTTGAAGCGTATGCAGGATATGAACTGCTATGTCGGTATCCGTGGCGGCTCCAACGTAAGTGAGCTGTCGGACGTTCCCGAAGCGCAAATGAAGCTGTACGAGATGTACTACAGCAAGCCTGTTCATATGGAGCAGCGCGTCAAAAAGACACGCTGGGTCGTCCTGCGCTATCCTAACGCTTCTATGGCCCAGTTGGCTACCATGAGCACGGCCAAATTCGAGGATTTCTACTTTAATGTATGCAATCTCGATTACGCCAAAATGTCGGAAGCGATGGATCCGCTGCAGGAGCTTATGAATCGTACGGACCGTGTCCGAATCGTATCGCCGGGAACGGACATTCAATTTTCCATCAAAGGCATCGGTTCGGTCAAATGCTGCGGCAAACGCAACATTCCGGACGGAGAGGTGTATACGGCCCCTGTCCGTGATTCCGTTAACGGAGTGATCCATTACAACACGCCTTCGGTGAAGTCAGGCATTACGTTTGAGAACATTACCTTCCGTTTCGAGAACGGGAAGATTGTCGAAGCGACATGCAATGATACGGAAAGATTGAATAAAATTTTGGACTCGGACGAAGGCGCCCGTTACATCGGCGAGTTCAGCCTTGGGTTCAACCCTTATATTTCAACCCCGATGAAGGATACGTTATTCGATGAGAAAATTGACGGCAGCCTTCATTTCACCCCTGGCCAAGCCTACGAAAAGGCGGATAACGGTAACCGTTCCTCGGTACATTGGGACCTAGTCCTAATTCAACGGCCGGAGTATGGCGGCGGAGAAATTTATTTTGACGACGTGCTGATCCGCAAGGACGGCCGGTTCGTCATTCCTGAACTCGAAGGCTTAAATCCTGAGCATTTGAAATAGTAGTTGCGTGTTAATCTTTTCCCATGTATCATACAAAGTAAGCGATTTAATCGTTTACCAATGTTATTGATCGCATGGAGGGATTCAATATGTCAAGTGCCAACAACGCTGCTATTGTAGAAATTTCGCAAACTGCTAACAAATTTAGATCTTCCATTGTTTTACAGTATGATAATAAGTATATCGATGTAAAAAGCATCCTGGGCTTGTTCACTACTTTGCTGACAAGCAGCCACTATGATCTCCATGTTCATGGACCTGATGCGGAGGAAGCTAAAAAAGCTATGGCTGAAGTATTTGCGAAGCACAATCTGCAAATCAACAGCATCCAGGATTAATCGTACATAACGGTATTTCCATCGATGGGTGGGAATGCCGTTTTCTCATTCTAAAGGCTGCCGCCAGCTGCGGCACGGATCCATATTTCCAATGGGCTTGGACCATTGATGTTCATAGCGGTATGAACAGGAAAAAAGAGACAAGTATAAAAGTAGATGCTCCGCTCTCTTGTGTATTGAAGCGATTTCGACTAATATTAAGCTATGAACTCGTACGTACAGGGGGGAAGCTTGATGTCATCATCCGAATTGTTACTTGGCTTGTCACAGAAAGCCCTTTATCTTCTTCAAGAGGATGCAGATAAAATTGAGAAGCTCATCGAAGTACAGATGGAGAACTTAACGACACGTAAATGTCCTCTGTATGAAGAGGTATTAGATACACAAATGTATGGTTTATCGAGAGAAATTGACTTTGCTATCCGGGCGGAGCTGATTACTGAGACCGTGGGCAAACAAATCCTGGTAAAGCTCGAACGTAATCTTGCTCAGCTCTATGAAGCTTTAAACAAAAAAGAGTAACCTTCGTCATTGAAGGTTACTCTTTTTTGTTTGTTGGAATAGAAGCGCACGACAGTTATACCAGGTAGAAAGCAATCCCCAGGATGCAGTAAACGACCAGCAGCAGAACGCCTTCATACCAGTTGGTTGTTCCATCCTGGGAGATGGATTTGGCTATAATGACGGCAACGCCTATAGCGACAAGCTCGAAGGTACTGAATACGATGTTCATCGTTTTTCCAAACAGCATAGACACGAGGACAAGCACGGGAGCTACGAACAATGAAATTTGCAGACTGCTGCCAACGGCGATCTCGACGGCGGCTCCGATTTTATTTTTGCGGGCCATCATAACGGCAGCGCTATGCTCTGCTGCATTCCCGATAATAGCAATCAGGAAGGCTCCGACGAACAGCTCGGATAAACCGAATTTATGCGTGATGCTCTCCAGGGTTCCGACCAGCCATTCGCTTTCGAATGCGACCATGACGGTAGCAAGGATCAGGAACAGAATGGAAAGGCCTTTGGACCAGGCCGGTTCGCCGTGCTCAACGACTTCGTCAGACAGCTCGTTCTTATGAGTCACCATAGAGAAAAACAGCCACAGCAGGTAAGCTACGATCAGGATGGTCGCGACAAGAATGCTCATGTTGGCCGTTTCAAAGGTCGTCAGGCTTTTGGCGAAAGCGGCCGGAACGAACAAGGCGATTACGGCTAAAGTCATTAACGAACCGTTGTGGCTGGCCAGCTTCACATTAAAATGCTGCTCTTTGTATTTCAAACCGCCTACGAACAAGCTAAGTCCAAGAACAAGCAGCAGGTTGCCGATAATGGAGCCGGTGATGCTTGCCTTTACGATATCGAACAGTCCGTCCTTAACCAAAAAAATGGCGATGATCAGCTCCGCCGCATTGCCGAAGGTGGCATTTAAAAAACCGCCCAGTCGTTCTCCTGCATAGTGTGCGACGCTCTCAGTGGCTTTTCCCAAAAAGCCGGCAACGAACAAAATGGCAATGCAAGATATGATGAACTGAACGGTAGGAGATGCCCAACCGGAATAATGGGCAATGGCGCTAATGACGAAGCTTCCTATAAGCCCTATTTTAAACATATGGCGTTTCAAAACATTCACCTCATATGGTAAAGTAACCTTATTGAATAAAACCTATTCTAATATACCCATAATTTAGGATAAAGTAAACATGAATCCGAAGGAGAGACAGGGAATATGGATTTAAAGCTGAAGGGGAAAACCGCCGTAGTCACCGCATCCAGTAAAGGGTTGGGACGGGCTGTTGCAGAGCAGCTTGCCGCCGAAGGGGCGAATCTGCTGCTTTGCAGCCGAAGCGGGGAGGCAATTGCAGCGGCGGCTGAGGAAATCCGCAATCAGTACGGAGTAAAGGTAGAATCACTGGCAGTAGATGTCAGCCGCAAGGAGGATATCCAAGAGCTGATTGAACTGGCTTCGGCCCAGTTTGCCACCGTGGACGCGTTGGTGTGCAATGCGGGAGGCCCTCCAAGCGGGAGCTTTTTATCCTTCGATGATGCAGCGTGGGAGCAGGCATTTCTAGGCAACATGATGAGTGTCGTCCGGTTGATTCGAGGCTTTCACCCGTTTCTTGCAAAGCAGGGGGGCCGAATCGTCACTATTGCTTCCACATCGGTGAAAATGCCGATACCAGGGCTCGTATTATCGAACACGTTCCGGACAGGAGTCGTCGGGTTGATGAAAACCTTGTCGATTGAATTTGCGAAAGATGGCATTTTATTGAACACGGTTTGCCCGGGCCGTATCATGACAGATCGAATTATGGAGCTCGATTCCTTGAAGGCGGAGCGTGACAATCGAACCATAGAGGAGGTCCGGGAGACCCTTAGTCAGGACATCCCGCTAGGCCGGTACGGCGAACCGCATGAGCTGGCGACGATTGCAGCGTATCTCTTGTCCCCTCTGAACAGCTATATGACAGGGTCCGTATTCTACGTTGACGGCGGAGCCGTTAAGTCGTTATAAACGTTGGTCAGACGTCAGCTTGGACAAGTTGATTTCCCCGTTGGAAGTCATTACAATGGAACTATAACCCATTAAGGAGTGATCCGTATGTCCGAAGAAATTCAAGCAGGTCTCATTCGCATTTCAGATGATGTCGTTTCGACTATCGCAGGCTTGGCTGCGTTGGAGACTCCTGGGATCGCCGCAATGTCGGGAGGTATTTCCGAGGGACTAGCCAAAAGGCTTAGCGGCAAAAATGTGCAAAAAGGTGTTTCTGTCGAAGTAGGTCAGGTGGAAGCAGCTATCGATTTGCGAGTCATTGTCAATTACGGAAGCAAGATCCAAGAAGTTTGTCATAATTTGCAGTTGAACGTTCGCGAAGCTGTCGAGAATATGACAGGATTAACCGTCGTTGAAGTGAATGTGAAAGTGGAAGGCGTTGCGTTCCGCGAAGAAGAGGCCGTAGTCGCGGAAGATCTACATAGAGTGAAGTAATGATTTCCGCACCTCCTAACCTGCGCAAAGAGCACATCTCTACTGCGCCCGGGCACCAGGAAGCAGAAGAGGGACATAAAAAAGAGAGCCGATTCAGGCAATATCATTAAGTTAAGGCTGAGGGCCAAGAATCAAAAAAAGAGCAGGTTATCGAAAAGATAGCCCGCTCTTTTTTTGCACGAAATAGAGAAAA
>NZ_JADBDR010000023.1:0-65313 GCF_014873645.1 Paenibacillus sp. OAS669
CCGCCGCTATCCCCGAAGGGACCGCTCGACTTGCATGTATTAGGCACGCCGCCAGCGTTCGTCCTGAGCCAGGATCAAACTCTCCAATAAAGTGTCACCGAAGTGACTTATATTAGAGCTTGTCTTAAGCTCAAAATGATACAATGTTATACTGGCATTCAAACATCATTTGTTCAGTTTTCAAAGAGCTTTCTATGTCACTCATTTTGCCGTGACAAGAATTTATCCTATCATAATTGACATCTTATTGCAACATCTTTTTTTAACTTTTTTGTTGCGTCATCTCTTCAGGCCTTGCAGCCCTCAGCGGCGACAAAAAGTAATGTACCACAAACGGGATAGGTAATGCAACTATTTTTTAAAAATAATTTTTACCAAGCTGCTGATTGGCTGAATCCCAACGCCAAATCCCTCGTTGTCCATAAAGATGAACCCCGCCTACCCATCGGTTCACTTCGTTTCGTTCCACGAAATCCGCTTGTCCTGACATCACTTGTTCGCCCAAAGGAGTCATTCTGACCGTCCATTGCCCGAAGTCGATTGGCCCTTCGCTCATGTAGCCCGGCAAGGGCAGACCTGTCACTTCAATGAGAGGCTCCGGTATTAAGTACAGACCCTTTACATAGCCCCAGTACTGTACATCTCCCAGCCCGTAGGAAGGGATTGATTCCGATATTTGGCGAAACAAATCCGGAAGCCGTTCCAATCCGGAGCCCAGTCCTTCCAAGGTAGATTGCTCTACATGGCTCAGACCGTTAAAGACTGATGGAAAGCGTTCAAGGTGACACTTCATTGAACTACCCAAAAAAGGCAGCGTTGAAGTATCTTCCTTCAAAAGCTTGATTAGATCGCGAGGATCACAGGATGCATAAGCGTTCCAGGCCCGGCCTGCAAGCTCCAGCTGTTCTTTGGATACCGGTACCCAGGTTCCGTCCAGCTGCCTGGTCTGCTGCGGGGTAAGCTGCCCGAGCCCTCTAAAAGGGTGCACATCGGGAAATGAATCTATACAAACAAGGTAAAGATCCGTATTAGCCAGAAGGGACTCATGCTTATGAAACCATTGAAGCAAATAGATCAGCATGGTCTGATCGAACAAATCGTGCTCAAACCAAAGCACAATGTCCTTATAACGAAAGCAATCTCGGAGTTTGCTTTCCTGATCATCCGTATAGGAGCGAAAGACATTGGCAGGAACCCCTCTTGCGGCGAAATAGTTCAACCTCGCTTCTCTTGTCTCATGATCTGTAAAGGTAACCGAAAGAGGCCCTTCGTATAACGATTCCCGCCATACAAGAACCTCTCCCGCTATGCCGCTTTCTTTCAGGGTTGATCCAAAGCTGTCTCCATTCACAATATGAAGCATCCCTTTGATCCCTCCTCGCCTGATTTACAACCAAAGAGGAGGCGTTCCGCCTCCCCCTCAAATAAACTTATGCCATTCCCAGCAGCTGCAGAAGCTCCTGCTCATCGTCAATAATACGAATGCCGAGTTCTTGCGCTTTGGTTAGCTTGCTTCCGGCACTTTCACCCGCAATGACAATATCGGTCTTTTTGGATACACTTCCGGTAATCTTAGCCCCCATAGCCTCCAGCTTTTTGCCGGCTTCATCACGGCTCATGGCGGACAACGTGCCGGTCAGAACGACCGTTTTGCCGAAAAACGGATTATCCGTATTAACCACCGCCGGTGCTTCTTCACTAACGGGGTTCACCCCTGCTTGGAGCAGACGCTCAATGCTTCGCTGCATGACAGGATCGCGGAAGAAACCGACAATGCTCTCGGCCACAATCTCCCCGATGTCCTGCAGGGTAACGAGCTCTTCCGTCGTAGCCTCCATAAGCTTTTGAAGGCTTCGGTAATGGTCGGCCAGCACCTTGGTCGTCGTCTTGCCCGTATTAGGAATGCCCAGCGCAAACAAGAACGACGCCAAGTCGCACTGCTTGCTCTTCTCAAAAGCGGCGAGCAGCTTGTTCGCCTTTTTCTCCCCGAACCGGTCCAGCTTGATTAAATCATCGAAGGTCAAGTCATATAAATCGGCAGGGTCGCGAACATCCAGCTCCTGATACAACTGCTCTGCCGTCATGATGCTGAACGTCTCGATATCCATAGCGTCACGGGATGCAAAATGGGTAATGCGGCCGATCAGCTGAGGCCTACACTCCAAACGGTTCAAGCAGAACAAATGAGCGCCCTTTAGTTCGAGTACGGACCCGCAGGAAGGGCAGTGCTCCGGATAGACAATTTCTTCGCCGTCCTGTTCATCTGTCGCCTTTCCGAGAATTTCCGGAATCACGTCATTGGAACGGCGAATCAGCACATGGCTCCCGAGAGCATGCTTCAAGTTCTTCCGCTCGATATCGCCGATGTTGTTCAACGTACAGTTCTGTACTGTAACCCCTGCTATGTCGACAGGCTCGACCTTGGCTACAGGAGTAATTTTGCCCGTTCGGCCCACTTCCCAGGATACGGACAAGAGCGTGGTAACCGCCTCTTCCGCCTCGAATTTATAGGCGACAGCCCAGCGCGGAAATTTATCGGTGTAGCCGAGCACTTCCCGCGTGCGCATATCGTTGATTTTGACGACGAGTCCGTCGATCAAAAAGTCGAAGGTATTGCGCATCGAAAGGATGCTTTCCAGCTCCTGCACGACCGCTTCGATGGAATCGAAAAATTTGACGAACGGGCTCACCCGGAAACGGTTGTCCCGCAGGAAATCTACCATCTCCCGATGGTCCTCAAAGGCCAGGCCGTCCGTATAGCCTACATTATAAAAATAAGCGTTCAGCTTCCGTTCCGCCGTTACTTTAGGGTTCAGGTTTCTAAGCGCCCCTGCAGCCGCGTTACGGGCGTTTTTAAGCGGCTCTGCCGCGGTTTTGTTGTACTCCTCCAGCACGGACAGGTTCATGATGCCTTCGCCCTGAATTTCAATGACGCCTTCATTGTAAGGAATGGTCAGCGGAATGGACCGGATTGTCTTAACCTGAGCCAATATGCCCTCGCCGACCACTCCGTTCCCGCGCGTAGCCGCCTGGACCAGAGCCCCGTTCTCATAAGTCAGGTTGAGGGTCAGCCCGTCAAACTTTAACTCCACGACAAAGGAAAGCGGCGGAAGCGGATTCTCCGGATTGCGGCTGTTGTAGTCGTTAACAAGCTTGGAAGCACGAGTATGCCACGCCATCAAATCGTCTAGATTCTGGGCCTTATCCAAGCTCCACAGCCTTGATCTGTGCTTATGCTCATCGAAACCTTTCAAGAGCTGGTCTCCGACCCTCTGGGTTGGGGAGTCGGGCAGTGTAATTCCCGTCTCCCGCTCCATAGCGACCAGACGGTCGTACAATTTATCGTACTCCGCATCGCTGATGCTTGGTTCATCCTTCGTGTAATACAAATAATTATGATGGTTAATTTCTTCGATGAGGGCTTTCATGGCCTGCAGAGCATCCGTCATATAAAGAAAACCTTCCTCTCCAAATAGAATCCGTTCCTGGGCATTCTAACTTCAGCTTTCCTTGGTAATCGGCGCAAACTTGGCAAGCAGCCGTTTGACTCCGACTGGCGCCGGAAAGGCGATCTGCAGCTCTGTATCATCGCCGGCACCCTTGATTGCGACAACAACGCCGGTTCCCCATTTGCCATGGGAGACTTTATCGCCCATTTTGTAGTCGCCTACCTGCTTGGCTGCGCCACCGCTGGCGGTTGCCGCAGGCCGTGCAGCGGATGAAGCGGCGCCTCCCACGGTAGGCCGGAAGCCGGCCGCTTTGCTCGGCACCGCCGTAGAGGTGCTTCCAGCCCCGGCGGAGCCGAAGCTGCCTCCGTTGCCGTAACGGCCCTCCCGGCTCCCCCAGGAGCTGACCGCCCGGCCGCCGCCTATCGTCCCTCCAGGCGAAGCTGCCTCTAGCAGCTCCTCCGGAATCTCGCTCAAGAACCGGGATGGAGGGTTCATGTTCGTACGGCCGAAGAGCGTCCGCATTCTGGCGCAGGTCAGGAACAGCTCTTGTTCCGCGCGGGTAATACCGACGTAGGCAAGCCGCCGCTCCTCCTCAAGCTCCTCATTATCATTAGAAGCGCGGCTGTGAGGGAACACGCCCTCCTCCATCCCGATGATAAACACGATAGGGAATTCCAGTCCCTTTGCGCTATGCATCGTCATGAGAACGACCGAATTATTGGCATCGGCCGCATCCTCCGCGGCATCGTTCATCGAGTCGATATCGGCAATAAGCGCCAAATCGGTCAAGAAGGAAACGAGCGATTTATCCTCATTGCGCTTTTCAAATTCCATCGTAACGGACAGGAACTCATCTATATTTTCAAGCCGGGCCGTCGACTCGATCGTTTTCTCACGCTGCAGCTCCAGCCGGTATTCCGTGAGCTCCAGCATTTTTTCCGTCAGCTCGGTGACAGATAAATATTCGACCATTCGATTCAGATTGTCGATCATCTCGCGGAAATCACTCAGCGCGTTCTTCGCTTTGCCGCTGATTTCCAGACCATCGATCTCTTCAAGCATCGCGAACATCGAAATGCCTCGTCTGCCTGCCGCCTCCATTAAGCGATCGACCGTCGTATCACCGATCCCGCGCTTGGGTACATTGACAATCCTCATAAAGCTTACATCGTCATCCGTATTGGAAATAAGCCGCAAGTAAGCAAGAATATCCTTGATCTCTTTACGGTCATAGAACTTGATGCCGCCGACGATCTGATAAGGAATATCCGATTTGATCAATATTTCCTCTATAACCCGGGACTGGGCGTTCGTACGGTATAAGATCGCATGCTGGTCGTATCGTTTGCCGTTTTTTACATTTTTATTAATTTCATTGGTGATAAAGTACCCTTCTTCATGCTCCGAATCCGCTTGATAGAAGCGAATTTTATTGCCCTCGCCCTTATCGGTCCACAGGTTCTTGGCCTTGCGTCCAGCATTGTTGGAAATAACCTTGTTCGCGGCATTCAAGATATTCGAGGTCGACCGGTAATTTTGCTCCAGCAATATGGTCGTCGCGTTAGGGTAATCCTTCTCAAAGTTCAGGATATTGCTGATATCCGCGCCGCGCCAACGATAGATCGACTGATCGCTATCCCCTACGACACAAATGCGTTTATGCTTGTCTGCAAGCATGAGGCACAGCATATATTGAGCGCGGTTCGTATCCTGATATTCGTCTACATGGATATATTGGAATTTGTTCTGGTAAAACTCCAGCACTTCCGGAACTTCCTTGAACAATTGAATCGTGGTCATAATCAGGTCGTCAAAGTCCAAAGAGTTGTTCATCTTCAGCTTTTTCTGGTAGAGCTTGTACACCCTGGCCACAATGCCGTCAAAATAGTCCCCGATCAGGTTCTCGAGCATTTCCGGCGTCTTCAGCTCGTTCTTGGCCGTACTGATGGCAGCCTGAACCGCTTTCGGTTCGAATTTCTTGGAGTCGATGTTAAGCTCCTTCATGCAGTTCTTGACAACGGACAGCTGATCGCCGGAATCCAGAATAGTAAAGCTGGAAGAAAACCCGATGCGCGATATGTCCTTGCGAAGAATTCTTACGCACATAGAGTGAAACGTAGATACCCAGATGTCCTGGCCGCCGGGGCCCACCAGCTTGCCTACGCGCTCCTGCATCTCTCTAGCCGCTTTATTCGTAAAGGTGATGGCCAGTATGCTCCAAGGGGCTGCTTTTCTCGTGGCTATCAAATAGGCGATCCGGTGCGTCAACACGCGGGTTTTACCGCTGCCCGCTCCCGCCATAATCAACAATGGGCCGTCTACGGTTTCTACGGCCTTCTTTTGCTGAGGGTTCAAGGTTTGTATGGATGCAAATATGTCAAACGTATCGTTCATTGTACTTCAATTCCTTTCACTGCATATTGCTTGCGGCCTTTGCCTCTCTTACCGCTTGTACGGTGGCCAAAGCCTGATCCGGCTGATCATAGACGGCATTGCCCACAATAACGGTATGCGCTGCCGCGGCCGCTTGATAAGCCTTCTCCGGACTATCAATACCGCCTCCGTAAAACAATCTCGCGTCCTTCAGGAGCCCCTTCACTCGAGCCACCCATTCCATATTGCCAAACACACCGCTGTATTCCATATAAAAAACCGGACAATGCAGCAAGCGGTCCGCCATTCTGGCATAGGCCTCGACATCCTTGATGTCCAGCGCCGTATTCGCTTCTGTTATCTGCGCTGCCGCGGACTGCTCGTTCAATATCACGTATCCTTCCGTCGCCACTTGGCTCCAGTCCAATAGAGCTCCGTATTCACGAAGCGCTCTCTGGTGATGTCCTACGATCCATTGAGGATTCCCCGCATTCAATACCATGGGAATAAAAAAACTGTCAAAGCCCGGCACGATGGCATCCAGATCGGATACCTCCAGTACACAAGGCACCTCGTATCTTCTAATCCGCGATAAAAGATCTACTGTATTGTCAAAGGTAACCCCTGTAGAGCCTCCAACCATAATGGCATCGGTTCCCGAAAGACATACCTTTTCCAGCCATTCATCCGATAGTTCCCGGTCCGGGTCCAGCTTAAACATATGACTCCACTGCTTAAAATCCGAATGCAATGCACGGCCTCCGTTCTTGATTTGGCGCTTTCAAAACGTACTATTTCAACCTTCTCTACAGCTAGTCTATGCTACCGGGAATACCGTGTCAAATCCGTTTTTATCCAATTTTCCCCAACATTTCGCCGGCTTAAAAAGAAAAAGACCAGGAACACTTGTTCCTAGTCCGTTTCTCTATTCATGCTTCATTTGTTTCATATAGGCCTGTCGTGTCAGCAGGAAGTAAAACAGCTGCATCACCGCGTAAATCAGCATAATCGCCAATCCGTATTTCCAGACGGAAATACTGACGAGATTACTTAGCGCTTTATAAGCAAATCCGGCGTGGATGCTACCGACCACTACAGGGATAAAGAAGATGAGCCCGATTTGGATATTCGTAATTTTGCGTATTTCCTGCATGGAGACGCCGATCCGGCTTAATGCCTTGTACTGAGCCTGATCCTCCTGCAGCTCCGTAAACAGCTTGAAATACAGCATGCTTCCGGACGCCATAAAGAATAATACGCTGACAAACATCCCTATGAACAGCGTTAAGGAACTGAACTGCTTCATGCCCCAGAAGGCTTCCGTCCGATTGGCGAACCGCTTTTTCTGCTCGGCAGTCAGACTGTCTTCCAGCTCCTTGATGGCCCCGTTTGCGTTTTCCCAGTCCTTCAGCTCGTAACCGATATAAGAGGCTTTTCGCTCCTCCGGCGTTGAACTAAGTATGGATTGAAATTGCTTATCGTTAAGCAGAACGATATAGGTTGCTTCCAATATAGGGTTCAAGATAGCGCCGTCCAGCTGGCCGTCCATTCGCAGCGTTAGTTCAGACCCTGCCGCGGTCGTCGACAATAAATCGCCTTTTCCAAAGAGGACCACCTCGGATTCGGAGTAAGGATTGATGATCAGCGCATGACCCGGTTCAACGGTGATATTGGACTTGCCGCCGCCTTGTCTCTGATTCTGCCTTGCCAGGTCGTTATAAAGGTCATACGGCAAGAGGAGGGCTTTGATCTCCCTGTTATGAAAGGCCTTGATTTGAATAGAGGTAAGAATGCCCGCCGTTTGAATCTGATGATCCACTTGTATCCCTTGACGGGACATAACCTCTTTCACCCGCTCAGGCTCCAAAGAAGCAGGAATGTCAGAGCCTTTAGCCACATAACCGATCGTTTGGGGAAAATGGTCCAGGATCTGCCCCCGGGCGCCTTGATAAAACATATATACCGACCCTGACGCCGATAAAATAACCGCGCTTAAAATAGATACTGTAAACAGGATTCTGGCATTATCCTTCATTTTGAAGACAAGCTGCGAGATCGTAATCAGCTGGATGTTGCGATAGTAAATATGAGGCAGCCGCTGCAGTCGTTTCAAGATCGCCACGCTCGCTTGGGTAAACAGAAAATACGTGCCCACCACCACAAGAAAGATAACAGGCAGCATCACAACGACCAGGTTGTTTGGAGTTGTAGTATAAGCAAAGTAATACCCTGTGATAAGACAAGCCGCCGACAAAAGGACAAGCCATTTGGATGATACCGGCATCGTTTTGGGCTGCTTGGACGCCTTTAACAGCTCAATGACCTGATTCCTGCTCATGCCGACCAATGTAATTAGCGTAATGGCGAAAAACAACACCAGAAAACCGATCGCTGTAATAAATAGCGCCTTCGGAACGATAAGAAACCGTATCGGGTTATCCACTTGCAAGAGCTCGGCTAAAGCCATAAAAAACAGCTTGGAGAACAGGGTGCCGAGACCGCAGCCGACGACGATGGATAGGATGGCGATGGCGACATTCTCATAAAGCACAAGCCTATTAATTTGAGATCGGGTCATGCCGAACAGGGTCAGCAGACCGATTTCTTTCTTGCGCGTCTTCAAAAAAGCGAAGCTGGCGTAAAGCACGAAGAAAAACGAAAAAATTACGATCAGGAATTCACAGCCCACCATTCCCTGTCTTACCTTGGCAGCCGCCTGGATCGTTCCATTCACCACATCGGGATGAAAAATAAAGGAGGCATAGATGTAAAAGATCATAACGGAAAACGTGCTGCTCAGGAAAAAAGCGATGTATCGATGCCAATTGCCTTGAATATTTTTAAGAGCGAGCTGTCGAAAAGTCATCGAAGTTCCCTCCCAAATAGCTTAGGGCATCCAGGATTTGCTGGAAGAAGGCCTGCCTGTTGGAGCCTCTGCGAATTTCATTGAACAACCTGCCGTCCTTTATAAAAAGGATTCGTTTGCAATAGCTCGCAGCAAAAGGATCGTGGGTCACCATAAGAATGGTAGCCCCCCGCTCCTCGTTCATTTCCTTGAGCGACTCCATGACATCCTTGGCAGCCTTTGAATCCAGGTTCCCTGTCAGCTCATCGGCCAGCAGGAGAGCGGGCTGATGAATCATGGCGCGGGCTATGGCGGCTCGCTGCTGCTGTCCTCCGGACACCTCATAGGTGCGCTTATCCAGCAGATGGGTGATGTTGAGCGTTTCGGCGATTTCCTGAACCTTCCGCTCGATTTCTGCCGCTTTTGTATTTTCCAGCACGAGAGGCAGGATGATGTTTTCTTTTATACTCAGCGTCTCCAGCAGGTTAAAATCCTGGAATATAAATCCTAGCTGTCTGCGCCGAAATAAAGCAAGCTGTTTATTATTCAGCTTACTAGGGTTCGTTCCATTGATTTCGATATGTCCTGAAGTAGGCTTATCTATAGTCGCGAGAAGATTAAGAAGCGTCGTCTTGCCGCTGCCCGAAGGCCCCATGACACCGACGAACTCCCCCTCCTGAACCTCCAGCTGCACTTGATCCAGTGCTTTATAGAAGGCATTGCCGTTTTTGGACCCGTAGGTTTTGCATAAATTCTCCGTTCTTAATACTGCCATGTGCATGGCCTCCTTACGATCACTCTTTACGTAACTGCCTCTAGTATAAAAAAAGGAGGGCCCAAGCCGCTATCGATTCACCTTACAAAACAGACGTCTTTCTTACAATGTTGTCACCTTTCTATCGTGTAAGAATGTCATGGAGCACCGAAGAAGGCGGAAAATGCAGAGTAACCGTCGTTCCCTCCCCTTCGATGGAGGCGATCTGTACGCGATGTCCAAGCTTGCGGCAAAGCTCCTTGACCAAATAAAGGCCCATGCCGGTCGACTCCCCTACCTTCCGGCCATTCTCTCCGGTGAAAAAAGG
Organism: Paenibacillus sp. OAS669; assembly: GCF_014873645.1. Lineage (NCBI taxonomy): Bacteria > Bacillati > Bacillota > Bacilli > Caryophanales > Paenibacillaceae > Paenibacillus > Paenibacillus sp. OAS669. Next base: position 9,750 of record NZ_JADBDR010000023.1, read on the forward strand.
CTCGAAGACGCGAGGCAAATCCTGCTCCGGGATACCGATTCCCGTGTCGCTAAAAGACGCGCAGACCCCGTCCTTGCCCTTGGACAGCTTGATCTCAAGCTGCTTGTCTGCCGGATCGGCCGTTCTCTTGGCATATTTAATGGCATTGGTGACAATTTGCCTAATGATCACCGCGATCCACTTCTCATCGGTTTCTACAAACCGGACATCAGCTTCGACCGTCAACTTGGGATATACTCCGCGTCGAATGCAGGCCCTCTTATGTTCATTGATGACACTTCGGATCGTTTGCTCCAGGTTGACTTGTTTCACATGCACATCCAGCTCGAACTTCTCCAGACGCGCGGTCTGCAGCATCATATCAAGCCCATGCGCCAAACGGTCGTTCTCCTCCTGGATGCTTTGCAGCACAGTCAGCGGAACATGCTCTTCCGAGGATTCTGTCTTCTGTGTCAGAAGATCGATGACGGATACAGGTGTTTTCATCTGATGAACCCACTGTCGAATAAACACATCATGCTGCTCCTGCTGCTTTCTGTATTGCGCCAACCGCTCCTCGCACCCGCTGTACAGCTCATGCATCAGCTCCATCATGATCATTTGTTCCTTTTTCACACCTACTGGCAAGCCGCTGATACGCTCCATAGGCTCATGGTGCTTGCGAATCCCAGACAGCCGGAGAAAGTACTCCCTTTGCCGTACGTAATCAATAAGCAAATAAGTACATACACCCGCTAACGATAAAATAATAATATATACGATATTGTCCGTTTGGAGCGATACCCCCTGTGGTTGCAGAGCCAATTCAACGACGCATAGGGCAAGGGCAATATTCACCAAATAAATGATGATATAGCCTAGCCTGTCCGATATAAAGTCTATTCCTCTCACTTCGTACTCCCCCAGGATGTATTAAGCCGGTAGCCCTGCCCGCGTACCGTTTCTATGGCTTTGACTATGCCGAGCTCCTCCAGCTTTTTGCGCACACGTGTTACGTTCACAGTTAAAGTGTTATCGTCCACGAAATCAATATCGTCCCATAACGCCTCCAGCAAAGTTTCCCGCGTCACGATTCGATCCGCATGTCTCGCCAGACTATTCATCAATAAAAACTCGTTACGCGACAAGTCCATTTTGACTCCGTTCCACTCCATCGTGTTTTTGGAAGTATCCAGAATCAAACCGGCTATATTCATAGTATCCCTCGGCATTGGGTTCGCTCCCGCATATTCTCCGTAGGTTCTTCTCAGCACGCTTTTTACCTTGGCAATGACCACATCCAAATGGAACGGCTTCGTAATATAATCGTCACCGCCATTCTCGATAGCCATCACCTGATCCATCTCCCCGACGCGTGCGGATAAAAATATAATAGGCACATTCGACACGGTCCGGATTTGCCGGCACCAATAAAACCCGTCATAATGCGGCAGGTTAATGTCCAGCAATACCAGATCCGGCTTATGTGTCATAAATTGCTGCTTGATATCCCGAAAATCAGTCGCTCTCTGCGGCGAATAGCCATACCGCTCCATATACGATTGCAAAATCGATGCGATTTTATCGTCATCCTCCACAATAAGAATCCGATACAAGGAACACACCCCACTAATAAAGCATTTTTTTCAACCAGTTTCATTATACTGCTTTCCATGGGTTGCAGCGAACAAAAGAACCCCGCGGAGGGGGGCATTGTTGTTGAAAACCTATAGAGCTTGAACTATTGCTATATATTCCAGTAGGCTTCGAAGCAAATTCCGGTTTTGGGGGGAGAGCGCATAGAAAACCCCTGCAATATATGCAGGGGCCTTATGGTACCCTCGGGAGTATTACATGAACTTTCCGCTGCCGAAGGATGACGATTTATCATGAGAAGCAGACAAGGAAGAGGAGGCGCTGGACTGATCGTCGGAATCGTGCCAGTCAAAGCTGTTACCACCACGATTGCTTGTTGTATGTGCCGCACTGCTGCTTGCTGCACCTGCGTTATCATCCGTCCAGTTGTAGCTGTTACCGCCTCGGGAATCGGATGCCGTTACAGCCGAGTAAGACTCATTACCACTGCCATACTTGGCAGTCGAGGACCCGCCCAGAGACTGCGTGGACGTGCCAGTAGCTGTACCTGCAGACGTTGTTTTGTAAGCCGAGCCGGTATATTCATTGGCAATGCTTTGCGTAATCGGATTTTGATTCTGGCTCATGCCGGTCATCCCGCTTCCCGCGGTGCTGCCGAAGCCCGCCCCGCCCTGGCTGTGTATCGAGCTGCCGACGGACGAGCCGTAAGCGGAACCGAAGCCCCCTTGTCCATACCCTTGTGCTTGAGAAGATGGCTGCTGGTAAGCCCCCGAACCCATTCCCGCATAGCCGCCTGCTTCATAACCGGAATAAGACGGCTGCTGCTGAAATTGAGGGTTCGCGCTATACATCGGCTGCTGCTGGTACATGATGCCGGCATTCATATTGGCGCTCTGGATCGAACGTTGAACGATGGATTGCAGCTGCTCAACCTTCTGAACCTGCTGCTGAATCTCTTGATGAACCTCCTGCTGATTCGCCGATTGTACAGAACCATATCCGTTCAATTGGGATAAAACCTGATATAATTCTGCCTGCTCCTGCATCGTTCTTTGGGACAAGCTTTGGAACGTTTGGCGGATCGCCGGGTGGGTTGCTTCCAAAGCGGCCGTCGTGTATTCACGGGCCGTACGCTTCAGCTCGGACAAAACCAGGTTGCCCCAATCCTGCTCTTGAAGCGGCGTATGCTGATGGGTCGGTTGATTCATATAATTTTGCTGTTGATACATCAGATGTGCACCTCCTGCGTCATTTAGTGAGTCATTTGCGTTTGCTGCTGCAGCGTTCTAAGCAATTGATCGGAATGGTGCAGACGGTCCTGGGCAATCTGCGCCAGCTTCTGCTTCAGCTGCGGAGATTGACAGTCCGCCAATCCGTGGACGGCCAATTTAGCCAGTAAATCTTCGTTTTTCAAGCTGTCGGTTATGTACGCCAATTCCTTGGAGCTGACCGTGTTCATACCTTGCTGCTGTTGCTGCCCTTGCTGAGTAAACATCGATTTGTCCTCCTTTCGTTTTGACAAGTCTAGGTTGCCCAAGATGTGGAAAACTATGTGCAGGATCTTTCCAAAGTTGGAATAAAAAAATCGCCCTCCTCCTGTAATAACAAGAGGGGGCGATAGGCCAAGCCTTAATTATTGGGATTGCGACGGTTCTGGCGATGGCGACTGCGCCGGTTGTTCAGGCGGTTGAGGAGGCTGCTTATACTTATCCGCCAGCTCCTCGATCGAGGTTACTGGCAGAGAGTAAGCCCATTGGCCGCCTTGCTGGGTAAGCCACAGGTTATCCTTATCCACCTTGCCCAAGTAGACTACCGTAGTCTCTTTATTGGACGCATCGGCGTATTTAACCTCCAGCCGAAGCTCCGGCGTATCCATCTTCACCTGATCCGCCGGTTTGGCAAGCTGTTCGGTCGATAAGAACTGCACTTTATCCAGATAAGAGCTGGCATCAGAGCCTTTCAATTCTTTATCGCCCAGCTTCCAATTCGCTTCGTAGGATTTTTTATCCGTGTCCGTCTTGGTCAGCGTCCACTTCTGTCCCTTCCATTCCACGGTGATGCCTCTTACCTGCTCATACTCCAGCCGGATCGGGCTTTTCTCCATCAAATCCAGCTGGGTCTTGGCAAGCGACTTCACTTGGGAATCACTGATTTTAAATACCTCGGGAGAGCCGCTGAGCATGGCATAATCATAACCCGGAACGAGCATCGCGTTGCCTACGCTAAGCGTTTGGACGGTGCCGTTGTTCAGCTTCACCGAAAACTGCTGCTGCGGCTTATCCAATCCATACTTGGTCAGCTCTTTCCCTTCCGCGTCAATAGTCGACTCTTTGGTTAGCCCGTTAAAGGAATCAATCCAGCCTTTGGCGCTGTATTCGTTCAAGGGTAATGCCGACGGCTTGATCATAGTCCATTTACCGTCTTTCTGCTGCATTTCGATCTCGGTATCTCCCGTTTTGATCGTGTAGCTCGCTACATCCTGCTGATTGACCTTGGCAAGCGATGCAGCAGGCTCTTGCTTCTCCTTGAAAAAGTCCTTGCTGGATGCGTACCAGAAACCGCCTATGCAAATGAGTACCAGTATGATCGTCGGAATGAGCCTCTTCATCCTTTTCTCCTCCTCCACCAAATCGTGCCGCCCACGATGAGGAAGAGTAACGGGAACACTAGTACAGTGCCGTAGAAAATGGTTAATGCTTGACCTCCGGTAATCATCGCAGGCTGCTGTTGATTTTCACGCGGACGAATCGTCACTTGTTCTTTTTGCTCCTGCAGCCAGCCTACGCTGTTCAAGGCAAAGTCGCGATTGCCCTGCTGCTGGAAGAAGTCATCCCTTAAGGACGTAAAGCTGCCTAATATAACGGCCTTAGGCTTGCTGTCTTTGGTCTCAACGACATAACCCAAATTCAGAGGACCTTTGATATCCTTGTCGTCTTTGCTGGTTTTTCCTTTAACCAGCCCGGATAAATCCGTCTCGCCGTAGGCAGAGTCGGTCGTCTTCAAAATGCTGGTCGCCTTGTAATCAGCAGCCGCAGGGTCTGCATTCAAGGAAACGGCCAGCCCCATTTGCATGAGCAGGTTATTATCCTGCAGCTTGTTGGTGATTTCATGATACCCGTACTCAGGAATAATCGTGAGCGGGGATACCAATCGGCTTTGCTTCGAATCTACGGCTACGGCATGCTGGTCCGTAATGCCATATTGGGCCATGATGGAATCTAGGTTTTTCCAGGATGTCACCATGTTTTCCGTAAATCCAAGCGTCATATACAGCTTGCCGTTGCCTTTTAGATATTCCTTGATAACCTCGGCTTCTTTGTCGCTTAGATCGTTTTGAGCGCCGATGATGAACAGTGCCTGCGCGTCATCAGGAATTTTACCCTCGCGAAGCAGGTTCAGGTCCTTCACCGTATAGTTCTCGTTCTCTAACGAGCTTTGCAGCAAGGTCATTTGGTTCAACGGCGTTTCATTGTGTCCGGACAAGAAGTACACCGTTATTTTATCCTTGACATTCAAATTCACCAAGGCTTGCGTCAGCTTCTGCTCCCCGCTGAACTGGTAATCAAATTGGGATTGTCCCGAGCCCTGGAACATGTCGTAATAATTGACCATCTTCTTCTGGGTGCCGCTTTCGACGACCAAGACGCCGGAAGGGTCGATCCCTTGATACTGATTGGCTATTTCCGGGTTCTTCTCCATATCATACTGGTCAAATACGATTTTACTGCTGCGTTTTTTATATTCCTGCACCATATCGACGACTTCACGATTCATGGTCAAATTCGTTTGCGAGCTGGTAAACGCAATAATATGAACATCTTTGTCGAGTGATTTTAACGTGTTGATCGTCTGATCGGATAAAGTGTATTGTTTATTTTGCGTCAAATCGACCTGCAGCGTCTTCGTAGAGTTAAGAAAAATCGTCAGGACGATGAAGATGCCGATTACCGCAAGCGATAGCACGACCGCATTCGTTCCGCGAATCCACTTATTCAATTGCCTTTCCCCCTTCTGCCTTGCGCCTTCAGGCAAAGCCGGTTATCTCCAACGTTTTCTTTCAAGCACCTGGATGCTCAATACGATAAACACAATGGCCAGCGTCACGTAAAAGAGAATGTCTGCGAAATTCAACACACCCTTTTGCAAGTTGCTGCCTCTGGTGACGATAGAAAAAAGACTGAGATATTCTTTGGACCGTCCCGTAGCAACGGTATCCCCCAGCCAATCGATCGTCCACAGCACAAGCAGCATTCCGATACCCGCCAAGCCGGAAAGCATTTGGTGGGAGGAAAGCGTGGATGCAAACAAGCCAACCGCCATCATGGCCGCTCCAAGCAGGAACATGCTTAGGAACGAAAGCCACATGACAGGCTGATCGATCTTGCCGTACGAGCTCATGATGAGAGGATACAGCAAGCATCCTCCGACCAAAAGCAATTGAACGACGACGGCGGCCAAATATTTGCCGAGAATAATTTCTGTAATGCTGGCCGGTGAAGTGAGCAGCAGCTCATCGGTGCCATGCCGAAGCTCGTCGGAGACAAGACGCATCGTCAAGAAAGGAATCACGAGCAAATAAAGGAAGCTGACCGGGCTGGTCACCATACGCACGTCGATCATCATGGAGTATAAAAAGTTCGAGCTGAACATGTACCCTACAATTAAGAAAAAGAATGCAAACGCCGCATAGGAGGTCGGCGAGTAAAAATACATTTGCAGCTCCTTCCTGCAAATCGCCCAAGTTCTACGCATTCGGGGTCACCTCCTCCTCTTGTGCCGCGGCCGACTCGTTGTCGGAAGCTTCCGTCGCTTCATTGGTCGTCAGCTTGAGGAAGATGTCTTCAAGACTCAAGCTTTCTTTCTTCATCGACAAGATCGGATAGCGCAGCTCCGCCATGCGGTAGAAGATCTCTTCGCGAATGTCCGCGTTATCCTTCGCGGACACAAGCACTTTCACGGTCGGCTCGACCGTGGATGCAAGCGCAGGCGCGGCCGTAGGCTCAGCCTGCGAGGCTTCTGCGCCCTCGGCCGGCTCGGGCGCAGCTGTGGTCTCCGCGGCCGGTGCAGCGGCCGCGGGCTCTTCCGCCAGCGGCTGCACGGTGGCGATGGCGGACATGCCGCGCAGCTCGGCCAGTATGGCCTGGCGCGGCCCTTTGACCTCGAGCGAGACTTCGAAACGCTCGCCCATCGATTGAGCCAGCTGATCGGGATGGCCGTCCATCACGATGCGGCCTTGGTTAATAATCAATACGCGGTTGCACAGCGCATTGATTTCCGGCAAAATGTGCGTGCTCAGCAGCACCGTATGATTCTCGCCCAGCTCTCGGATCAGCTGGCGAATCTCAATAATCTGCTTCGGGTCCAGGCCCGAAGTCGGCTCGTCCAGCACAAGCAAATCCGGACTGTGCAGAATGGCCTGCGCCAATCCCATCCGCTGCTTATACCCTTTGGACAGTCCGCGAATAATCTGCCGTTCACGGCCCTGAAGCCCAAGCCGTTCAATGACTTCTCCGACGCGCTTTTTCTGTTCTCTTCCGGGAATCCCGCGCAAATCGGCAATGAACTTCAAATAGGCTTCCACCGTCATTTCCGGATATAACGGAGGTGTTTCAGGTAAATATCCGATCTTTTGTCTTGCCTTCTTCGGATGATTGGCCATAGATAACCCGTCGATCGCAATGGATCCCATCGTAGGATTCAAATAGCCGGTGATCATCCGCATCGTAGTCGTTTTTCCTGCGCCGTTCGGTCCCAAAAAACCAACGATTTCGCCACGGCTCATGGAAAAATCAATGTTGTGGACCCCTCTTTGATTCTCGTACAGCTTACTTACCTGCTTTACCTCAAGCACGCATGAAAACCTCCATTCGAAACGAAATATGCGCCTACTTAAGCCATTTCCATTATGACAACTGCTTAACCCCCAACAATATACAAATAAAACAATAAAAGCAGCTTAAACCAATCTGAAAATTAGCTTAAAAAAATGTGTCCAAATTGTGAACAAATATATAGTATTTTGCACCACATAGTTCCTTGCCCTATCGTATAGGAGCCATAATGCAAAAAAAAGACCTATCCATTAGGATACGTCCAAGGTGGGTATGAATGGAATCTTCTTCGGCGGCTCAGTTAAAAACCAGCCTCTCTGACGAACCATATTGTAAAATCAACCATTAGAGTTTGAAGCTACGAAATTTCCTCCAGCGATTTCAATCTTCGCATCAGCGTATATTCATCCGGGTAAATCATCATATGCTGTGTCAGTCCAATGAGGCGGAAGAGCTTATGATACTGCTCCGACAGGCCGTATGCAAAGGTCTGATACTGCCCTTCCTCGCCGTACTGCGCCAGGCGGACTAACATCGTGATTCCGGTGATGTGTATGAAGCTCATTTCACTAAAGTTCAAAATGAGCGTGCGTCTTCCGTCTCCCAAACCTTGACGCCAATCACGATGACGAAGATACCGTTCCTCCGCATGCTGATCCACCGCTCCTGCGAAGTCAATAATCAGAGCCGGCCCCTCTGTCCTTATTCTTAAGCTCATCCCGTTTCAGCCCCCCGTTATGGTGTGCCTTGACTCATGAAGATAAGAACGATGTGTTCATATCCGGGCTCGGATCGACACCGAATTCCTCCATGCATATTTTCTCCCACTTGCGATAATAGATTAATGCTTCCTGCTTCCTAGAATCCATCACATAGAGCTCAATAAGTCCCTGATAAGCTTCTTCCTGGGTAGGGCATAGTGCGATCCAATCCTTGTAGTAGGCTTCCGACTGATCGTACTGAGAGTGGTCCTTGGCTTCCCTTGCCAATCGCTTCAGCACTGCCGCCTGCTTATCCTGGAGAGAAATCCTGTATCTCTCCGACCAGTCGGCATAACGGATTTCCGGAGCAAATTCCCTGTACATTACAGCAGCCTGCTTATACAGATCAATGGCTTTGGAGCGAAAGTGGTCCCAACCTTGGTCTGCTTCACGCAGCAGAGCCTCATACTGTTCCACATCCGTTTCTTTGACCAAATGCTCCTGCAGCCGTACGAGCCCATCCTTTAAAATAACTGCCTGCTCGGAGCCCAGCTCCTTTTTCAAGGTCTGCTTCAGTTGATGGACGATGACGTACAGCTGATTGGCCATTTTGTCCACATAAATCGATCCGAACAAGTCTTCCATCACCTGCTCTTTGGTGGCCGAAAATTGGGGCTGCATCAATAAATAGACCAGCAGCTCTACCGCCTTTTTCCTTTTCCAATCCAGATCCTGTCTTTCATGAGAGCCCTGTACGAACTTCAGCTTGCCGAACAGCTGGACTTTCCAGCTCAGGGCACTTGACGACTCCTGATGCTCCTCTTGCTGTTGCATCCACTGTTGATGCCATGGGTATCTCGTGATATCGGCAGCCGCTCTAAGGCAATGCCAATATTCATTTACAAGAGAGTGTTGTCGATCCATTTTCGCACTTTGATAAAGCAAGCTGTACGCTTCAAAACGGATGAATAAATCGCTTCCGTACTGTTTTACAATGCCCTGAACCCTTTCCAGCTCCTGCTCAGAGAGTGAAATGCCTTTGAAAAGAGAAGCTCTGCATTCATTCAATATGCAGCCGGCCCGGTGTTCGTAGGATAAAGCATGCGAATCCACTTGCTCCAGCCACCGAACGGCCGACTCCCAATCCCCCTGCCTTATACAATCCATACTTTGCAGAACCTGACGATTCGACTCCCATCGACCGTCCAGCCTTGCCTGCTGATCTGCAAACAAATGAACAGAAGCCATCTCTTGATCGGAAAGGGTCACCATTCGGGAGGCCGCCATGTCCAGACAGGCCTGTACCGCTTCCCCAAGCTGCCCATGTCGAATAAACCGTTCCTTGGCAGCTATACCGAACTCCTTCTCCCTGGTTGGATCTCCGATCAAAAAAAATCCCTTAGCCAATGCCATACACGCTTTCCCATCAAGCTCGTCCGGCTGTCGATCCCACTGTTCCTTCAAAAAGACAAGGATCGTTTCGGCATCACGAAGCTCACCCAGCCTTACATTTATCATACAGAGAAGAGAGAGTGCCGAATTCAGCCTGTGTGCGTGGGTTTGCTGGGCAAAGACTCTCACGGCCATGCTTGCCGCGGCCCTTGCTTCCGGTAAGTTTCCGTCATGAAAATAGCTTGCGGCCTGCTGCTCTAGCAGTAAGGGGGAGTTTTGAAGCAAACGAACGGGAATTTGTGCCAATACGTTCTTATCCACTGAATCTCCATTCAATACACTGCGTTCCATTCGCAAAATGATATGGGTATAATCCTCGAGACTCACGTTGGATATAGGTCTATGGTCCATATATAATCACTCTCATCAAAAGGAAAATAGTTCTTAGGACTCGTAAGATCAATTCGACAACCATACTGTTATTCCTTCTTGATCTATAAGAAAAACTTTCTCGAAAATGGGACTCGTTTTACGATGAGAGGTACCCCTCTCTAAGACTGTTGAGAAGCATGTGAAGTTTGAGCTATTGCTAAAATACTCCGGTGAGGTATACCCCTCCAGCCGCTGTTGAAACCCGTGAAATGTCATTATATTCAGCAGTATTTTCACGCGTTTCAAAGGCGGACGTAAACTCCTCCGAGGTATACCCCACCTCCACATGCAGCAATAGTTCACACAAAGCTAAGTTTCTCAACAGCCTAAGAGAGTGGGAACCCTCTCTTTTACTTTTCCAAATCGGCAAGAAGCTGTTCCAGCTCGGTACGACCTCGACTTCCTTGGGGTGTTTTCTGTAAATAAGCTTTCAAAGCCTGCAATGCTTGCGCACGTTCATTTTGTTTGACATAGGAAAGGGCTATAAAACGATACGCCTCAACATACTCTGCGTCATGAACCAAGGGTTGAAGCACCTCGACAGCCTGCGCGTAGTTGGCCTTCAAATATAACAGCTGACCCTTTTTAAATAGCAGCTCCTTGTCCTTGGGATCCTGCTTCAGCCCGTCATTCACCGTAGTTAAAGCCTCGTCATTCTTTTGCTGCAGCATATAAATAGCCGTCATATTGTTGTAGGCTTCCTTCAGTTGGGGAGTCTTCTGAACGGCCTTTGCATAATGGACGAGTGCCTGATCCATGTTGGACTGCAATCGATCGATATTGCCAAGGGCAAAATCATATTTTCCCTCCGCGTGTTCCTTCAACATTCCCGTTTCCAGCTTTTTTCGGGCCGCATCGAGCTTCCCTTGTTGAATTAAAGACAAGGCTTCCGCATATTCCTGCGCGTCGGCGTGTACGGCTTCGTTCTGCTTGGTCAGAGCGGGGTAAATAAACCAAGCGGCTGCAATAACTAGGATAGGGATAAGGATCAGTGATAGTTTGTTTTGACTCATGTTGCCCCCCTATATCGTTTATTTGCTTGCTGGTGAAAGGGATGAAAAAAAGAGTCAACCTGAAGGTTGACTCGAATGAAAATCAGTTACTTAGTCGTTTAAGGGTGATATCGACATTATATACTTGGGTTGTTACTGTTCTTTCCAATCCAGTGATATGATAAATATGGTTTCCAACAGGAAGCGCCGGATTATTGGTTGGGAATACCAAGTAAACATTATCGTATACCGATGCTCCTACCGATACTCCGTTTACTTTCACATTATGCACTTTAAGCTCTCCTGCAAATGAATCAACATCAAGAACATCGCTGAATTTCACGATAATATAATCTGTTGCTGCCGTATTTGGAACGGCGAACATAGTACGGTTATTAGTAAAATCAAATGGACCATACACTGTGCCTGTTACAGAACCATTATATGAGTTAGTTGAGTATACGGCATATACTACTGCACTCACGGAATTAGAAGGAGCAACTGTGTAACGGAAAGAGGAAACACTGCTGTATTTGCCGTCTTTATAAGCAACCGCGTTAATGTTGAGATCCGCATTAATAGCAATTGGAGTTGTATACAAGATGCTTGCCGTCGTAGGTACCGTTCCGTTCAAAGTGTAATACACGGAAGCGCCCACTGTAACGGTTTCCAGTTGAACTGTAGTTCCAGCAGGAACTTGAGTTCCGGAGGCAATAGAAGCTGTAGGAGCTGCTACTTGCTCTTCAACAGGTCCATTTCCTACCGTTACTGTACCAGTTACTGCAGCAGATACCGCAGATCCGGAAATTGCCGTTACTTTGTACGTCCATTCGCCATTAGCCAGATTACCGCTATGTACGAATCTAAAATAATTGTCAATCAATTCAACGCCTGTACCCACACGGAAGTCGGATCTCACGCCATCCGGGGATACTAGAGTGATCTTAACGTCCGTTGCATTTTCAACGATACCTTTGATATAAATTCCTTCGTTTGCAAAGTATGCCGCGGAAACATCAAGAATTTCAGGCAAGTTGGTTTGAGCTTTGATGGTAAGTGTAAATTCTCTCGTTACAGTCAAACCATTTTTGGTAATGGTCGCAGTCAGGGTTACAACCGCATCAGGTTGTCCCGCTTCCGGACGAACAACACGACCCAAGATGAATTGAGTTGTTCCTTCCATCGCTTCAATAGAAATGACATGAGAATCGGAAGATGACCAAGCGATCACAGAATCGTAAATTCCCAATACAGGCAGCTCGAGGCTGGTACGAATATCCTGCTGCAACCAATCAAGATTTGCTTTCTCAGCATCCAATTGATCCAAAATCTCAGCCTTCAGCGTTTGAATCAGCTTGTTCGCTGCAACATATTTGTCGTAACCGGTAATATCTTCCTCTGCAACGCCCGCTGTCAAAGCATTGTTAACAGCGATACCCGCTGTTTTGATCAGTTGTTCTTGCTCCACGCTGTATTCTTGGAAATCTTTGAGAGTTGTGATGGCATCGATAGCAGCTTTCTTCAATCCGTCTTTAATCGTATCAGAGAAGCTTACCGTTACGCCTTCAGCTACTTTGATTTCGACTCCGCTAAGTTTAGCAGGGTCGCCGGCCAAAGTAACGTTTGCGTTAATTTCAATGCTTTGAATGTTGGACGAAGCACCTACCGTTAAGGTAGCACCTTCAGCAGCTTGGGAGACAGTCACGGATTGAACCGCACCTGCACCGTTCAACTCTACGGATGCTTTTGGAGCTGTGATGGTGATGGACTTCAATGTCGCTTTCGCATCTGTTGTTACTTTTGCATTAGCTGCAATTTCCAAGCCATTTACAGTTGTGGCTCCACCTGCCGCAGTAGGAAGAAGCTGAATATCCGCATTGGCAGCAGTTACCTTCACATTTCCGATATTCCCTTTCAGCGCTACCGTTTTGCCTGCTGCTTCCGGACCTACGGTTACGTTGCCAAGTGTGCCTGCTGTTCCTTCCAGAATAGCTTGGGAATACACACTGGTCGTTACAACGCTAGTGCCTTCCAGGGTTTCGATTCTTACTTTTTTGCCTTGGTTTGGTGCATTGACTTTCAAAGATGTAATTTTGGATTTAGAGAACTTCACCGACTGATCGCTACCGGAAAGAACTTCGATATTAGCTGCCGAAATGTTCTTCAGCTTCACTTCGCCGTTCTCGCCAGGGTTGATAGTCAACGTACCGGTAATCGTTGTAGTGAAACCGTCAGCTGGGCCAAATTCTCCCGATTGCGTGAGTGTCAGATTCGTATAAGTTCCGCCAAGATTCAATAATTGACCAGGCGTAGTTCCGCTATTATGTCTAGAGGAGCTGCCGCCGCCTCCACCACCGCCAACAGCTGCGCTTGCACCGGTAATGGTTTTGCCTGTGTCTTTACCCTTGTAGCTCAGCTTGTACACCGTACCTGCTGTTTGAACGCCAGTGGTCAACACAACGATTTTCTTGCTGTCTTTTTTCAGCTCTGCAGCGGTAACCGTCAAGCCGTTATCAAAGGTGAAGTCGGCTTTGTTCGGAGCGCTGATTTCTTCGTTGAACGTAACTTCAACCGTTACATTGTTTACAACGGAAACCGAGCTGATCGGTCCTTCTACGCCCTTGGAAGCTGCAAGCTCATTCGCTTTGGCGACATACTTGTCTTTGTTCGTTTTGAACTCGTAAGCAAGACGTGCCAACGCTTGACGCTCTGCATTATCCTTTGGAGCAAATTTCAAAGAGCCGTCCTTGTCCTCCAGACCGTTAACGAAGCCTACTTTGAAAGCTAAAGAAACATGTGCCTGTGCCCAGCTGGAAACTTCCTTCAAATCGGACAGTTTCGCATCCGCTGTCAGCTTCTTGGCGGTTTCCTCCAGCTTCATAGCCCGTATGAAAAATACGACAAGCTCTTCACGAGTCACTTTGGCATCCGGAGCAAACGTAGTATCCGATGTGCCTTGAGTAATACCGGACTCTACCAGAGCGCCTACAAACCCTCTGTACCAGCTGCTTTTGTCCACATCCGTGAAGGCTGAGGCTTTATCTGGGTTTTCCTTAAGTCCAAGTGAAAGAACGATAATTTTCGCCAATTCTGCGCGAGTCATCGCTTTGCGAGGCTGGAACGTGCCGTCCTCGTAGCCAGAGATGATACCAGAATCGACTAACGATTGAATTTCCTTTTGGGCGTAAGAATCAGCCGTATCCTTGAGCTGCGCAGCCGTCGCACCGAAAGCCATAGCAGGCATCAGCATGCTAAACAGCATGGCAACCACAAGAAGAGCGCTCATCTTACTGCGTCCTTGTTTGTCAAACATGGTTTCTCCTCCTATAAAATTGTCAATGAACGATTGTGCCTGCCGACATCCCCCATTACAGATTCTGGCAATAGCACTTGGATCAAGTGTACTATATAACCCCTTACAAATATCTTACAAAATTCGCTATTTTAGGTCTTTTTTCTTATAGACCACAAAATTTTTTGTCAGGTTGTGACCCTAATTGAAGGAATACATAAAAAAAGAACGAAACGCAGCCCATATCCGTCTGGCCGCCGTTTCGCTCTATCTTTTATGCACGAGTTCGAATCATATCCTTACGCCGGTAAACACTGAACATAATCCCCATAGCCACCATCTCGATAAGAGAATGGCTGCCGCCATAGCTTAAAAACGGAAGAGAAATGCCGCCCAATATTGGAAGGACACCCGTCGACATCCCAAGGTTCCAAACAAATTGCATAACGAGCAAGCTTCCCAGCCCGCCGATGAGTATTTTTCCGTAGCGGTCTCTAACATTAGCAAACGCTTGAAGCATCTGGACCGCAAACAATACGGCACACACAATAATCACCATGCCCGGCAGCCAGCCTAAGCTGTATATCAAATAAGTAAACAAATTATCCGTATGAATTTCGGGAAGCCTTATATTCACTGCGCCCAAACCATGTCCCCACCAGCCTGCGGAACGTATGGCCTGACTGATTTGCATATACATGTACCCAGCGCCTTCCGGGTCGGAATACGGATTCAAAAAGGCGGTGAGCCGATCCAGCCTATATTCGGATATCCATAGAATGACAACCACAAAAGCTCCAAATAGCAATATAGGGGTCAGAACAACACGCCAGCTTTTCGTAACAAAATATAATAAAATCAGATAGGAGCAGACATACAAAATAATGGAGGATACAGACGGGCTCATCAAATATAGATAAGTCGGCACAACCAGAAGCAGAAGATACTGCTTCCATCCGGAACGTTGGCTTGAGTCCATGCTGCTTAATATCCCCGCGGCCGCTATGATAAATAAATAGATACTGATGGATATCCAATCTAATTGAATAGGGCCGAGCGAAATATAAGCCTTCATACCGTTAATCTGCCTACCGGAAAGAACGGTAATTAACGATATCACAGCCGTGCCTATGTAGATGCCCCAAGAATATTTCAGTATTCGGCGATAATCGAAGAACAGCAGTAAAACCATGGGAATAAGTCCGATTGCGGTAAACTCCACTTTTTTCAATAAAAAAGGAATATAAGATCGCCTTTCCATGCCGGCATAGCTTAATTCAACGGCGTACATGGCGACAAACGAAAAGATAAGCCAAACTGCCACCCAGCCAATCAATCCCCATGGAATGCGCGGTTTATGTACCTTATTGAGCTCTGACCCCACGACCGACGGCTCTCCCATCTGTCTAACTGCCCAACGGGCCGCTTCCTCCTCACTGCTGCCCTCCTCCCGCTTCAAGCTGACGAGCTCCTCCAGATGATCTGCTATTTCCCGCCGGATGTCCTTGTGAAGCTCTCTCGCTTTAACAAGCCGAATAACCGAGTCCAAATAATCGTCGATAATTGGATGGTTGTCCTTGTTGATCATCCTTGCCCCTCCCCTAATACACGATCGACCGCATTGCGGAACAATCGCCATTCCTGCTTCTTCTCCTTCAGCTGCTTTCTCCCGCTTTCGGTGATTCTGTAGTATTTCCGCTTACGGCCTTCCGCTTCGTGCCAATAAGCCTCTACCCACTGCTCCGCCTCCATCCCGTGAAGGATCGGATACAAGGTTCCTTCCTTCAGCGTGAACGTTCCGTCCGAGCTGCGTTCCAGCTCCTTGATCAATTCGTAGCCGTACCGGTCTTGCCTGTCCAGCAAGGTGAGGATTAAGGTTCCCGTGCTTCCCTTCAGCAATTCTTTGTTGACACTCATGGTATGAAAGGCACCTCCTGCAATAGTCTAAGCATCTTCCTTCTATACATAGCTAATCTATGCATAGTAAATCTAGGTATATAATAGCAAAAATAGACTCTTTGTTCAATCCAAGCAAAAAAAAGCCGGTAACAGGGAAATCCCCTAGTATACCGACTGTTTTGCGAATATTATTTCACCAGCTGCCCGCGGGTTACGCCGAGCTGGTTCGTTGCCTTGAGTGTCTTCCATACCTGTGTTCCGCTGATGGAGCCTTGCAGAGCACGCTGATACAAATCAATGACCTCCAGCACCTTCTCCGGCGTTTCCTCCAGAAACTCTACCCGGAAGGTGGAGACGCCCATGTCAAGGAAGTTGCGAATATATTCAGCACCGGATTGCTCGATAGCGTTGTACACCGTGTTCCGGCAGCCTTCGTCTACCCTTACCGGATGGGACATTCCGACACGGTCCTGCAGAGATACACGATGCTCCTCACAAGGACGGCCACAGTTCGTATAGTCTGTCCCTTCGCTCAGGAACGTGCAGTAGACGCAGTGCTCCGTATGGAACATAGGCATATGCTGATGAATAACGACCTCCAGCTTGGAGGTATCCGCTACCTGAAGCAAGTCCACCATTTGCTGAATATTCAAGTCATACGACGGAGTCACACGGTGTAATCCCGTTTCCAGGAACAGGGCAGCCGTTTTATGGTTGGCAATGTTCAAAGAAAAGTCTCCGATCAGCTCCGGATGCTTCTCATTCGGATGCTCCATGCGCTGCTTCATATAATAGTAGACGGCACCGGTATTGCGTACCAGTACAGCATCAGGCTGCAAATTGGTGATGTTCTTGAAATATCCCGTTTCACCTGGCATATGAATACGCGGCGTAGCGAGCGCAATGCGCTTCCCGGCGGCCCGGGCCGCCTCGACTGCAGCAGGGAACTGCTTGATAAATTCAAAATCGGCATAGATCATATCGACATCGGTCCGCAGTGCGGCGCGCACCTGCTCCAGGTTGCGGCACAAGGCCGTCAAGCGAGGGGCTTGACGAATTTCCGGCTTGACCGGAGCATCGGACATCACCTCGACCGGCCGCTTCACATACCGGCGCGGCTGCTGGCGCAGTGATTCCAGCTGCTCCACGGCCCGGCGGCGCATGCTGTTCAGCTCGCGCATAGGCACGATCAGCGCACCATCCAGCTGTACGTCCAGTCGAGCGAGCTCGAAGATCGTACCGCCAAGACGGCCGAACTGCTCTTCGAATAAAGCCGCGTCCATCGGGCGTTTCTCCGCTTGTACGAGCGGCAGCTCGGACTCAATGGTTACGGTATGGCCGGTCAGCTCATCGGTCCATTGGCTCTTCAGCAACCCGCCGAGAGTGCCAGTCACTTGAACCGATACAGGGAACGTACGGTAAGGCTTGTCAGTCTCGAAGGATTGACGGAGCCGTTTGTCCAAATGCGGATCATTCGTTTTCCAAATCCGATCTCCTACATGCACGCGGCCCAAATTCACGTCGTTCCGTCCCGGAATGATCTCAATCAGCCCGCCGGCGGCTTCGCCCTCCAGCTTCACGCCCTTGCGGCGAATGTCATAGACGCGCCCGCCTTCTTCTTTTTTGGTCGGATCTCCGGCATCGAAGCAGATACCGTCCCCGCGTTTTACAGGCGCCTCGAGCTCGCATACGACACCGTCACGCAAAATTTGCTTCACCCGTCCCAAGTATACGCCGCGGCTCTTCGGATAAGTTCCTTCTACCAGCTGCTTGTTGTTCGTTCCCTTCAGGAAGCCGTAGGTGAAGCCGCGCGAGAAGCTTTGCTCCAGCTCCCGCAGCTCCTCCTTGGTCGGCTTGGCATTTCCGTTCTCAAAATAACGGTCGATCGCCTTACGGTATTTGCTTACTACGTTCGCTACATATTCGGGGCTTTTTAGCCGCCCTTCAATCTTGAAGGAGGTTACTCCCGCTTCAATCAATTCCGGTACAAGCTCGAGCGCCGCCAGGTCTTTGGGAGATAAAAGATAAGCAATATCGCCCATCGGCTTCTGTTCCCCATCCACCATCAGATCGTACGGCAAACGACAGGCTTGCGCGCATTCCCCGCGGTTCGCCGAGCGTCCGCCCCACATCTCCGAGGTCAGGCACTGGCCCGAATAAGAAACGCACAAGGCCCCGTGGACGAAAACCTCCATCGGCAGCTTCGCTTGATCCCCGATCTGTTTGATTTGCTTCAGATTGTTTTCCCGTCCCAATACGACCCGTTCAATATCGAACGGCTTAGTGAACTCGACCGCCTCCGGCGAGGTTATCGTCATTTGAGTAGAGCCATGAATCGGGAAATCCGGGGAAATATCGCGGATCATCTTGACCAAGCCCAAGTCTTGAACGATGACAGCATCGACACCCGCATCGACACAGGCTTCGATCAGCTTTTTGGCATCCTCCAGCTCGTCCTCAAATACAAGAATATTAAACGTCAAAAAGCCTTTGACCCCGTACAAATGCAAAAAGGACATAATGTCCGGCAGCTCATCCGTAACAAAATTGTTAGCTCTTGCTCTGGCATTAAATTTCTCCACACCGAAAAATACCGCGTCCGCCCCATTAGCGACAGCCGCACGCAAACAATCCCAATCTCCGGCAGGAGCCAACAGCTCAATATCTGATTTTTTTACCGTCATATAATGTTCATTCCTCCGAATGCTGATTCCGCGTCTGATTTTATCACTTCAACTATATAGTGTACCAGAAAAGGAGGCCCGAAAGCTAATGAAACCAGCAAATGGCAGAGGAAACGGCCTGGCCGCCGCACGAGTGACAGATTGAGCAAGCAGCGAGCCGGAATCTGCCAAATGACCGGCAGAGGCTGATGAAAAAGCAAGCAGCGCAGGCTGACAAGCAGCTGTTCGTCGCCTCCCCTACCGGATGGACCATTCCCCATTTTTCAGCAGGCAACGCCAATCCAAAAGCACGCTGTCCCCCAATCTTTCTCCCTTTGTGACACCCTGCTGGAACTGCCGACAAAAGTTAACAAAGCCCGCCATCCATGCTATAATTGCAAGGTAGTCCAACCAGAGATATAATTGAGGGATTTCATGAAGCTAACAAAAGCCCGGATTGCAGGCACCGTTATCGGCATCCTGCTTATCCTCGCAGCGTGGTTGGCCGTCTCCGACAAGGAGCTGTCTGTTCGCATGCTCTATGTGTCGAATGGGGACAGCTATGACTCGGCTGCCTATGGCCAATTGAAGCAGTCGTTAATCGCCAATTTGCAATTGGAACGGCGCAGTCTGGAGCAGCTTTCGCTCAACCAGCTGAAAAGCTATGAAGCCGTATATTTGGATCCTTCCCTTCATGAAGCGATAACAGACAAGCAGCGCGAGCTGCTTCAAAGCTATGTATCGCAGGGAGGGCATCTGTTCCTTGAAAATGGATTGGCCGCGGATTTTCCGCTGGCCTTTATAGGCGCGAAGGAGCTCGTTGAGCTGACACCGCCCAAAGCTCTTGCCGCAAGTACGGCAAAGACAGCTTCGGCCGAAGCGGAGACGTTCTCCTATCCGGATGTCGAGCTGAATTTGCAGGCTATGCAGCAGCTGTTCCGGCAGTTCATGGACAACTACATCAATCATGACGGAGTGTCGGACCTGCAGAGGTTTTCGTGGGGCAAAGGCTTGATCCCTTCGACGGCAGAGCCCGTCGTATCCTTGCATGATACGGCGCTGTACGCCTTGAACCGGTACGGAAAAGGGACAGTCTTCTTCAGCAGCGTTCTCCTGCCGAACCGCTTCTATATTACCGGCTATGATATGAGCAGCGGTATGGACCCCAGCCTGGGCTTCGCCAAGCTGGCGGAACAAACGAATCAAGCCAAGAAGCCGACCGCAGGCGCGTTATATTATGACCGCGGGCAGCTGCCGCTCGAGCCATATTTTCACTTTACCTTCAGCGCGGGAAGCGCGCTGTTCCGGAGCGAATATGTGGCTTTCGTATCCAAGGAAACGCTCGGCTACAGCATCAAAAAAGTGCTCGGACCTTATGGCCGGCCCGCCATGTCGCATCAAAATCACTTTGAAGCTATCGAGGCGATTCGCGACGGCGAAGGCATTCAATGGGCCGAGCTGCTGAAGAAATACAATCAGGTGCCGTCCTTCACACTCGTCCGCTCTTCATTCCATTGGGGACGGTGGCAGGAATCGCTGGCCGTGCACTTGAATACGGGGACGAATGAGAAGCCCGCCTTCGCCGGGGAGACGCCGAACTCGTTCTATTCGAGCGGAACCCGCATCATGGGCGACGGCAAGCCGATTCAGCTCGCGATGTATCCGGACTACCGATCGCTCGGCGATCCGATCGACAAAGCCTTCCGCGCTTATCCCGCTCTCGCCGATTGGAACGGCGACGGCAAGCCGGACCTGATCGTCGGCTCGGCCGACGGCACCATCTCCGCTTACCGCAACACCGGGACGCAGCCGGATGCCTATGCCGGGCAGCTCCTGCCCGGCGGCACGACCGCGCCCGATGCCTTCGGCAAGCGCGAGCCGCTGCGGCTGAAGAACGGTCAGCCGCTCAAGACCGATGCGTACGCGAGCGTTGCGGCGTACGATCTCAACGGCGACGGACAGCCCGATCTCGTACTCGGGCTGTCCGACGGCACGCTCGCCGTCGCCTATGGCGAAGCCGGCGGCGCCTTTGCGGAGCCCGCCCCGCTATTGGCGGGCGGCAAGCCCATCCGAGCCGCGGCGCCTGTGGCTCCGGCTCTGGGAGACGTCACCGCCGACGGTGTTCCCGACCTCGTGGTCGGGGATGCGGACGGCGGTGTGACGCTCTATCGCGGCCACCGCACCGCGGGCCGCGGCGGCCCGGGCTCCGGCACAGCCGGGGAGCCCGTCGCCTTCGACGCAGGCAGCCTGCTGTTCAAGCTGCCTGCCCGATTCGCCGCGCCGTCGATCCGTGACATGAACGGCGACGGTCGGCCCGATCTCGTGGTCGGCAACGTCGAAGGCGACCTGCGCATTTATTTGCAGCAGGCTGACGGCACATGGAAGCCTTCCGGCGTAGTCGAGGGCGCTACCGTGAACCAGCTCGGCAATCATGCTCTCGTTGGCGGTCACAATTCGGTGCCGCTGTGGTATGACTTGAATCATGACGGCAAAGACGATCTTATCGTAGGCCAGCTGGAATTCGGCATGCCGATTACCGTCGATGATCCCAAGTTCCCTTATGCGGAGCAGCTGAAAGCCTTTATTCAATATAACAAGGATCATTACCTGGACCTGTATCCGCACATCTTTGTCCATAACTTTACGAGCGACGAGCAGGAGAAGGAGGAAATTGCCCTCCAGCAAAAATCGTTCAAAACCTTGGACATACCATGGAACATGCCGGGTACGAACCAGCACACCTGGCGCATCAACAATCCGGATCGTACGCAGACGTTGAACAACGAGCGCGGCGCGGGGATTTGGTACAACTTCGGTTTCCGTCCGTCCAATATTCCGAATGAACCCCGTTTGGGTGTTCAATACAATTGGGGGATGCCATTCCTGATGACGGACCAGGGCTCATCCGAGCCTTCGAATCCGCCGATGCTGCTCGGCACACCGGCGCCAGTGCTTCGACTTGGGCAGTATTCCACCGAGGATCTGTTCCAATCCTATATTCAGCTTGATCTGCCGATCGATTACTTCGAGCATATCGAATACAAATTCCCGAATGGCGTAGCCGGACCGGGAGGCTTGCTCGAATTCGTCAAATATTTGGACCAGATCCGCAATCAGTACGGCTATAACTTTATGAAAGAGCCGCAATTGGCCCGCTCGGTCCTTAATACCTTAACGACTCAAACGACGGTATACCGGCCGTGGATCGAGGTCATCGCGGATCATTTGAAACGGATGATCGGCATCCATACGGAGCCGTCGATACGGATCAAGCCGTCAACGGACCATGTTCCCGTCCAGGCTGCCGAATACAAAGGGACGCTTGGCGTCGTCATTGAACGCGGCTTGGCTTACGAAGACCGTCCGGTTTCTACCGATGCCGACGTGTTCACTACGCTTAACCAGAAGCTGTATTTAGGCGTTCCGCAGGCTACCAAGGTCTGGTTCGGTTCGAGCGACGAAGGCCGGCTGCATTTGCTGCGTTCCAATGTGCCCTACAAGCTGGACAAGCAGCAAGGCCAATGGAAGCTGGAATGGCAGTCGGACGGCATGCAGCAGATTCAGCTGCAAAGCTCGAAGCCGCTTACGATCGAAGGAGATCAGCTCCAGATCGACCATAAAGCGGAGGACGGGACGTATACCGTGACTCACTTCGGAGCTCCAGCAACGATAACGATCCGTTATTAAGAAGGCTTGGCCCGTTGAAACGGAAGCCTCGTGACCGAAAGATTCCCGCAAGCCACAAGCTCTAGCGGGAATTTCTCGCGTTACCCGCCAAATTTTCGTCATACCGAATTTAACCATAGATGACTTCCAAAGGAGGACTTTTCATGCAAGACTTGCTTCAGCAGCTCGAAGAGCATATCCGCAACCGCTATGAAATTGAAGAGGACGATGACGATTTTACCGTAGATGTCCACTTGTTCGACTACGGCTATATTGATTCTATCGGAGCTACCGCGTTGATTGCTCATATCGAGAAAACCTATGGGATCCAAGTGACGAATCAGGACCTGATGCTTTATTCTATGAATACAGTGCGAGAAATCGCCGATTTCATTCAGACCAAGACTGCGAGGTAATTGATTATGGAATGCGTCGTATCCCTAGAGGGATTGGCTTCTAGCCAGCACGGACAATTGAAATATGCCGCCGCCTTCATCGACGAGCAAATCCGCGATATTCGGATTGACGATAACAAGATCTATATCACTCATGAATCGGCCAAGGGCAACGAGGCGATTGAAGCGCACGTACGCCGTTTAATTACCCGTTTCTCGCAGGGTGATTTTGGCTTTAAAGAAAATATTTTATTCGAGCATAAAGTCGATACCCCTTATGAAGGCGACATTATTTCCGAGCTCGTAGACCGTAAAATCATTAAAGTGCTTGAGCCGGGCTTATTTATTTTCCGCGAGCCGTTCTCAAGTCTGATGCGTTTCTTCGACTATTCCTTCGTAACCAAGGTCGCCAATCGATTCGAGGGAGTCAAGGAGGAATCGTATCCGGCCGTCATTCATGCCGATACTTTGAACAAAACAAATCACTTCACCTCCTTCCCGGAGCATATCCACTTTCTTACGCATCTGCGCGAGGATCTCGAGATTATTGAATCCTTCTCCCAATCGATTCGCGATGCCGGAGGCTGGAAGCAGGATGCTCCGTTGGATCTTAACCAGACCATGCCGAAGCCGAAGTTTACGATGAACCCATCGACGTGCTACCACTGCTACGAAGGCCTTCAGAACGAAACGCTTGAGGGCGATGGTCTTATCGTCTCGGCTATCTCCAAATGCCACCGTTTTGAATCGCGCAATCATAGCGACTTCGGCCGCTTGCTCGATTTCAGCATGCGCGAGATTATTTTCGTAGGGAAACCGGAGTTCGTCAAAGAAAACCGGCTTCGTTCAATCGAATATATCAAAGAGCTGGCCGTTGAATGGAATGTAGACAGCATGCTGGAAATCGCTAACGACCCGTTCTTCACGAATGATTTCCAAACCAAGGCGTCCTTCCAGCGGAATCAGGAAATGAAATACGAGCTTCGGTTGACGGTTCCTTATGTTAACAAATCGATCGCCTGCAGCTCCATCAATTTCCACAGCAATACGTTCGGTACGGCATTTAACATCAAGATGGGCAAACGCAATGCAGTCACCGGCTGCGTCGGCTTCGGCATCGAGCGCTGGGCATTTGCGTTCTTGGCTCAATACGGATTGGAAGAATCGAATTGGCCTGCCGCTTTCCGTGAGCAGTACCATGCCTGGCAGCAAAAATCGTTGTAAAGATGTAGGTTCCTTATGAAACTGAGCGCTTTTTTTCGCAAAAACAGCTTTGTGCTGCTGCTGATCGTCGTTTTCGTCCTGTCGGATCTTCTCATTAGCCTGTGGGATCCGATGGTGACGTCGCGCCGATTTTATAAAAACGACTTTACCAAAACGTTATACCACCATCAATGGCAGGATCACGGCCCTGTATTCTTCGGCAATTCGGCTGTAACCGGTGCGTATATAGAGGAAAAGTCGAACGCCAAATTAATAGAGATGGGACTCTCCTACGGCAAGCTGACCGATCTGAAAGCAATTTTGGAACGGCAGCTTTTCCATGTTGAAGACGAGCTGGTCATCGGTATAGACGTCCATACCATGATCGACAGCCTGGAAACCGACCCCACTTATCCATGGTTTAAGCTTTGGTACCAGCCTTATGTGTACGCTTACCGCGATTATTTCCGGGATACGGGTACCGAGGTCGCCTGCGGGTTATATCAGGGGCTTCTCAAGCAGGATGCTTCTGCTATAAATAGCTGCGCCGCTTTTCCGGAGACGCTTAAGCTGAGTAAGGAGCATCCTTTGGCTTATCAGCCGCGTTGGATTGATAAAGAGCTTTACTTCGGGCACAAAACCGACGAAGAGCTGAAGAAAAAATGGGGCGAATACGACCAACGCTTCGGCTGGATGTCCCGCAATGATTATAAGGAGAATCTTGCGGCGCTGGATTGGATACTCGCCTACGCCCAAGAGCATCATCTGAAGCTTCGTGTGGTCTGGATGCCGTGGAATAAAGCTTACGAGCTGCCGCGTTATATGCCAGGATTGCAGGCGGATGTGAATCAGCGGCTAGCCTCCTATAACGTCCCTGTATTGGATTTGCTGCAAAAGTACGACAAGTCGCTCTTTCACGATCTCGTTCACTTAAGCCGTCAGGAAGGCGCGCCGGTATTTACGAAGGAGGTTGACGCATGGCTCCTTTCGCTCGCAAAATCATCGAAGTGATTGTTTATACGGCAATGCTGATCATGGTATTGATCTATTTTACCGGCAAAGGTATTTTTATTTACGAAGGATTTTAAAACGGAGTATTTACGGAACGGGGTTCTTTACTAGAAGGACCGAAGGAGTAAACCTATGTTTTTTATGAACATGAACGCGGTCATGGCGCTCATCGGAATGATCATCGTTCTGGCCCTCACCCGTTGGTGGCCGCACAACAAGCGAATCTTGCTGCTGGCGTTCAATCTTTGTTTCTTGCTCCTGTTCAGCAAGAAGCTCTTTCTCTTTTATATCATCTATACCGCGCTGAACTATTTGGCCTTTTTATGGCTGTGCCATGTCAAAAAGTGGAGACTGTTCTGGTTCATCCTGCTCATCGTACTGAATGTAGGAGCTGTTTCCGGAATGAGGCTTCTCGGCATGGAGCCGACCGAAAGCCCGCTTTATGACGCCATCATTGCACTGACATTGATCTATAACGTGCTTAAGGTCATTGATGCTCATTATTTTGCTTACTTCTTCGGCAAAGATGCCCGGGCAGCCGTGATCGACTATGCCAACTACATCTTGTTCGTCCCTACTTTTACATCCGGGCCGATCCTGAAGTTTCGTGACTTTATGGCCGATGCCAAAAAGCCTTATCAGGTCAGCTCCAGTCAAGTGGAGGAAGGGATTAAGCGGATCATTCTCGGCTTGTTCAAAAAGCTGGTTGTCGTCACCTGGATGACGGATGTGTTCCATCATGTACAGAATCAGGAGCTGTATACGCACCAATCCGTCTTTCTGATGATTTGGTTCTATATTACGCTATTTTTCGACTTTTCAGGATATTCCGACATTGCGATCGGATTTGGCCGGCTTATGGGCTACACCATCCCGGAAAACTTCAAGAAGCCGTTTCAATCGCCTACACTCACCCAATTTTGGCGCAATTGGCACGCAACACTCGGCGACTGGTTCCGCGATCATATTTTTATGTTTTTCACGCGAAAAGCCCCTACCAAATGGACCGGAGCAGCATTGTCGATTCTCATTATGGTCCTGATCGGCCTGTGGCATGGCTTCGGCTGGATTTATTTTTTCTACGGTCTTTACCATGGTATCGTCATCGCTCTGGAAACCTTGCTGGGCAAATCGACGGTCAACAAGAAAAAGGTGTCCCGAGCCTATTTCCTATACCGTTGTGCCTTGACCCAGGCCATTGTAACGCTTTCCGTAATCGTCTATAGCGGTAACCTGGAAACCGTCTTGAAAATTTACCGTGGCTTGTTCCATTGGCCTTTCTAAGGCCGGACAAACCGAACTTTAAAAAGAGTCTTTCGTTCTCTCATTAGGAACGTCAGACTCTTTTCTTTTGCTTAATACAGGGCCAGATAGCATTTTCCCGGATTGGCTTTGGAATATAAGTACGCTTCCGTTCCAATGACTTCAATTCGTTCCAAGGATTCTACATCAATGGAACCGCCCTGCTTCTCATCCCCTTTTGCTTTCAATGCATAAATTAACTGCGGAATCATTTTATGATCACTTGAGACGAACGTAACCGGAATTTCTTTGTCCTGAAACCGGATTCTCAAGCTGATTCCTCCTTCTCTAGCGTTTCCTCGCTTTGCCCGTTACCCGTCTGCAGCAGACCGGAGAATACCGAATCCATCATTTCACTATTGGCCGTTTGGAAAACATGACATTGAATTTGATTATTGCTTGACGCCGAAATAAACACATCGCCGATGTGCTGGTATACTTGGTTATGGTCCTTCTTATGAATGTGTACGTTGCCCGACTTGATATCGATATTAAGGGAAATTTGATTGGATAATTCAACCAAGCATGTGGACTTTTTAAAGTGATTAGGGAAACGAAGCCATTGGCCAGAAACCGTTTCAACGATTTGGGTATCTTTGTTATACATATTTGATCCGCCCTCTCTTCAAAAAGTTTTGACATCCGCGATCGACCGACACCGCCGCTGCTCGGCTTTACTATACACCTCTTTTCCTCAGTAAATTGGCGCCTTCATTATTGTACTGGATACTTCCTGCAAAGAAATGGGAATGCTGTCGAGACAAACTGTCGAAGTTTATTTTTTTCCTATTGATTTCCACATATCTTGACTTGTCCATAAGTTGCACTAGGAGCGGAAGCCAAACAATGCTATAATCGAAATGATCGCGTACACGCGTACATTTTCTATTTTTTCGGAGGTGTCAAATGAAATTAGGCGTTTTTACAGTACTTTTTGGACAAAAACCTTTCGAAGAAGCATTGGACTTTATAGCATCTAAAGGCTTGGATGCAGTGGAATTGGGTACAGGCGGTTATCCGGGCAATGCGCATTGCGATCCGGACGTGCTTCTTGCTGACGAAAGCAAGTTGAAAGCGTTCAAACAAGCGATTGAATCCCGCGGGCTCTTTATAAGCGCTCTAAGCTGCCATGCCAATCCGCTTCACCCGCAAAAAGCCATTTCCCAAGAACATCAGGAATTGATTCTAAAAACCATTCAGCTTGCCGAGAAGCTGGAAGTGCCTGTCGTCAATACATTCTCCGGCTGCCCGGGTGATCATGAGTATGCCAAATACCCGAACTGGCCTGTAGCCCCTTGGCCTCCGGATTATCAGGAAATTTTGGATTGGCAGTGGACTAATAAAGTCATTCCTTATTGGACCGAGACC
Source organism: Paenibacillus sp. OAS669 (assembly GCF_014873645.1). Classification (NCBI taxonomy): domain Bacteria; kingdom Bacillati; phylum Bacillota; class Bacilli; order Caryophanales; family Paenibacillaceae; genus Paenibacillus; species Paenibacillus sp. OAS669. The sequence continues at coordinate 37,472 of NZ_JADBDR010000023.1, forward strand.
GGGAAATATGCTGCCGATCGCAATGTAAAAATCGGTCTGGAGCTTCACGGCGGATTCTCCGTTCACACTCCGGCTACTCTGCTGCGTCTTCGTGAAGCCGCCGGCGATGTCATCGGCGCCAATCTGGATCCGAGCCATATGTGGTGGCAAGGTATCGATCCGGTGCATGCGATTCAAATTCTTGGCCGTGCAGGAGCTATCCATCATTTCCATGCCAAGGATACGACCATTGACCCGATTAATGTCAATAAACACGGTTTGACCGACATGCAGCCTTATACGGCGATGCTTGATCGCGCTTGGCAGTTCCGCAGCGTCGGCTTCGGCCATGATCTCAAAACCTGGGCAGACATCATTAGCACTTTACGTCTCGTTGGTTACGACTATGTGGTCAGCATTGAGCATGAGGATGGGTTGATGTCTGTGGAAGAGGGCTTCACCAAAGCCGTGCAAAACCTGCAGCAAGTATTGATTAGAGAGCCGCTAGGCGAAATGTGGTGGGTATAACCAGCCCGTTATGGCAAGCGAAAAGCCCTGGTCTCCATGAGATCCAGGGCTTCTTTACCTGTTAGAACGCTCCTACAGGCTTGAGTTATACATCTGCACATGCAGATAGCTGCCGCTTTCATAAAGCCGCAGCATTATTATTGATACTTAGGTCCCGTTCCGTATTACAATTTGTCCATCCAATTCATGACCATAACGACGTCCATGATCAGAAACACGATCAAGCTGATCAAACTGAAGCCGATGGCAAAAGGATTTTTCTTAGCAGCACCCAATAACCGCAGAACGCCGATCGCAATAACTATAGTAAACAAAATTACGAATGGGTCAAAACCGGTGAATTTACTCGCTGCTTGCGCTGCCTCTTCAGCCAAAAACATCGAGAGACCTCCTTCAATGTACAAAAATGCTTATTTTCTATCTTATCTTGAGTCGTCTTGAAGTGCAAGCCATAAATAGGAAGTGTAACAAGTTTGTCAACATTTCCTGTATTGGCAGCCTTTAGACTCCTCATATTTCCTTATACTAACCAACTACTGTTATAACGATACCAGACATTATTTATAAGAAAACCTTATATATAGCTCCTCTATTGCGATTTACGTATCCTCTTAAAAATGTTACTATTAGGTTGATCTTTTCATACTATTTTCATCGGATTTACGCTTTAAAGGAGGAGCATAAACAACATGGCTTATGAAGCAATTTGGGCGGCTGACCCTTCCAAGCTTAACAAGGTTGAACTGCAAAAGCTGGAAAAAGACGGCCTCGATGTCATCCGTACCATTATTGAGAAATACGCTCACGAAGGCTACGACGCTATCACCGAAGACGATATGAATCGCTTCAAGTGGGCCGGTGTGTATGAGCAAAAACCGAAAGACGGTCATTTCATGATGCGTGTGCGTATCAACTCAGGGATCATGACCTCGGACCAAGCCCGGGTGTTGGCTTCTATAGCCAAAGATTACGGCCGCGGTCTTGTGGATGTTACAACCAGACAAGCTATACAGTTTCACTGGCTTCGCATCGAGAATATACCTGACATCTTCAAACGTCTGGAATCCGTAGGCTTGTACTCTTATGAAGCTTGTGGAGACTGCCCTCGTACCGTCGTAGGAAACCCTCTCGCCGGTATCGATAAAGATGAGCTTATGGATACAACGCAGCTGGTCAACGAAGTCAATGATTTCTTCTTATTGAACCGTGATTTCTCTAACTTGCCGCGTAAATATAAAATGTCCATTTCTTCTAATATTTATAACTCCGGTCATGCTGAAATCCAATGTTTGGCGTTTACGCCAGCTGCCAAGGTGATCGATGGGCAAGAAGTTGTCGGCTTCCACGTATGGGTCGGCGGCGGATTGTCGGCTAAGCCTCATTTGGCTAAGAAGCTCGACCTGTTCGTGAGACCGGAAGAGGTTTTGAAGGTCGCAATCGGCGTAACCACCATTTACCGTGATCATGGCTACCGTGAAAAACGCCACCATGCCCGCCTGAAATTCCTTGTGGCAGACTGGGGTGCTGAGAAGTTCAAGGAGGAGCTTATCAAGCTGATCGGTGATATGCCAGCTCTCGGTGAAGATAAGGTTGTTGGCTGGAAGGCTGCTTATTTTGATGGCGTGCATCCGCAAAAGCAAGAAGGCTTGAACTACATCGGCCTAAGCGTGCCCGTAGGACGCCTGGATGATGCGGAGCTTACTGAGCTGGCTCGCATTGCGGACGAGTATGGAGACAAAACTATCCGTACAACGGTTTCCCAGAATATTATTTTGTCCGGCATCCCTACGGAGAAGGTTGAATCTGCTTTGGCAGAAAAAATCATGGAACGCCTGACTCCGAATCCTAAGCATTTTTTGAGCCGTACCGTATCCTGTACCGGCAACGAGTTCTGCAACCTGGCCGTTGTAGAAACAAAGAAAAGAGCCGTACTCGTCGCTGAATATTTGGATGCTAACGTAGAGCTGGACGAGGAAATCCGAATCCACTTCATCGGCTGCCCGAATGCATGCGGTCAAAAGCACATCGCCGATATCGGCCTTCAAGGAGCGCTTGTTAAGACTCCTGAAGGAATGGTCGATGCATTCGATATCGCAGTAGGCGGTATTCTGGGCCCAGGCGCTCAATTCAACCAAGTGTTGAAAGGCCGCGTCAAAGGCGATAATGTTGGCCCTGTCCTGGAACAGCTGATTCTGTATTACAAAGAAAACCGCAGTGAAGATGAAACCTTCCATCAATTTGTTCATCGTGTAGGCATCGGTGCCTTCCAAGACAAATTGACTTCGGTTCTTGCTTCTTAATGTATTGAAACAAAAAGCTTGGTCCTCCTGTGAGGAACCAAGCTTTTTGGCGTTTTATCGGGCTATCTGCACGACATTGCCCCTAACTCGTCCAAGTCGGGGCGATGCCGAAATTTATTATACAGCAGCGTCTTCCATCTGTTTGATACGTTGAGCATAATCTTCGGATCTAGCTCTATCTCTCTCCAAGATTGGCTTCAAGTAACGGCCGGTATAGGAGCCTTCCACCTTCACCACTTCTTCCGGTGTTCCGGTAGCTACGATGGTACCGCCTTTGCTGCCGCCTTCTGGACCGAGATCGATCAAATAATCTGCGGTTTTGATAACATCCAGGTTATGCTCGATCACGAGGACCGTTTCGCCGCTCTCTACCAATCGATGCAGTACCTTAAGCAGACGGTCGATATCATGGATATGAAGCCCTGTGGTAGGCTCATCCAGTATATAAATTGTCTTGCCGGTGCTTCTACGGTACAGCTCGGCTGCCAGCTTCACGCGCTGCGCCTCGCCGCCGGATAAGGTTGTCGCCGGTTGCCCCAGGTTCATATAGCCTAAGCCTACATCCAGAAGGGTTTGCAGCTTGCGGTGGATACGCGGAATGTTTTTGAAAAACTCGCATGCATCCTCAATGGTCATATCCAGCACTTCCGAGATATTTTTCCCTTTGTAATGCACTTCGAGCGTTTCCCGGTTGTATCGCTTGCCCTTGCAAACTTCGCATGGTACATACACGTCAGGCAGGAAATGCATTTCAATCTTGATAATGCCGTCTCCTCGGCAAGCCTCGCAGCGTCCGCCTTTGACGTTGAAGCTGAAACGGCCCTTCTTGTAGCCGCGTACCTTGGCTTCATTGGTAGCGGAGTAGACGTCGCGAATATCATCGAACACACCGGTATACGTAGCCGGGTTGGATCGTGGAGTTCGCCCGATAGGCGACTGATCGATGTCGATGACTTTATCGACATGCTCCAGACCTACAAATTCACGGTATTCACCGGGACGTACCTTGGCTCCGTTCAGCTCCTTGGCCAATGTTTTATACAGGAGCTCATTGATCAGCGTACTTTTGCCGGATCCGGATACACCGGTGACGCAGGTGAACACGCCTAATGGAAATTTGACATTGACGTTACGCAGATTGTTTTCCTTGGCACCTTTGATTTCGAGCCATTTGCCATTAGGCTTACGACGCTCGGCGCTGACAGGAATAAACTTCTTGCCGCTTAAATATTGGCCTGTCAATGAATGGGGATCCTCCATGATCTCCTTCGGAGTGCCTTGGGAAACTACGTTGCCCCCATGAATCCCCGCTCCCGGCCCAATATCGATAATATAATCAGCGGCCAGCATCGTATCCTCATCATGCTCTACGACGATCAAGGTGTTGCCCAAATTACGCATATGCTCCAGCGTCTTAATTAATCGATCGTTATCACGCTGGTGGAGTCCGATGCTGGGCTCATCCAGAATGTACAGAACGCCCATTAAGCTTGAGCCGATCTGGGTAGCCAAGCGTATGCGCTGCGCTTCTCCACCGGAGAGCGTACCGGCGGCGCGATGCATCGTCAAATAGTCCAGCCCTACGTTGACCAGGAATCCAAGCCGTGCCTTGATTTCCTTTAAGATCAGGTGAGCGATCTGAAACTCCCTGTCATTCAGCTGCAGGGACTCGAACCATTCTTGTGAATCTCCAATCGATAGAGAGGTCACGTGAGCGATATTTTTGCCGTTAATCGTAACGGCCAAAGTCTCCGGCTTCAGCCGCTGTCCTTTACACTTGCTGCAAGGCTTGGAGCTCATATAGGTCTCGATATGCTCACGAATCCCATCCGAGAACGTATCGCGATAGCGGCGCTCCAAATTCGGAATAATCCCTTCGAAAGCGACCATAGCTTCTTTTTTATGGCCCATATCATTCTCGTACCGGAAACGAACCTTCTCTCCGCCTGTACCGTAAAGAAGCTTCTTCATTTGCTCTGCCGTAAGCTCACTTACAGGCACGTTTCTCGGAATACCGTAATGATCGCATACCGCGGCCAGAAATTGAGGGTAATAATTCGAGGTGCTTCCCGCCCAAGCCTCAAAGGCGCCGTCCTCAATCGTCAATTTCGGGTCCGGAACCAATAAATCCGGATCTACTATCATTTTACTGCCCAGGCCGTCACAGTCAGGACAAGCACCGAATGGGCTGTTGAAGGAGAACATTCTTGGAGCGAGCTCCTCTATGCTGAACCCGCATTCAGGACAAGCCAGGTTTTGGCTGAACAGAAGCTCCTCCTGCTCCAATATATCGACAATAACGCGGCCGCTTCCCAGCTTTAACGCCGTTTCAAGAGAGTCCGCCAAGCGAGCCTGCACATCCGCCTTGACGACGATACGGTCCACAACGACTTCTATGTTGGACTTTTTATTTTTATCAAGCTCAATTTTATCCGATAGATCCATGACTTCTCCGTTGACGCGCACGCGAACGAAGCCTTGCTTCTGAATGTCCGCCAGCAGCTTCGTATGCTCGCCCTTGCGCCCGGAAATAATCGGAGCCAATATTTGCAGCCGGGTACGTTCCGGGTACTCCATAATCCGGTCGACCATTTGCTCCACGGTCTGCGAAGTAATCTCAATCTTATGAATCGGGCAATGCGGACGCCCGATCCGGGCGAACAGCAGCCGGAGATAATCGTAGATTTCCGTTACCGTACCTACGGTCGAACGAGGATTCCGGCTGGTTGTTTTTTGATCGATCGATATCGCGGGTGACAATCCTTCGATCGAGTCCACATCCGGCTTATCCATCTGGCCCAGAAACTGCCTTGCATAGGCAGACAGGGATTCCACATATCTGCGCTGTCCTTCCGCATAGATCGTATCGAACGCAAGAGATGATTTCCCGGAGCCGCTGAGCCCCGTTAATACTACAAATTTGTCGCGGGGAATCGTTACATCGATATTTTTCAGGTTGTGCGCTCTTGCGCCCTTAATCACAATATTATCTCTGGCCACTTGCCTTCCACCATCCTTCATATTCAACGGAGCTGACAGCTGTTCTACTTTCCGTACTCGCTTTGATGGAGAATCCGCCATTTCCGAATTTCTAATCTATTCACTATAGATTCAATGCATGAATCTTTATTTCAACATTATACCCATTAAAGCTCTGCCTTTAACTCCATAACGGCATCGCGAAGCTCGGCGGCGCGCTCAAACTGCAGGTTTTTGGCCGCTTCCTTCATCTCTTGCTCCAACCGTTCGATTAAAGACATGCGGTCCTTCTTCGACATCTTGGCCTGCTTCACATCGGTCAAATAATCCGCCTTGGTCTCAGCAACCTTGACCGCTTCAATAACGTCGCGGACCTTCTTCTGAATCGTCTGCGGCGTAATCCCGTGCTGCTTGTTATAGGCCATCTGGATTTCACGACGGCGATTCGTCTCGCGTATCGCTTTATCCATAGAGTCGGTTATTTTATCCCCGTACATGATGACCCGGCCGTTAGCGTTTCTCGCCGCCCGCCCGATCGTCTGGATCAACGACCGCTCTGCACGAAGGAAGCCTTCCTTATCTGCATCCAGAATAGCGACCAGGGATACCTCCGGCAGGTCGAGCCCTTCTCTCAGCAGGTTGATGCCTACCAGCACATGAAATACACCGAGCCTCAGCTCACGAAGGATTTGCATCCGCTCCAGCGTCTTGATGTCCGAATGCAGGTAACGTACCTTAATGCCGATTTCCTTAAAGTAATCTGTCAAATCCTCGGCCATCTTCTTCGTTAATGTGGTAACGAGCACCCGCTCATCCTTGCGAATCCGGTCCTGAATCTCCCCAAGCAGATCATCGATCTGTCCTTTGGTCGGACGAACCTCGATCTCGGGATCGATCAAGCCGGTCGGACGAATGATTTGCTCCACCATTTCCGGACAATGCTCCAGCTCGTAAGGTCCTGGAGTAGCCGAAATATACAGCGCTTGGGTGATCTTCTTCTCGAACTCCTCGAAGCGCAGCGGACGGTTATCCAAAGCCGAAGGCAGACGGAAGCCGTGCTCTACCAGCACTTCCTTACGCGCCCTGTCTCCATTATACATCCCGCGAATTTGCGGAAGCGTCACGTGCGACTCGTCCACGACAATCAGCATATCGTCAGGGAAGTAATCGAACAGGGTATAAGGCGTAGCTCCGCGCTCGCGGAACGTGAGGGGGCCTGAATAGTTCTCGATGCCCGAGCAGAAGCCCATCTCCTGCATCATCTCGATGTCGTAGCGCGTCCGCTGCTCAAGCCGCTGGGCCTCCAGCAGCTTGCCTTGACCGCGAAGCTCCTCCAGCCGTTCCTCCAGCTCACGCTCTATATCGACAAGCGCCCGCTTCATCGTATCCTCGTGGGTTACGAAGTGGGATGCCGGGAAAATAGCGATATGATCCCGCTCGCCCAGAATTTCGCCGGTCAGGACATCAATCTCCGTAATCCGTTCGATTTCATCGCCGAAGAGCTCCACACGAACGGCATGCTCGCTATGTGAAGCCGGGAAAATCTCTACGACATCCCCCCGAACACGGAACGTGCCGCGAACAAAATTCATATCGTTGCGCTGATACTGGATGTCGATCAGTCTATGCAAGATCTCATTGCGCGAACGCTCCATTCCGACACGCAGGGACATCACCAGGTTCCGGTACTCCATTGGAGAACCCAAACCGTAAATACAGGAGACACTCGCTACGATAATGACGTCGCGGCGCTCGAACAGCGCGCTGGTAGCGGAGTGGCGAAGCTTATCAATCTCATCATTTATGCTCGAGTCTTTTTCAATAAACGTATCGGATGAAGGAATGTAGGCCTCAGGCTGATAATAATCGTAGTAGCTTACAAAATATTCAACCGCATTATTCGGAAAAAACTCCTTCAGCTCACTGCACAGCTGCGCAGCCAGCGTCTTATTATGGGCAATTAACAGTGTAGGCCTATTCAGCTGTGCAATAACCTGAGCTGCTGTAAACGTCTTCCCCGTTCCTGTCGCTCCAAGCAGCGTCTGATGCTTTTTCCCTGATCGGATACTTTCTAAAAGCTTCTCTATGGCCTTGGGCTGATCCCCTTGAGGGGAAAACTCGGATACCAGCTCAAAGCGCTTGTCACTCATCACTACATCGTTCATTTCTTCACCGCCTATTGAAAAAGATCATTCTCTATAAACTTTTGCCGGGATGTTTCCGATAAATACTATGCGTCACATCGACGCAGGTTGACTCCGTTCGACTTTTTCCTCTATAGGAATATTTGTTCCCATATATTATACCTTTTTTCAGGTTATGTTGCAAACGCATAAGTCTTCCACTTCTATGCTGCAGCCACAGCCGAAGAACGGATTAAAAAAAACAAGAAGCATTCTCATTTACTCGAACTAGGGGTGGTACGAAAAATGGATTTGACAACAATTCTAGGTATTGTATTCGGCTTGGGCGCCCTAATCGGCGGTTACATGTGGGATGGAGGACATATTTCTGCACTGATAGTCCCAAGTGCCATGCTGATCGTATTCGGCGGAACCATTGGAGCGGTTGTAGTAAGCTTTCCAATGTCAACGTTGAAGGAAACGCCAAAAGCGTTGAAAATGGCATTTAAAGAAACCAAGCGCGATCCAGGCGCTATCATCGACGAGCTGGTCGACATGGCTACAGTTGCCAGACGGGAAGGCGTACTTGCCTTGGAGCAGCGTGCGCAGGAGCACAGCAACGACTTTTTGCGCGATGGCTTGATGATGGTCGTTGACGGCACCGATCCTGAATTGACAAGACAAATTTTGGAGCTCGAAATGGATGCGTTGGAGCATCATCACGAAGGCTGGGCCAAAATTTTTGAATCCGCCGGCGGTTTTGCGCCAACGATGGGGATCATCGGTACGGTAATGGGTCTGATCCACGTTCTGGGCAACCTTTCCGAGCCAAGCACATTAGGACCTGCAATCGCGGTCGCTTTTGCCGCCACCTTGTACGGGGTTGCATCCGCTAACGTTATTTACATGCCGCTTGCCCAAAAGATCAAAGTCCGCAGCAAGGAGCAAATCTCCGAAATGGAGCTTATGCTGGAAGGGATTTTGGCGCTGCAAGCCGGTGAAAATCCGCAGCTGATCAAGAAAAAATTGAAATCGTTCCTACACCAAGAGCAGAAGAAACCGGAAAGCGAAGGTGATACCGGTGGCGAGGAGAAATAAAAAGCACGCAGCCCACGAGAACCATGAACGATGGTTAATTACTTATTCCGACTTGATCACGCTTCTTCTGGTTTTCTTTATCATCATGTACGCCATGAGTAAAATCGATAATGAAAAGTATTCGGTCCTGGCCTCAGCGCTCAGCTTTGAATTTAAGAAGTCGGATACGGTGCTGCCACAGGGTGAAGGGGTTCTCGGCCGCGTAAGCACCGCCAAGTCACAGGAAGGCGAGAAAACCGAGAACAACGAGAAGGATAAGAAAGAACGCGAAGAACTGGAGCAGCGCGAAAAGCAGCTGCAAAACTTGCTGGAACAAGTTCAGCAGTACATTCAGCAAAACAACCTGCAGGCCCAAGTGTCCGCCGCCAATACCCCAAGAGGAGTTGCGGTGACACTGAACGATCTGTTCCTGTTCGATCTTGGAAAGGCCGATTTGAAAAAGGATGCCTACCCGATATTGAACCAATTGGCCAGCTTGTTCCCTACTCTGAAGGATACGACGATCAGCATTGAGGGGCATACGGATAACCTTCCGCTAGCGACGGGTTCGCTCTATAAGGATAACTGGGGGTTGTCGAACGAACGTTCCCTATCGGTGCTTCGCTACTTTGTATATAATGACGGCTTGGATCCGAAGCTCTTCATCTCGACCGGCTACGCCGATACCCGGCCTGTCGCCGACAATGATACCGTCGAGAACCGCGCCAAAAACCGCCGTGTCGAAATTGTCGTTCTCAGAGGTAAAAGCTGATCATACACCACTAGGTTATCGGTAAAATGATTAATATCGGTTCGAAAAAAAGCTGTCGGGGATATCCCCGGCAGCTTTTCAATTTACTATTCTCTATACGTTACATCGGCTTCGTCGTATCGGAAGGCTTGCTGAGCAATCCGACCAGCTTTCTTCTCATATAAGCGAAAATAGGGGTCTGCTTCTCTACGGCATAGTACATTGCATCTTGATCCGGGGCCAATAAAATACCTAATTGATGATGCTCTCCCGAGAACATGGCCCGCTTCAAAAATTTACTCTCCCCCGCCAAGTTCAATACTTCCAGCTTGCAGAAGGCCGAATTCACTTGCATAGCCTGGTGAAGCTCACTTTTGGTTCGTATCGGCATTCCATTGACTTTATGAAGTATTTCGCCTGGCACAATGCCAAGCTCGTCCGCAGGACTCCCGGGCAGTATGGCCAGTACCTTTAAGCCCCTCTGATCGTGTACAAATATCGGACTGCGCTTGGCTTCGTCCCAACGGCTGAACAAGAGCAGCCCTTCATGCAGCGCAATGCATAAGAGGGAAGCGGCCAAGGTCACTACAGGCCATTCATGAACGGCAATCGCAAGGAGCAGGACGAGGCAGGCATACAATGCCAACAATCTGGACGTCAGCCTGGCCTTCATTTGCGGCAGCCGGGACATCGTTAATTCTGCAAAGCCGATCATGACGGGGAAACCGACAATCGTCCAGCCACCGCTCCATAATTCACCGCCTAACAGCGGAGTCCAGGGCAATGGATGAACGTTCCCTCCCTGAAGCGGCACCAGCAAAAACAAAGCGACAGGCCAAAATCCCTGCATGTGATAACCGCCGACAATTTTCCCGCGCTTGCTTTCGTAAAACATCGGCGTGGCCGTTCTCGCCCCCTGCAACCGAACCAGAATAGCTTCAATTAAGTGAAGCACAGCCACAAGAGCAAGCAGCGTCGGCACGTTAAGGCTTCGTAAAGGCTCCAGCAACCAAGCTGGCATTATGTCCGATATAGTGCCTATTGTGCTGACCAGCACTTGAATGATTCCTATAGCCCCGACCGCATAAGCCCAACATAGAAACCGGACACGGAACAAGATCAGCAACAAAGAAATAATCCATAGCAGGACAACGGCCTCCGGCTGAATGGTTGCTCCAACAACGGCCATAAGAACGGACGCGAGCAGGCCGCCAATCCATCCCCATAGCAGCGCCCGCCATGTTTCCGATATTAATGAATGCAGCTTGGTATGAAATAGCTTGCGTTCTAATTGAATCTGTCTTCGATACTGAAGCACTATAAATAAAATCCCTACATAATAGAACGGATGCAACAGCAATTGCAGCAAGGCGTGAAGCCCTTGGTAAGCCAAATCCGCTAATAAGTTCATTAGGCTGCTCCTTTGTACACAAGGATAAAGGCATGACCGCCTATCGTACATCATTCATGGGTTCAAAAAAAGAAAGAAAGCTGGACGAGTCCAACCTTCTTTACCATTCGACGCCTATAGGGGCTTTTCCTTCTACGATTCCATTTTTCCAACAGACCTTATTTGGTTATAGCCGATTGGATTTCCTGAACGGCCGCTTTCAGCTGCAGATCGTTCTTCGGATCTTTGATTTCATTCAAGATCGCTTTTTCCAGCTGATTGGCTGTTTCTACGTCAACTTCACCGGTGACCGGCAAGTTATGAAGACGTTGGAATGCTTTTACAGCTGCAGCGGTCTTCTCACTAAAGTAGCCGTCGGTCCGATCCGGATTCATTCCGAGTCCGGTCAGCATGATTTGCAGGTTCTTCACGTCATCGCCAATCGAATCAGGCTTAAGGGTCGCCTTTTTCGTCAATGGAGCTACTTTAAAATAAGCCGGCTGTTCAACAGCAATGTCGGGAGTAATCCCTTTTTTGTGAATCCATGTTCCGTTCGGCGTCAGCCATTTGTATACGGTCATCTTAATATTGCTTCCATCGCCCATTTCCTTCTCGAACGGCACCTGTACCGTCCCTTTTCCGAAGGAGGTTTCCCCGACCAGCTTGCTACCAGCGGAGTCACGAAGAGCGCCGGCCAATATTTCGGAAGCACTTGCGCTTCCTTTGTTCATCAGAACGGTGACCGGATAGCTTTTTCCCGCTCCCTGGGACGGTGTATCCTCCTGCTTGCCGTTACGGTCCTCGATCTTGACAATCGGTTTGCCTTTGGCAATAAACGGCTCTGCAATCTCCACTACAGCCTGCAGTAAGCCGCCCGGATCGTTACGAACGTCGATGACAAGCCCCTTCATTCCTTTGGATTCCAGGTTTTGCAGCTCTTCCTTGAAGCGTTTGGCCGTATTCGTGGAGAACTGGCGAATTTCGATTTTCCCGATATTGCCTTGAAGCATCTCGGCGTAGACCGTTTCTACGTCAATGTCATCACGAACCACGATCATTTGGATCGGCTCCTGAGTACCCGGACGCAGGATTTCAAGCTTCGCCTGGGTTCCTTTCGGACCGCGGATTTTCATCACGGCCTGGTTCAGCGTCAGCCCGTCCAATTTCTCTCCGTTCACCGACAGAATGACATCCTTGGCATGCAGGCCCGCTTTCTCCGCCGGAGAGCCCTTGATGGGAGCCACGATCGTTACTTTGCCGTCTTCCGTAGATACCTCAGCGCCAATCCCTTGGAACGAGGATGTGATGCTTTCGTCAAACTGCTTCGCTTCCTTCTGGTCCATATACACGGTGAAAGGATCGTCCAATGTGGCGAGCATTCCGTTAATGGCTCCGTTGACGACCTTTTCATGATCGACCTCAGATAGGAATTTGTTCTGTATCAGCTGATACGTCGTTGCTATTTTGTTCATGTCCTTGGAAGTTAACCCTGATTTCACCGTAGCCGTGGAGCCTTCCTTCCCGGCACCGGCAAACATGGACGGATTTACAATCGTAAGCGTCATAATGCTGCTGGCGAACATAGCCAACAAAATAAATGCTAAAACCGTACGTCCCTTAAACGTCATTGCCCTTTACACCGCCTTTGTTCCTGCCTTGGTGAACTCGTCTCTGTATTATATGACAAGCTATTAGAAATTATTAACAGCGGTTTTTATTTTAAATACGGTTTCGGATCAACCGGATCTTCGTTAATGCGCACCTCAAAATGCAGATGGTTGCCAGTGGATTCTCCTGTAGAGCCCACTTCCGCGATTTTTTGGCCGCGCTTCACATGGTCTCCTTTTTCTACTACCGTACCTCCATTGCGAATGTGTCCATATAGCGTCCAGTAACCGTTCCCATGGTCAATGATTACCGTGTTGCCGTAACCGCTCCACCAGGAAGCGACAATGACTTCACCCTCTGCTGCCGCCAAAATATCCGTGCCGTTAGGGGCACCCAAGTCAATGCCTTTATGCAGCTTCTTGGCGCCGGTGAACGGGTCGGAACGGTATCCGAAATCCGAAGTCATCGGAGCTACTTTAGCTAACGGATAGCCGAATTTGCCCCCGGAGGTGGATGTTGGTGCCGCCGAGGCTGTAGAACCGCCTCCACCGCTGCTGCCGCTATTTCCGCTTGCCTTCGCCTTGGCCGCCGCATCCGCTGCAGCTTTCGCAGCCTCTGCCGCAGCCGCTTTACGCTTTTGCTCCGCTAAAGCAGCCGACTTACGGGCATATTGAAGAAGCTGCTGCTCCTGATCCTCGCTGATGTCTTCAAGCTCTTTTTCCTTTTTGGACAGGCTGGCAATTTTGACTTCCTTATCTTTCTCCTTAGCCACCAGGCTAGCTTTGATTGCAGCAGACTGGCTATATAGATCACTTACCTGCTTGAACTCCTGCTCAATCTGATTTTGCTTCACTTCTTTGGCTTCCCTATCCCGTTGGTTCGCCTGCAATATTTCTTTATCCTGATTCACAATAGCCCTCAGCGCGTTCATGCGGTCCAGGAAATCCCCAAAGCTCGTAGAACTAAGCAGAACGTCCGCATACGATACGACACCGTTCATGTACATAAGACGCAGACGAGATTTTAGCAGCACATCGCGGGCCTCGATTTGGGCCTTCAGCTCGTCCAGCAGCTTGCTGTTCTCTGTCAGCTTATCCTTCGTATCCGCTATTTGCTCATTCAATTTGTTCAGCTTCAAATTCTCATCTTCGATCTGCTTAATGATGCTTTTGACCTCAGCTTCCACCTGCTGTTTATCCTGCTGTACCTTGCTTATTTCCTGCTGGGTTTCGGTAGCCTTTTGCTGGGTGGAATTTTGCTGCTTCTTCAGTTGATCCAGCTGCTGCTGAATCTTTTGCGATTCGGACAAAGCAAAGGACAGCTGCGGCACAAGCAGCGTACTTGCCATCCCCGCGGTAACGACCAGTGATAGAACGGACTTCTTCAACTTTCGTTTCCTCCCCAACTAGATTCATTCCTTAGCCGGATATGGCTTAAGCTTGTTTACACCATCTATGCTACACTCGCAAAAACTTTCGTACGGACAAGGTGCTGCCAAAGATCCCGATTAACACGCCGATTCCAAGCAGCAGACCCGACATCGAATAGTATATCTGATTAAAAGGCAGCAGCTTAATCATCAGCAAGTTCAAATCAAGCTGTGTCGAGCTCATCAATTCCCAGTAACCATATAACAAAATGGCGGTAGGAATAATGGATCCTACAATGCCCAGTAAAGCACCCTCGATAAAAAATGGCCAACGAATAAAGGAGTTCGTCGCCCCGACCAGCTTCATGATGCCAATCTCGCGGCGACGCGCTACAATAGTAATCTTGATCGTATTGGCGATGAGGAACATAGCCGTCAATGCAAGCCCTGCTACCAGCACAAGTCCGATGTTACGAACGATTTGGGTAACCTTAAACATCGTTTCCACCGTTCCCTGTCCGTAGCTGACACGATAAATTGGTTTGGAGGCTTTTCCGTTGTTCAGATCGCTGATTTGCTGGGCAACCGTTCCTACCTGACGGGGCTCTACCACTTCGACGGTAAAGGAATCATTCAGAGGGTTATTGTCTCCGTCAAATCCTTCCAGCAAAGACTTTCCGCTATCGCCGAGCTTGTCCCGCAAGTAATTAAGTCCTTCGTCCTTCGATATGAAGGTAACGTTGGCAACATTGGCTATAGAGGCAATCTCCGTTTGCAGGGATGCCGTCTGCTCCTTGGTAATGTTCACATCCAGGTAAACGCGAATCTCAACCTGCTGCTCGATTTGCTGAGCGAGATAATTCACATTCAGCGTCAGCAGTAAAAATACACCTAATATCAATAACGAAATGGCAATTGAGCTTATCGAAGCGAACGTCATCCAGCCATTGCGGATCACATTTTTACCGCCTTCCCGTAAGTGGCGGAAGCCTGTGCTAATCCTCATAGCCGTATTCACCCCTAACTTCGTCACGGGCAATTTGTCCCTGTTCAATAGCCAGAACACGCTTGCGCATCGTGTTTACGATTTCTTTGTTGTGTGTAGCCATGATGATCGTCGTACCACGAAAATTGATCTCTTCCATCAGCTTCATAATGTCCCAGGATGTATCGGGGTCGAGGTTACCCGTAGGCTCATCGGCAATGATGACCGAAGGGTTGTTCACGATAGCCCTGGCGATCGCTACCCGCTGCTGCTCTCCGCCAGATAATTGCGTCGGCAAAGAGCCGGCTTTGTCCTTCAGCCTGACGAGCTCAAGAACCTCCTGCACACGCCGGCGGATCAGCTTTTTGGGTGCTTCAATAACCTCCATTGCAAAGGAAATGTTCTCATACACAGTCAGCTTGGGAAGCAGGCGGAAATCCTGAAAGATAACACCGATATTGCGGCGCACATACGGAATCTTGCGCTGCTTCAGCTTTTCCAAATTAAATCCGTTTACAAAAATACTTCCCTTCGTAGGCCGCTCTTCTCTATAAATCAATTTCATAAATGTCGATTTTCCTGCACCCGACGGACCTACCACATACAAGAACTCATTGCGGTCCACCTTGACATTGATGCCTCGCAACGCCTGACTTCCATCGGGATACGTCTTCCAAACGTCATGCATTTCAATCACGGTATCACATCCTGAATTTTTAGCTAGCTTATATCCTTTCGACATAAACAGGTAAATTCCTTTACGCGTAAAAGATTTTCAACACATTTTCACATTTACCCCGGCATTTTTTGTAGAAAACACGAATATTCCCACAGGCAAATTTCCGAAATGACAGCATATATATCAATATGTACGAGCAGAGCTTGTCATGGAACCATGAAACCAAAGGAGACGAAACCGATGACGCGTCAGCGCATGTTGATATGGCAGGCGATTGTAGGCTTGCTGCTGTTTGCCGGTGCCGCCTGTGCAGCCATGGCCTGGTACGGATCGCAGCGAACGCTTCCCGCAGGCTTAACCGTAGATAACTGGGACGTCGGCGGTTTACCGATTCTTGAATTCGAGCGCCAACTGGAGGACAAAAAAAAGCTGCTACTGCAGCAAACAGTCCGGATGGTCAGCAAGCAGCCCGATGTTCCGTTTCAGCCTGCAGACTGGATGCTGGATCAGCTCGGATTGGATCTCTCCCTGCAGGACGTGATCGACCGGCTTCAACCGCTCAAAACGGGCTCCTTGTTTCACAGAGCCGCCTATCGCTGGCATATCCGCAATGAAGAGTGGCCCCTGGCCCCTACCTTCGATGCTGCCAAGCTTCATGCCACACTTATGCGCGGATTTCCGGAGCTGTACAATAGACAGCCTGTCGATGCTCAAAGAATTGTAGGTCCGAACGACATGATCAGCTATGTTCCCGAAACAGCCGTCATGCGTATCCATGAACCGGAGCTGCTTCAGCAGCTGCAGCGAATTCTTCCTTCCATGGGAACCATCGGTTGGACAGTGGGAAAGGATGGGCGGCGCTTTGCGGACTACCCGGGGGAAAATCACTCCGGAGAAGGAGCGGTCCAGCGGGTTCAGGAGGAGGCAGCGCCCGTGGTATTGCCTGCGGGGAAAACGCCGTTTCTTGTCGTGCTCCCTTTGGTAAAGCAGGAGCCTGCCGTCACCATCAGCATGCTGCAAGCCCAAGGAATTGAGCGTAAAATCAGCGAGTTTACAACAACATACCCGCAAAACGGCGATGGGCGGATTCACAATATACGCTCTACAGCCCAATCTATCCAAGATGTGTTATTAAAGCCCGGGGAAACCTTCGATTACGCAACCTATATCGCCCAAACCGAAGCCAAATTCGGCTTCAAGGAAGCACCCGTCATTCTCAACGGCAAGCTGGTGCCGGGTATCGGAGGCGGGATCTGCCAGGTTTCGTCCACTCTGTACAATGCCGTGCTTCGCGCAGGCCTGCAAATCGTCGAGCGACGCAACCACTCCCTTCCGGTCAGCTATGTTCCACTAGGGCAGGACGCCACCTTTGCAAGCGGCCATATCAACTTCAAATTCCGCAACAATACGGAGAAGCACCTGCTGATTCGTACCTATACGGACGACCGCCAGATTACCGTCAAATTATTCGGACAAACGCCAACGGATATTACCTACGCCATCGAGTCGACTACTATCGAAAAGCTGCAGCCTTCCATCAAATACATCTTAAACCCGACGCTCCCCAAAGGAAAAAAACAGACCATCAGCACAGGAAAAACCGGCTACGTCGTCGATACGTACCGGATCAAAATGAAAAATGGAGTCGAGATAAGCAGGGAAAGGATTTCTCATGACACGTATGCCGCTCAACCTACCATCATTGCTACCAACCAAGGCAGTGCCGCAGAACCGAACAACCGGCAGCCGGAAGCCCCACTTATAGAGGACGGCGTGAAAGGGCCGACTTTCCGGTAAAACAATCCCTCAAAGCGAAGCCCAGGTTTCGAAGTGGTCAGATACTATGAGGGGAGCCCATTAAAAAAAGCGGTTGGACAGAGTCACCTCTCTGCCAGCCGCTTTCGTTTATTTCATCAACCATTCACATTTATTGGCTTTTGTTACTGTACTGCTCGAACCATTCGTTCGTATGGTTGATCACTGCCTCAGCACGAGCAATAGCTTCGCTAACCTGGTTGCTTGCCGTACCGCCGTAAACGTTACGGGCGTTAACGACCTGCTCCGGCTGCAATACTTTATAGATATCCTGCTCGAAAAGAGTTGAGAACTGGTGGAATTCCTCCAGCTTCAGATCGAGCAGGAATTTGCCGTTTTGGATACAGTAGAGTACTGTTTTACCGATAACTTCATGTGCTTGGCGGAAAGGCAGGCCCTTGTTAACCAAGTAGTCCGCAATATCCGTTGCATTAGAGAAGTCCTGGTTAACCGCTTGACGCATGCGATCCTTATTGACCTTCATGGTGCTGACCATCGGGGCGTACAGCTGAAGGGCGCCTTGGAGCGTACGAACCGTGTCCAGCATGCCTTCTTTATCCTCCTGCATGTCCTTGTTGTAGGCAAGAGGCAGTGACTTAAGCACCGTCAACAAGCCGAACAGGTTGCCGTATACACGGCCGGTTTTTCCGCGAACAAGCTCCGGTACGTCCGGATTTTTCTTCTGAGGCATGATGCTGCTTCCCGTACAAAATGCATCGTCAAGCTCGATGAAATGGAATTCTGTCGAAGACCAAAGAATGAATTCTTCGCTCAAGCGGGACAGGTGCATCATAATCATGGAAGCATTGGACAGAAACTCGATGATAAAATCGCGGTCGCTGACGGCGTCCAGGGAATTCTCATACACACCGTCGAAGCCCAGCTGCTGAGCCACGAAATGACGATCGATCGGGAATGTCGTTCCCGCCAGAGCTCCCGCTCCGAGCGGCAGCACGTTAATGCGTTTGTAGCTGTCCTGCAAACGCTCGATATCGCGCTGGAACATCGATACATAGGCCATCAGATGATGGGCGAACAAAATCGGCTGAGCGCGCTGAAGATGCGTATAGCCAGGAAGGATTGTATCGAGGTTTTTCTTCGCTTGCTCGATCAATGCTTCCTGAAGCTTATTCAACAGCCCAACGAATTCCACCACACGTTTGCGCAAATACAAGTGCATGTCGGTAGCGACCTGGTCGTTACGGCTGCGTCCCGTGTGCAGCTTGCCACCTACAGGTCCAACTTCTTCGATCAGGGCTTTTTCAATGTTCATGTGGATGTCCTCGTCGCTGACAGAGAACTCCATTTCCCCGCGGCGGATCGTGCCTTGCACCTTCAACAACCCGTCCTTGATGGTCTCCACATCTTCCTGCGGCAAAATTCCGCATTTGCCAAGCATCGTTACGTGAGCCAAGCTGCCTTGAATATCTTCTTCAGCCAGCTCTTTATCGAACATGATGGAAGCCGTATACTCCTCCACCAGCTGGTCCGTTTTTTTAGTAAATCGTCCACCCCAAAGCTTTGACACGGCTGCTGCCCCTTTCTAAGAACTTTCCGGAGGAAAGTTGACTTCGTAAGCAATACTAACGAGCTTTCCTCTAGGAAAGCTAAGTTTGTCGAGAAACCTGAAAATCTGAAAAATAGCTTTGGTACTCCGGTGGGATATCCCCTTCTGGTCGCTGTTGTTCTCGGGAAATGTTGATTATCTTCGCTATATAGCGGTATTTCCCGAGAACAAAGGCGAACGCTATCGCTCCTCCAGGAGATACCCCACTTATCACCTTTCGCATTTTTCTGTACGTTAGGGTTTCTCGATAGCCCGAGCTTTCCTTGAGGAAAGCTCTTTGTGTATACGTGATGCAGGGCCTCCCTATGGAGATCCACAGGAAAGCCCGTCTCACGAAAAGGCCGCGATTCCCACGGCCTTCTGTCCTTACTTCTTCGCGTTTTGTTGAACGCCGGAAGATACCTTCAAACGAAGCGCGTTCAGGCGGATAAAGCCTGTTGCGTCACCTTGATTGTAAGCTTGTGTAGGATCAGCTTCCATCGTGGCGATGTCAGGGTTGTACAAGCTCACAGGGCTTTGTACGCCGGCTCCGATAACATTACCTTTGTACAGCTTTAGACGGACCGTACCTGTTACATTCTTTTGGCTCTCATCCACGAGCGCTTGCAGAGCAAGACGTTCCGGAGCGAACCAGAAGCCGTTATATACAAGAGTCGCATAACGGGAGATCAGGGAGTCACGGAGGTTCATAACCTCACGGTCCATGGTCAAGGACTCCATTTTGCGGTGAGCGGTGAACAGGATTGTTCCGCCCGGAGTCTCATATACGCCGCGGCTCTTCATGCCGACAAAACGGTTTTCTACCATATCTACACGGCCGATGCCATGCTTGCCGCCCAGCTCATTCAGGCGTTCCATTACTTGCAGGGGCGTCATGCGGTCGCCGTTCAAGCCGACGCAGTTCCCTTTTTCAAAATTCAGCTCTACATACTCCGCTTGGTCAGGTGCATCCTCAGGGTCTACACTCAAGACGAACATATCCTTGTTAGACGGCGCACTTGGATCGAACCATGGATCCTCAAGCATGCCGCTCTCAAAGCTGATATGCAGCAGGTTACGGTCTGTCGAATAAGGCTTTGCAGCGGAAGCTGTTACCGGAATTCCGTGCTTTTCGGCATATGCGATCATTTCTGCGCGTCCAGGGAAGGTTTCGCGGAACTCATCCAAACGCCAAGGAGCAATAACCTCCAGCTCTGGAGCCAAAGCAGCTACAGTCAGCTCGAAGCGAACTTGGTCGTTCCCTTTTCCTGTCGCACCGTGTGCGATAGCTGTTGCGCCCTCTTTGCGCGCGATTTCTACCATGCGTTTGGCAATCAAAGGACGTGCGATACTTGTACCGAGCAAATATTGTCCTTCATACAGCGCACCTGCTTGGAACATAGGGAAGATGAAGTCCTTTGCAAACTCATCGCGGAGGTCGTCGATGTAGATTTTGGAAGCGCCCGTTGCCAAAGCTTTAGCTTCCAGACCGTCCAGCTCTTCCTTTTGCCCGATGTCCGCAGTAAATGCGATAATCTCTGCATCATAGGTTTCTTTTAACCATTTCAAAATGATCGATGTATCCAAACCGCCCGAATAGGCCAGTACGATTTTTTGCTTTGCCATTGTCCCGCTCTCCTTTATTCATCAAGCCCGCACACAGTGGGCAGCTGGTTCATGCCCACCGCTTCATAGCAGACTCTCTATAGTAAAAATTACATAACAGCAACCATGATTGCTTTTTGCGCGTGAAGACGGTTTTCCGCCTGATCAAAAATAATCGAGTTCTCCCCGTCGATAACGCCTTCGCTAACCTCTTCGCCGCGATGCGCCGGCAGGCAGTGCATGAACAAGTAATCCTTCTTCGCATACTTTGCCAGCTCTTCGTTCACTTGGTAATCCTTAAAGGCGATCTCACGCTCTTTTTGCTCGGCTTCAAAGCCCATGCTTGCCCATACGTCCGTATAAATAACGTCCGCGTCCGCTACCGCTTCCTTCGGATCGTTGCCGACGTACAGCTTGGAGCCGGTTTGTGCCGCCACTTCTTTCGTGGACTCCACGATACCTTTATCCGGCTCATAGCCGACCGGTGATGCGGAAGCAAAATCAACACCCAGCTTAGCCGACATCATCATCAAGGAATGCAGCATATTATTGCCGTCCCCGACATAAGCAACCTTCAAGCCTTTTAAAGTGCCTTTATGCTCCAAAATCGTTTGGAAATCCGCCAATGCCTGGCAAGGGTGCGTACGGTCCGTTAAGCCGTTGATGACCGGGATGGTGGCGCCTCTCGCCAAGTCAATGACCTTGCGGTGCTCGTAGGTACGGATCATAATGCCGTCCAAGTAACGGGACATCACTTGCGCCGTATCCCAGATCGATTCTCCGCGCCCGATTTGAAGATCGTTTTTGCTCAAGAAGAGAGCTTGACCGCCCAATTGGTACATCCCTACTTCAAATGATACGCGTGTACGAGTTGACGATTTTTCAAAGATCATCCCCAGCGTTTTTCCTTTGAGAGGCTGGTATACCTCCCCGGCTTTTTGCTTCCGTTTCAATTCAATAGCCAGGTCAATCAAATATTTCAGCTCTTCCGGAGAATAATCGGCAACGGCCAGGAAGTCCCGTCCTTTCAAGTCGATGGCCACAGGCTGTTCGGTTCCTGCCAATGTAATCGCCCCTTTCAATAAGTTGTATAAGTAACCATCCGCCAAGCAGGAGGGCACAGCTGTCAAATCCGGAATCAATACCTATCCGCAAGTAACAGCATTCCTACCCTCTAAGCTGCTTTCAGCGGGCTTCATTTATTTTAACGCTAGCTTAATGTCGTCTAAAGATGCTTATACCGCTGCTGCGGCTTGTTTGCTTAATACGGAGCAGACTACATCAAGTCCGCGATCCAGGTCTTCTTTGGAGATGAGCAAGCTTGGCGCAAGACGAATAACGTTAGGCCCGGCCGAAACAACGAGCACGGCTTGCTCCTGGATAGCTGTAATCAAGTCAGCCACCGGCTGCGTGCAGCCGATGCCGATCAGCATTCCAAGACCGCGTATTTCCGTCACCAGCGGATTACCTGCCAGCTTCTCCTTCAACGTATTGACGATGTAATCCCCAAGCTCCGCCGCACGATCCGACAGCTTCTCGGCAAGCATCGTTTCCATCGTTGCGATACCCGCTGCGGTGGACAAGTAATTGCCTCCGAAGGTGGAGCCGTGGCTGCCTGCACTGAATGCACTGCGCAGATGCTCCTTACCGACCATCGCCCCGATCGGCATTCCGCTTCCCAACCCTTTGGCCAGGGTAAAAATGTCCGGCTCCACGCCGTAATGCTCGTAAGCAAACATTTTACCAGTACGTCCGATACCGGTTTGGATTTCGTCAATGATCAACAGCAGCCCATGCTGCTTGCACAGCTCCGCTACGCGGGCCACGAATGCAGGATCAGCCGGATTAACGCCGCCTTCACCTTGTACCAGCTCCAGCATGATAGCGCATGTTTTCGGTCCGATCGCTTGCTCCAGGGCTTCCGAATCATTGTATGGTGCGTATACGAAGCCTTCTGGAAGCGGTGCAAAGCCGTCCTTTACCTTATCCTGCCCGGTCGCGGTCAATGTTGCCAAGGTACGTCCATGAAACGACAGGTGGAAGGTAATAATTTCGTATTGGTCCGGCTTGCCGAGCACTTTGTTGAAATACCGGCGTGCCAGTTTGATGGCCGCTTCGTTCGCCTCCGCACCGCTGTTGCAGAAAAATACGGCATCGCCGCAGCTGTTGTCCGTCAGCAGCTTCGCGAGCTTTTCCTGATTCGGAATATGAAACAGGTTGCTGGTGTGCCACAGCTGGTCAACTTGATCCTTCAGGCGTTCCTTGACCTGTTTGGGCGCATGCCCCAGGTTGGTAACCGCCAAGCCGCACATCAGATCGAGATACTCCTTGCCATTCTCATCCCATAGACGGCTGCCTTCCCCCTTCACAAATGCTAGCGGGTAGCGCCCGTAATTCGGAAACAATGAATTAGCTCCTTCTCCCATGCTGAATCACTCCTTTTTTCTATGATAACTATCCATATAACTGCATTTATTTAACGATTCGTGTTCCGATTGCAGCGCCTTTGATCACCTTGCTCAATACTTCCGGCTCCGCACCGTTCACGATGATGACCTCACGAACTTTGCCTTGAATACATTGAACCGCCGCACGAACCTTCGGAATCATTCCACCGTAAATTTCCCCGCTGGCGATCATAGCGTCGATCTCCTGCACCGTTACGGAAAGCAGCACTTTTTTCTCGCCGTTCATGATGCCAGGCACATCCGTAACAACGATCATTCGTTCAACGCCCAGATGCGATGCAACGGCGCCTGCGGCCGTGTCCGCATTAATATTATACCGCTGGCCTCCATCGGCTCCAAGTCCGACAGGCGCAATAACCGGCATATAACCCATCTTCACGATTCCTTGAATCAGCTCGGCGTTGACTTTCGTTACGTCGCCGACAAGACCGACTTCGTGAGCGTTAGCGACCGGCTCTGCCTGAATGAGATGACCGTCTACCCCGGACAGTCCCATAGCCCGAGCCCCGGACAGCTGAATTTTGCGTACGATCTCTTTATTGATTTGACCCGACAGCACCATCTCAACCACGTCGAGCACGGCTTCATTGGTCTTCCGCAGACCGTTGACGAACTCGGTTTCGATACCGAGCTTCTCAAGCGTTGAAGAAATCGCCGGACCGCCCCCGTGGACGATAACCGGAATGATGGCCTCATCCTGAAGCCTCTTCATATCCAAGAAAAATGAATCCGGCAGAGCCGCCAGCGTGCTGCCGCCGCATTTCATTACAAAACACATTGCGCTCATGCTTCGTTCCCCTTTATATACACGGCTCGCCCGCTAACAGCCTTGTGCTGTACCGGCAGACGTTCCGTTTGCTCAGCTTATTTTCGTTGAAAATCTCTCTTACGTCCGGTACGCCGCGTTGATGCGAACATAATCATAGGTCAAGTCGCAGCCCCATGCGGTTGCAGTCTCCGAGCCCATGTTCAAATTCACGTGAATTTGCACCAGCTCGCCCTTCAAGTACTCCTCGGCCCGGTCTTCATCGAACTTCACCGGACGCGACTGCTCCAGTACGAGGATATCCCCCAAACGGATGTCCACGGTTTCCGTATTCACCGGCTGACCAGCGCGGCCTACTGCCGCAATGATACGGCCCCAGTTCGCGTCTGCGCCGTAGCAGGCCGATTTCACCAGGCTCGAGCCGACGATCGTCTTGGCAATCGCGCGTGCCGCTTCCTTTGTCTCGGCTCCTGCCACGTTGACCTCGATGAGCTTCGTAGCGCCTTCCCCGTCGCGGGCAATGGCTTTGGCCAAATATTCGCCTACATAGCGGAAGCCCGCTTCGAACGAAGCCCAGTCCGGATGCTCCGGCGTCAGGCTGTCATTGCCAGCCATGCCGCTCGCCATAACGACAACCATGTCGTTAGTGCTTGTATCGCCATCCACGGTGATCATGTTGAAGGTGGAATCCGTAACGCCGTTCAGCAGCTTTTGCAGCTGGGCGCTCTCAATGTTGGCGTCCGTCGTCATAAAGCCGAGCATCGTTGCCATGTTCGGATGAATCATGCCCGACCCTTTCGCTGCACCGGCAATATGTACCGTTTTGCCATTCACCGTCAGCTTGACGCAGGTCATCTTCTGCACCAGATCGGTCGTGAGGATCGCCTGACAGAAATCTTCTCCTCCGTCCAGTTTCACTTCGGCAGGAAGCTTCTCGATCCCGCTCAGCACCTTAGGCATTGGCAGCAGCTCTCCAATAACTCCCGTCGAGGTAACGCCGACATGATGCTCCGCAACGCCAAAAGCTTTTGCAGCTGCCGCACGCATCTCGCGAGCGTCGTCCTCTCCCTGCTTACCTGTGCAGGCGTTGGCATTGCCGCTGTTAACGAGCATCGCTTGCAGCTTGCCGTCTACGGCAATGCTATCCTGCGTCACGCGCAGAGGCGCCGCCTGAAAGGCATTGAGCGTGTAGACACCCGCAGCTTGGGCAGGAACCTCACACACAATGACACCGAGGTCAAAACGATTTGTTTTCTTCAAGCCGCAATGCAAGCCTCCTGCACGAAAGCCCTGCGGTGTTGTGATCGAGCCTTCCGGCACGACGGTAAATTGATCCTTCACTTTCATCTTCTCCTCACCCATGGCATGTTACTGTTATGGATACACCGGGGTGAACGCCAAACCGGTCGATTCTTCCCAGCCCATCATCAAGTTCAAGTTTTGGACGGCCTGACCGGCTGCCCCTTTCACTACATTATCAATGACTGAAATGATCGTTAAACGGCCCGTACGCTCATCCATCGAGAAGCCGATATCGCAATAGTTGGAGCCCCATACCTGCTTCGTCGCCGGCCACTGGCCCTTCTGGCGAATTCTCACAAAGCGGCGGCCTTCATAATACTGACGGTACATTTCAATGATCTCATCTTCCGAATGAGTGCCATTAAGCTTGACATACATTGTTGACAAGATACCGCGCGTCATCGGCACCAAATGAGTGGTAAAGGATACAACGACCTCTTCACCTGCTACACGGCTGAGAACCTGCTCAATTTCCGGCGTATGCTGGTGCTTATTCACTTTGTAAGCCAAGAAGTTTTCGTTAATTTCGGAATAATGAGAAGCTAAATTCAAGCCGCGGCCTGCACCGGACACTCCGGATTTGGCATCGATAATGATCGAGGACAGATCTGCCCAGCCCTTGTCGACCAAAGGAACCAAGCCGAGCAGCGTTGCCGTCGGAAAGCATCCCGGATTCGAAATAAACGTCGCATCGCGAACTTCATCATCGAATACTTCGGATAAACCGTACACCGCTTTTTCTACATAGGCCGGATCCGCCGGCTTATGCTTATACCATTTTTCGTACACTTCTCCAGACTTCAACCTGAAATCACCGGAGATATCAATGACCTTTAGGCCTGCGTCTACCAGCTTCGGAGCCAGCTCTGCAGCTACGCCATGTGGAGTCGCCATGAATACCACATCCGCTTTTTGCTTCATCAGTTCTACGTCGATGCCGTCCAGGTTGCCGACCATAATTTCATTCAAATGCGGATATCCGTCTGCAATCGGCGTTCCCGCGCTGGACGAAGAGATGACCGAAGTGATCTCCACGTTGGGATGCGCCAGAAGCAGCCTAATGACCTCTACTCCGCCGTATCCTGTTGCCCCGATAATTGCCGCTCTTAATTTATTAGACATAACCGTTCCCTCCACATGAAAAACTATGTATTATTATACATTCGAAGGTATAATAATTCAATGGATTTTTTCCCCCGATTTTGCTTCTTCCCCGATGTATTTTTCCTGCATAAACTTTTACTTTATGAGGCAAAAATTTCTTGCTGCCTTCCCCATTTTACCTAATCTGTCCCAAATTGCATACACTCACTTTTTTAAGATGGAATATGAAATTTGAAGCCTTCTCCGAGCACCTCATTCGTATCGCTCAATATGACAAAAGCCCCCGGATCCAATGCCTTCACAAGCTGCTTCAACCGGGTAACCTCTGATTGTCCTACTACAACCATCAGCACCGTCCTCTCTTCACCGGTATAGCCTCCCGTAGCATGCAATTGGGTGACCCCGCGGTCCAGGTCATGCAAAATCGCTTCCCGTATCGCTTCCGTTTCGGAAGAGATAATAAAGGCTACTTTAGAGTAGCTCAGGCCCAGCTGAACAATGTTGATGGTTTTGCTCGTTACGAATAATCCGATCAAGGCGTAGAGCGCTTTCTCCGGAGACAAGACGATACCCGCGGTCAAAATGACCATCCCGTCCAGCATTGCAACAGCCAGCCCCAGGCTCAGCCCCGTAAATCTATGTATCATTTGGGCAGCCAAATCCAACCCTCCCGTTGAACCTCTGCCGCGGAAAACAAGTCCAAGCCCCATACCTATTAAAATGCCGCCATAAATACTGGCCAGCAAAATGTTATTTGTCAATGGCGGAAGATCGCGCGTTAGCAGAATAAGCAGCGGCAGCAGAACCGAGCCTATGGCCGTTTTAACCCCGAACTGGCCTCCAAGAGCCCAGGTTCCTAATAAGAATAAAGGAATATTCAGTGCCCATTGGGTAATTGCAGGCTCAATTCCAAACAAGGAATTCACAATGATGCTGATACCGGATACCCCTCCGGAAGCAACCTGATTCGGACTCAAAAACATATTGAAGCTGATCGCGATCAACAGTGAGCCCAGCAGCAAAAGCACATACTCCATGACGCGCTGTCCCGGTCCAGGCTGCACTATTGCCGGGTTCCGCGGCCGTTTCTTCCTGCTTTGCATACGCATCCCTCCGTACCCTTCGTAACAATGTCATCGCAAACAAAAAAACATCCTACACGGACATAACCGTATCAACAATAACAAGGCAAGATCATGGACGGCCTGGTGCCGCCCCTCTTTCCAACGTTCTGTAGACTTGGCTTTATGTGTAGGATGTGCTTCCATGTTTTTATTTATAAAACGCTGAATTATTCGTGCAGGTTGTTGAAAAACCTATTCATATAGAAAAATGCGAAAGGGGGTAGGTGGGGTATCCCTCGTAGGAGCGGTAGCGTCCGCCTCCCTCATTATGCTTCACTTTTCTCGTTCAGTCTCGCTCATTCGCAGGATTCCATCATCATCGATTTTAAAAAAATATTAATGAT
>NZ_JADBDR010000024.1:0-62582 GCF_014873645.1 Paenibacillus sp. OAS669
TTTTTCTCTTTTGGACAAAAAAAGAGCAGGCCATCTTTTCGATAACCTGCTCTTTTACATAATTCTTGGTCCTGCATCTTAACTTAATGACATTGACCGGATGGTAAGCTTTTTTCTTGGGATATGGATACCGGTTAGCTCTTGGTGTCCGACGCGTCCAGAGATTCCGCCAGCAAGTCGACCAGATGCACGGCCTTCATTCGATCCTCACAGCCCGCACGGACAATGCCCCATTTCATCTGGAGCAGGCAGCCCGGGTTGGCCGTGACGATATATTGCGCCTGTGTGGCTTCCACATGCTCCATCTTGTGATCGAGCACATCCGCAGACATCTGCGGCTGCGTCAGATTGTAGATTCCGGCCGAGCCGCAGCAACGGTCGGCGCCCTGCAGCTCGTTCAGGCGGACGCCCGGAATCGACTGCAATAGCGTGCGGGGCTGCTGCTGGACCCGCATGACGTTGCGCAGGTGGCACGAATCCTGATAGGTGACCACCTGCGGATTCTCCCGCTGCACCGCCTTCAGCGGCAGCGGAAGCCCCTCATCGACGAGCAGCTCGGCGATGTCCTTGACTCGGCGGGCGAACTCGCCCGCCGCCATGGAATACGACTCCTCTGCGGCAAGCAGATGGTCGTATTCCTTCAGGCTCGCGCCGCAGCCGCCGGCGTTGCTCGCCACATAATCGACGCCCGCTGCGCGGAAGGCGTCGATGTTCTCGCGGGCGAGGCGGCGTGCCGACGCCGTTTCGCCCGCGTGGGCGTGCAGCGCTCCGCAGCAGGTTTGCGAGGTCGGAATGACGACCTCGAAGCCTGCCTCGCGGAGCAGCCGGACCGTGTTCACGTTCGTCGACGTGAACAGCACATCCATGATGCAGCCGCGAAAAAGCCCGACGCGGCCGCGTTTGACGCCGCCGGCAGGAGGGATGACCAGCATGCGGCCTTCGCCGCTTGCGGTCGCTCCCCAGGCCGCCGGCAGACCGAGCTTCTCCCAGGCGCGGATCACGCCGTCGGAGGACCCTTCCGGCAGAATCGCTTCCATCTGCCTCATATGCTCGGGGAACAGGCCCATGATTCCGCTTTTCTGCGTCAGCTTCTGCAAGCCGGAGCGCTGATACAGCTTGAGCATCCCCCCCAGCAGCCGCATCCGGCTATGGTTAGGAAACAGCCGTTCCATGAACAAGGTGCGGATGGCCTTCACGTGCCAAGGGTGCTGCGCTTCGGCAGCGATAGCCTCCCGCGCCTGCTCGATAAGCTGGCCGTATTTCACGTCCGACGGGCAGGCAGGTTCACAGGCACGGCAGCCAAGACACAGGTCCATCTGCTCCTGGAAGCGGCGGTCGGGCTCCATAAAGCCGTCCGACACGGCTTTCATGAGAGCAATTCGTCCCCTTGGCGACGCAGCCTCCAGCCCCGTCTCATTGAAGGTCGGACAGGCCGTCTGGCAGAAGCCGCATCGCATACAATTGGTCAGCTGGTCCGTGTCCAGCGTAAGCTTCAGCCTCTCCGCAAGCTTGTGCTGGTGAGAGGCTTCCCGTTCCGTCATCGCCATATTACGCCTCCTCCTGACCGGCCGGCTTCGTCGGCTGTTCCTTCTGCGGATAGCGGCCCTCCTGCTTTCCTGCAGCCGTTTCTTCTTGAGCCTCGTGGCGGTCGCCATGGGACGCATCGCTAAATACAATCCGCTTGCGCGTCTCGGCGAACAGCTTGCCGGGATTCAGCAGCTGATCCGGGTCGAAGGCTTCCTTCAAACGCTTCATAATGTCGATGCCCGAAGCGCCGACCTTCCACTCCAGATACGGGGCCTTCACCATGCCGACGCCATGCTCCCCGGTTATCGTCCCTCCCATCCGAATGGCGGCCTCGAATATTTCCTCGAATGCCTGCTCCACCCGATGAATCTCTTCCTTATTGCGCGCATCGGTCATCGCCGTAGGATGCAGATTACCGTCGCCGGCATGGCCGAACGTGCAGATTTGTACGTTATACTTATCGGCAATTCGCTGAACTTCCAAGACCATCTCGGCAATCCTGGATCTAGGCACGGTTGCATCCTCCAGGATCGTCGTGGGGCGCAAACGGGACAGAGCCGCCAATGCGCTTCGTCTCGCCTCCATGACCTTGGCGCCTTCCTCCGGAGTTGAGGCTACCTTGACCTCTATAGCGCCTTCCTGGCGGCAAATCGATTCGATCAGCTGCAAATCCCGCTCCACCAGGCTCTCATCGCCATCCTGCTCAATTGCCAGTATCGCTTCGGCATCTACGGGAAGGCCGATGCGGGCAAAATCCTCGACGACGCGAATCGTCGCGCGATCCATAAATTCCAGCGTACACGGCGTAATCCGGTTGGCCACAATCTGCGAAACCGAGCGTGCTGCGGAGGACAGATCGCTATAAATGGCGACCATGGACCGCCGAAAGGCCGGCTTGGGGACCAGCTTCACCGTCGCCTCGGTAATGATGGCGAGCGTTCCTCCGGACCCGACCAGCAATCGGGTCAAATCGTATCCGGCGACGTCCTTCACCAGCTTGCCGCCTGTTCGTAAAATATCTCCATTGGCCAGCACTGCTTCCAGTCCGATCACATAGTCCTTGGTCGTTCCGTATTTCAATCCGCGAAGGCCCCCTGCGCCGAGCGCAATATTGCCACCCATCGTACATATAATCATGCTGCTGGGGTCGGGAGGGTAAAATAATCCCGTTGCCTCAACCGCATTGTGAAACTGCTTCGTATTGAGTCCGGTTTGGAACGTTGCCGTCAAATTGTCCTGATCGATCTCCAACAGCCGATTCATTCTCGTCATCACCATGACAAGTCCGCCTTGTACCGGTACGACGCCTCCGCACAGATTGCTGCCGGCTCCTCTGGCAATAACGGGAACCTTGTTCTGTGCGCACACTTTCATAATCGCGGATACCTCCTGCGTGGACGATGGAAAAATAACTCCGTCCGGCAGCGATTGATATAACGGCGTCGCGTCGTAGCTGTAGGAGACGAGGGATTCGGTATCGTCCTTAAACCAGCTCGGCCCGACAATGCCTTGCAGTTGCTCTCGAACAGTTGAGGATAGCACTGGATATAACCTCCCGGGATATTGTTTCTCTTGGAACCTTCATGTATAATTTTAATCAGGTCATCTGATGACTTTATTATAGAATTCGCTTTCATAACGTGTCAATCCTGCTGCGAAAAGATTTTCCCCTTGGATCCGGAAAATCCGTTATCAACAAAGCCTGCCCGCAACCAGGCCGGCGCTTCTCTTTATCGTCCAGTTTGTGACAGGAGCCGGGGATGAGCTTACCGCAGGGCTGCCGGTTTGACAACCATACAAAGGATGTGCACTCGTGATTATTAAAAAAGCATACGAAGTCGTGGCCGATGCCATACGGGACCAAATCCTCCATGGCGACTATCCGGTAGGTACCCGCCTTCCATCCGTAGAGCAGCTGGCTGTGAATTACCAGGTAGGCCGTTCAACCATCCGCGAGGCCCTCATGTCGTTAAAGGCTCATGGCTGGGTTGACGTGCGGCATGGCGGAGGCACCTTCGTGCTTCAGACAAGTCCGCCGCCCTCCTCCATATGGCAGCTGCCGGAGATCAGCGATCTCCCTCAGCTCAAAGCCTGGCTTGAGCTTCGCTACATATTGGAAACGGAGAGTGCGTCGCTTGCTGCTGAGCGCCGGTCCGACCATCATTTGGCTGCACTCTCCTCGATACTCGAGGAAATGGAAAAGCTTGAAGATGAGGAAGCGCTGGAGCAGGCGGATATCCGGCTTCACGTCGCGCTTGCCGAAGCGTCCGGCAACCCGCTGCTCCAAAGAACCCTCGAATCCTTGTTTTCATCCATGGGTTCTGTGATGCGGGAGAGCCGCAAATTATGGGTATTCGCCGACCAAAGCGAGCTAAGCCGGCTTTCGGAGGAGCACCGCCTTATCGTGGCCGCAGTTCAGGAACGCGATGCGGCTGCAGCCAAGGAACGGATGTCCATGCATCTGAAAAAAGTGGAGCAGGTGCTTGAACAGCTCAATCGCCTCTGACTCTTTCTTCCCCCCGGGACAAATGTCTTTTCCGGGAATTTTTTTGCCTATATTCTAAACTTTTATGTTGACTAAATATAATAAATAAATAATAATATTTATTGTACTATTCAAATCTGATTTACATAATTCAAATGAATCCTTGGAGGTAATAACCATGAAAGTAGCTGCTATTGTCGGAAGTATCCGCAAAGAATCCTATAACCGTAAGCTGGGCGAATATATTCAAAAACGGTATAAAGACCTTTTTGAGCTTGAAATTTTGAGCCTTCGCGACCTGCCCTTCTACGATCAGGATATTGAAAATGAAGCGCCTGCCGCTGTAAAAGAATTCAAAGCCAAAGTGGCTGCCGCCGATGCCGTTCTCTGGCTGGTTCCAGAATACAACGGCACCGTTCCGGGCGTCATGGTCAATGCAATCGACTGGATGTCCCGTGTGGATCGCGTGCTGAACGGCAAGCCGTCATGGATTATGGGCGCGTCGATGGGAGTGCTTGGAACCGTGAAAGCACAAATGCACCTGCGTGATATTTTGTTCTCCCCGGGTGTTGACTCGCCGCTTCTTCCAGGCAATGAAGTTTATGTGGGAGTCGTTCATGAGAAGATGGATGCCGAAGGTAACATTACTCACGAGCCGACTGTAAAATTCCTAGACAGTGTCGTCAACAACTTCGTTCAATGGTACAATCGGCAAGCTCAACTTGCTCAAAATAAATAAGGGATTAATTCCTTCTGCGCAAAGACCGCTCCAATCCGGCCTCGACGGCTGGATGGAACGGTCTTTTTGCGCTGATTCCGGCTTGACTTTATTGCGCCGTATAGCCTCCGTCGATGAGAAGGCTGGTACCTGTAATAAACGAAGCGTCCTCGCTGGCCAGAAACAGCACAGCTTTCGCTACTTCCTCCGGCTTGCCCAGCCTTCCCATAGGATGGAGGCTGATCAGATGCTCGTTCATCGCTTCCGAGCGTCCCGAAATCAGCGGCGTATCGATGTACCCCGGACATACCGCATTGACCCGGATACGGTTTTTGGCGTAAGTAACTCCTAACGTTTGGGTTAAGAGCTTGACACCGCCCTTGGCGGAGGAATAAGCGGTTACTCCCGCTTTTCCGGCATGGCTGTGTATGGAGCCGCAGTTAACAATAACCCCGCCCGTGTCTTGCGACAGCATCTGCCCGATCGCATACTTATCGCACAGGAATACGCCGGTCAAATTGATATCGATCGTTTTTTGCCATGACTCCAGACTGAGTTCGTGGGCCGGGGCGTCCCTGGCGATCCCTGCATTGGCAAACAGAATATCCAGCTTGCCGTATTGCTTCACAGTCCGCTCGACCATGTTTCTTACCTGATCTTCCTGGGTCACATCCATTTTGACAAACAGCGTATCATATCCCTGCTGATTCAGTTCCTTCGAGAGCTCCTGCCCCCGGTCCGCGAAATCTGCAATGACGACCTTCGCCCCCTCGGCCGCAAACAATCGAACGGTCATTTCGCCGATTCCACTGGCTCCGCCGGTGACCACAGCTGCTTTATCCTTAAATCTCATAGCGGCTTTTCCATCCAGACTCATTCCCTTGTCCTCCATGTCATAGATCACTTTCTAAGCATGTAGTATGTCTTGAAATCTGGATTCTATGTTCCAGCCCTGTATCATTTTTCATGCTTTTTAAACCTGTCTCAGGGAGCAGCGAATCGATACTTTCCGTACAGCGTCGAGGCGCTCCCTTTCCGGCATGGAGAAGAAGGAGTCATTCAACAGCAGCGCTTCGACAGATGCCAAGGCAGCCTTCATCGCTTTGGCCTCATTTTGAAGAATGTAAAAGCACATTTGGTAGCAGCTTACCTCGTACCCTTTGACCGTTTTCGCCCGATATTCCAGCTCCGTATTCCTTAGCAGGCATTTCGTTATAGGACTATGATTCCGTTCAACGTCATTCCTCAACGTGTTCCGCATGATTTCCGCTCCTTAATTGGCTGCTGCATCACTGCATATAGTTACCTTTAGTATACAAAACACAATTTAAGGCGCTCATAAGGAAACCTTAAAATTTTCTTAAGTTGCATGCGGCGAAACAGGAATGGGGAGAACCGGGACTATTTATTCAACAAATTGTGAACTTTGTTACATAAAAATTATGCTAAACTATGAAAGGTACAACCGGCTTGAGGTCACCACAACCTCCTGCACGAGAGCTTTACTATATATAAGGAGGAACACCATGCAGGCGGCTCTAGAGTTTTACCTGAAATTAGCCGACGGGGTCATTATTACGGATGAGAATCACCGTATTGTTGAGGTTAATTCCAAATATGAGGAAGTTACGGGATATTCCCGTGAATATATGATAGGTCTTCGGGCCAACTTTTTGAGATCTCGTCTTACTCCTCCAAAAACGTATGCGAGTATGCACGAGTCGCTTCAGATGAATTTGGCCTGGAGCGGCGTATTTATCAACCGCAAGAAAAATAAAGACATTTGGCACACCAACATCACCATCACCCCCATGGTTGTGAATCAGCAAACTTACTACGTAGGTGTCGTCCGCGATTTGGACCAGATATCCGAGGGCAGCTATTTATCCGAAACCCGCAAGCTGAAGCTGCAAAGTGAAATATTGAAGGTGCTTGCCATTTCCTGTGAAATTAGGGACCCGCATATTGAAGAGCACCTGTCCCGTGTACAGCAAGGAACCGAAAAGCTGCTTACTTTCCATAACGAGCGTTTGAAGCTGGGCCTCCCGGAAGAATATATTCAACAAATCGTCAATGCCAGTATTATGCATGACATCGGCAAATCCGGCATTCCTGAGGGCATATTGTACAAACCGGGGAAGCTCAACCATTACGAAAGATATATCATCGAGACCCATCCGCTGATCGGTCTGGAGATTGTGAATAAAATCTCACGAGAGCTTGAGGATGAGATCCTTCAGGAAGAGCTGCGCATTGCCGAGCACATCATTCAATACCACCATGAAAAATGGGACGGCACCGGTTACCCCGCCAAGCTGAAAGGAAATGACATCCCGTTCGAAGCGCAGGTCGTGTCCGTGGTTGACGTCTATGACGCGTTAACAAGCCGGCGGGCCTATAAAGATGCCTGGATCAGAGATAGAGCAATTGCTTATATGGCGGAGCAGAAGGGAGCCGCTTTTAACCCGGACCTCATCGACAGCTTTTTGTTGATGCTTCAGCATAATGGATAACCAGACAAAAAAAGACCGGCTCAGCTCCTTACCATCGGAGAACGCCGGTTTTTACTTATTTTCTTCCGCCCATTTCTTCTCTTTTTTATAAATCTCATTGATTTCCTTCAAGATCGATTCCAATCCCATCTTCTTTGCTTCGGCGACGAAATCGTCATACCGGTCTACCGGATATTGGCCAATAATGATTTTGCTTATGTAGTCCAGAGCAAGTCGCTCAAATTCTCCTGCCTTTTGGGTTGCCCGCTCGCTTTTGGGGATGTACAAGCTGTTCGCGTTCATCTCCATCTTGAAGCCTTCTACTGCCCTCAAGTTTTGCTCCAGCATCGGATTAGGCACAGGCAGCTTCAGTCGATGGACGCTGTTTAGGACAGAGCCGGGGTCGTAATATTTATCTTCCCCTTTCACCAGCCATTGCAGCTCCCCATTCTCGATAGCATAAGTACTGCCTTCAAAACCGACTCTTGTTTCCAATGTTCCTTCCGGACCGAGCAAATAATCCAGCACCCGTTTGGCCTTGACCGGATTTGGTGTCTTGGACATAATCACATAATTACTTGAATATCCGGCACGTACAGCGTAATTCGCGCCATAAGGACCTTTCATCGGCGGGATGGACGTGACATGGACATTGGGGAAATTGGCCTTCATTTTGTCATAACGCGGGGTGATCATGTCTGCACCCATGACCCAGACTCCCGTCTTTCCGGTAATAAATTTTTCCTCCGCAGTCTTCTGCTTCTCCAATACCCACTCTTTATCCAAAACGCCTTCGGCATAGCCTCTACGCAGCCACTCCAGCGCTTTCTTCATGTCCGCAGAAACCAAGTAAGCGGATTTGATTGTATCGTCCTGATTATCCAGATACAAGGCCAGCTTGCGGGGGGCCGCAGGAACGAACATCCTCCAGATAGCCCCGGTACGGCTTAAGTTTCCTTCCATGGTGAACCCCGTCGTATTTGCTTTTCCGTCCCCATCCGGATCGTTCTTGGCGAATGCGTACAGCATCCTGTACAGCTCCTCCGGATTGGTGGGTGGAGCTATATTCAACGCCTTGGCCCAATCCGCTCGGTAATGAATCGATTCCGGAGCTTGAATGTTTTGCGGCAGGGAATAGATTTTGCCAAAGTAACGGGAATCGGCGAAATATTCCTTAGGCATCCTGCTCCATACGGGCGAGCTTTTGACCAGATCATCGAGAGGAAGCAATGCTCCGCTGCCCGCCGCCTCACGAATCATCGTATTGTTCATCCAGACGATATCCGGGCTTTCTCCCCTCATCCAAGCAGCATTAAGCCTGCTTTCGTATTCATCCTTATCTACAATTTGTATCTTCAAGTCTACATTGAATTTCTCTATCACTTTTTCCTGCAGCAGCCGCTGCTTCATCGGCGACAATACATCGTCCCCATACCACACCATAAGCATTGAAAGCGGTTGTCCCGCATCATATGTCCACGTGGAAGCATCTTCATTCATCCCGCTGCAGCTGGTTAGCGCACCCGCTAAGCCAAGCATACCAACGATTGCGGTTGTAGTCGCTTTCTTCACCATGATCTGTACTCTCTCCAAACCCGACGTTCTTTTATCTATCCTCTGTCCCGCTGGTTAGAACCCGGCCAAGGCCATTGTCGAACCATGTCAAATATAACCTAATCTAAATGTAAACGCCCCCAGACCTATTTTCAACAGACTTTTGAGGCAATTTTAATTTTTTTCAGCAAAAATCACATAAAAATCCATAAAAGGGAAATAAAACTCCATTCCTCCTCCTATTTTTTTACATTAGGATGAACATAAAAGGAGGCAGATTGATATGGAACCATCAAAGCAGATCACTCGCCAATATGACCATGCTGAACCATTATCCATCCGCATTCAGACTCATGCTCTGTATACGGATCGTAAAATCAACTTAGACAAGGAAGCCGTCGCCTTAATGAAGCTGACAGGGGAAGAAGCCGTCTTGGACGCAGGATGCGGGACCGGCAGCTTTTTGAAGCATTTGTTCCATGCGGGGCATCAGGGCCGCCTGGTCGGACTGGATCAATCCGCCGGTATGATTGAACAGACGAAATCGGAAGGCATCGAAGGAGTGATCGGAGATGTCAGAGAGCTGCCTTTTCAGGACGGCGCCTTTCAACGGGTTGCAGCCAGACATATGCTCTATCATGTACCGGACATTCCGCAAGCGCTGCGTGAATTCAGGAGGGTTCTGGCACCTGAGGGTCATGTATTGGCGATAACGAATTCCAGCGAGTCACAGCCTCTGATCAAAAGCTTGTACAATGATATGCTGCAGGCATTCGGTTATCCCCCTATGACCTCTCCCGTCGGTACATTCAGTGTGGAGAACGCAAAGTCCATATTGGGAGGCGAATTTTCACAGGTCAATGAAGTGCTCCTTACGAATGCTCTCGTCTTTCACGAAAGCGCTCCGGTCGTTCGCTACATTTCTTCGATGTTCAGCTACATGCCGATTCCGAGCGATGACAAGCTGTACGCTGAATTGCTTGCATGGCTCGAAATGGAGGCAGAGCAAAGATTGAAGCAGTACGGAGGGGTATGGAAGGATCCGAAGCAGGTAGGCATTTATACGGCACAGTGAAATAACCTCGCAAAGAGGTGCATTCGCTTCGAAACGGTTTCGTCCTATGTGCTGAAACCTGAAATGGAAACATTCTATGGCAGTAAAAAACCCGCAAACAGCTCCTGTCGAGAGCCCCGCGGGGGAGTGTTGGTTAGTGCCAATAATCATCGATTAGATTGGTTCCTTGCATATACTTCATGAGCTTGCTCTTAGGCTGAAGCGGAGATAAGGGGTAGAATGTGTTTCCTTCGCACTCGTCACAGGTGCTTTTATAGCAATCGGCTTGCTCCTCAAGTTCCATTCCACAGCGACA
This sequence comes from Paenibacillus sp. OAS669, assembly GCF_014873645.1. NCBI lineage: Bacteria > Bacillati > Bacillota > Bacilli > Caryophanales > Paenibacillaceae > Paenibacillus > Paenibacillus sp. OAS669. Next base: position 10,147 of record NZ_JADBDR010000024.1, read on the forward strand.
GCAGCGTTTTACGGCATACAATTCAGAAGGATTCATCGGTTCTACTCCCATAGTCGACATTTCTCCTTTGATCGCTTTTAATTCAAGTATACATCAAAAGGTATTGAAATGTTACCGCTTTCATGAGTTTGGCCATAAATTTTTTATGGATAATAACACCCCCTTTCAATACCCATCCATGGCGGTGACGCGGCACAACAGGGAATGACGTGGGGGACTAGAGAAATTCCAGGGTAATGGTGCCTTGGCTTCGAAGTGGATTGTTGTGAGGGCTCTGAATTTATGTCAAGAAACCGAGGCTTCTTCTCGGTTCCTTGGTCTTCTTCCCTATGTCAGCGGGGCTGATTATTCATCTCTATTTGCTCAAGCAATAAATCCATTACAATGGCTCGTGTCTCCTCTTGCTGCTCCAACAACGCCTCGGGATTCAGCACACCGGACTTCAGGTCCTTCTCAATGAGTGTCAAAATCCACAAGGAATAGAGAAGCGCGTAGCGATAGTAATGCTGCTGAAGTGTACGGAAGCTGCCGTCCTGGCCAAGCTGCTCTGTTCGCGCAAAATAGGCTTGAAGCACCTCATTCCTTACTGCTGCGGTAACGACAGGCCTTCTGTAGCTGGGACTTGTAATGTCCAACAAATTATACAGATCCCAGTAGATCGAATTCCGGTGAACGTACTCCCAGTCCAGAATCGTAATCTGATCTTCAAGCAGTGACAAATTCAACGGATGGTAATCCCCATGAGAAACTGTCTGCTTGGAAAATAACCTATCGTCCATTTGTCCAACAAGCCGTTGTGCTTTCTCCGTGAGATCAGCGGGAAAGGCCAGCCGTTCCAGGATCGTTCTCACCACAGGGAGCTTATCCTGAATTTCTCGCATAATTTGATCGACTAGCGGAGTATGTCCGGTAAACTCCTCCGGAACGGATTCGACGGGAAGCCGATGCCAGTATGGAATCGCTTCGGCTGCTTTTATCAAGGTTTCTCTGTCAAACCGATGCTCCAGCTTGCCTAAATCTTCGTAAATTGCCCAATACCTCTCTGCATCCGTGTACTGCGCCTGTGCGAGAGGCTTCGGATAGCGTACAGGAATGCGGGGAAGAAGATTCCGGTAAACCCATGCTTCACGTCCTATCGTGTCCAGGTTGGTCAACGGTTTGAAGATGTAGCTGTGCGAGTCATCCGGATCGACAATAAACCGCTCTACCGCTTTGCCGTTTCGCCCGATATACAACGTTTCTCTGCTGCTCAACCTGCTGGAATCGAGGATACCGTCCGGCAAAACCACCGAATCCAAAAGTGCGTTATCCACTTCACGGTCACGACCTTTCCTGCGGTCTTCTCATCTCTACAATCATTTTCTTACGATCACTATATGCCAAAGCGGAGCTAACATCAATAGAAGATTTACAATATCTTCACAAAACGTTTGGAGCCGCTGTTAGAACAAGTCCGCCAAAAAATGCTTCGCTGCCCCAAGGAGCTCCGCATCCGACAAGCTGGTGGTACGGCCGTCCTTGTACTGGTCCGCCACCCAGGCTGTCATTGCCTGTATGGAGGGATGTTTTTTGTCCAAACGATTCTCGCCCTCAAGACCTAACTGTTTATTAACCCAGAACGCTACGCCGGCTGCCCCGGCCTTATCCGTCACCTGCACCCCTAGAGGCCGATTCAAGAGCTTGCCGGTGTCAAAGATGTTATAGATTTCCTCATTCTTGATCACTCCGTCGGCATGAATGCCCGCTGCGGTGACATTAAACTGCTTCCCGACAAAAGGTGTCATTGGAGGAATATGATAGCCAAGCTCCCGTTCGAAGTAGTCCGCGATTTCCGTGATGACCGTCGTATCTACAGACGTATCGCCGGTCAGTCCCATATATTCAAACAAGAGACCTTCAATCGGAGTGTTCCCTGTCCTTTCGCCAAATCCGAGCAGCGTGCCGTTGATGCCTCCTACCCCATAGAGCCAAGCGGTGGCCGCATTGGTCATCACTTTGTAGAAGTCGTTATGTCCGTGCCATTCCAGCTGCTCACTGCGAATGCCCGTCTCTTCCCTCAAAGCGTGGACCAGTCGCGGAACGCTTCTTGGCAGAATGGCCCCGGGATAGGAAACTCCATACCCCATCGTATCGCATAGACGCACCTTAACCGGAATCCCGCTCTGCTCGGACAGCTCAGTCAAACGTTGAACGAACGGGACTACAAACCCGTACACATCGGCTCGCGTTACATCCTCCAAATGACAACGCGGGCGAATCCCCGCAGCCAGAGCCGCTTCTACAATATCCAGATACTGCATCATGGCTTTTTCCCGATCGAGCCCCAGCTTCAAATAAATATGGTAGTCGGAAATCGAGGTTAAAATGCCGGTCTCCTTAATTCCCATGTCTTTGACGAGTGCAAAATCCTTTTTCACCGCACGAATCCAGGCCGTCACCTCCGGAAACCGATGCCCCTTTTCCATACAACGGTATGCCGCTTCACGATCCTTCTCGCTATACAAGAAAAACTCGGACTGTCTTATCACGCCATTATCTCCTGACAAGCGGTGTAAATAGTCAAATAGGGTGACAATCTGCTCCACGGTATAAGGAGGTCTCGCCTGCTGCCCGTCCCTGAATGTCGTGTCCGTGATAAAAATATCGTCCGGCATGGCTGTCGGAACCTCCACACCGTCAAACAGTACGCGCGGCGGGGCTGAATACGGAAACTGCTCACGAAAATAATCAGGTTGATGCTTCATTTAATCACAACCTTTCGGGTCATCTTGGAACTATTGTATTCCTGAAATTCAAATAAGTAAAATTAATCATTTTTATTTTAGTGATATATTTTAATTATCAATATCAAAAAAAGACCTTCACCATCGCTTTTCTTTTTTTAGAAAATACGATAGTGAAGGTCTTTGTTCGGTGAATGGATATGATGGGTTGCAGTTTCCCTACAAAATGAAACTGACAGTTTAATCAAGCTATGACTGGGCATTCCAAGCCTCATTCCTGCCGTTCGGCAACTGCTTTGATATACTCATTACGCTCGTGGAGAAAGCGGGTCATGTAGCTTTTAAGAAATAACCAATCAGCCAATCGGCCAAGGGGCCCCAAAGGGGAGGTATAATCAAACCGGTCCTTCATCAAGGTGCCACTCTCATGAGGAATAAATTCATGGACATGAGTAAACCGCTGAAACGCCCCGCTCACCATCTCATCGACGAAGCGATGCGGCGCCTCCATTTCCGTGATGCGTACGGACAGCCTTTGTCTCACTCCAAGGTGAACAGCTTCCCACGTGACGGTCTCATTCAGCTCAATCAACCCGCTTGTCCTGCCAGCGATCGCTTTTTCCTGCGTTTTGGACGTTGACTCCATATGGATGTCAATGCTTCTGGACAGGTCAAAGCAGCGTTGAATCGGAGCCTGAATGAATAAAGACATTTCGATGACAGGCATGTCGTCCACTCCTCACTGTTACTTACAGCCATTTTACCCTATTGTGCAGAATTACGCAGCAAACGAAAAAGTCCTCTGGACTTTTCCTGTTTTCCAGGGTCAGCTCAGAGGACGGAAGAAGCATAAGACGGCCCAAGCTTATTTGTAATACGAATCGATCAATGGTACCATGTAGCCGCCGCCCGATTTGACGTGGAAGCTAATAACAACCGTCTTGACGCCGCCGATGTCGGCTTCAATCTCCTTAAGTCCGTCATTGATCGATACCGTATCGACTTTTTTCAAAAGCGCATTGCTATCTAGATCCTTGATCTCGATTTCGGTGATATCTTTATCTATTGCAGCCAGCTTCAAATAGAGCTTCTGATATTTTTTATCCGGGGTAACGAAAAGTGAAGGAGCCAACGGTTCGTTATCGCTGTGCTGATACAATACTTCCTGATAATTTTTGCCTTTATACGTCGTTTGGCCAGGTTCCTTGGAGTAGCGTACATCATCGAATTTTTCTGCATTCAATGGTGTGCCGTTAACCTTCTCGCCCAAAATAACTTCGTTATTGGCAGCGTCATAATCAACCGCAACCTTCAATGCATTGGCTACGCCGCGAACCGGCAAATACGTGCTTCCATTATACGTGATAGGCTCTATAGCAAGTCCTTGCTCGTCATTGAGCTGGGCTATGGTGCCATTTACCCGGACTTTCAAATCCCCGTTCAAGTATGCCTGAATTTCCTTCAGATTACTTCGGCAAAAACTCCTGTCCCCAGGCCAACCAGCAAAGACGCACTTGTAAGCGACACAACAATCAGCTTTTTCAATGATCCCACTCCTATTTATGTATTATAAGGACATGACCTTCGCTCGACAACTTATGGAAAATAGTCCCACTACTATAATAATGTAGGCTGATTTGCAGGACAATAGATCTACATGCTTAAATCTGTATGATCCCTCATCGGCGGCTAAGCTTCCTGGCTGCATGCCATTCACTCCGGTCCCTAACATTGAGGCCGTGCTTCATACTCAGCAGTCATGTATGTCTTGACCCTTCCTTGCCAATGATAACCATAAAGCGAGGTGAATCAAAATGAAGGAACAACACGAGGAGCCGAATATTGCTCCCGGCATGAATACTCATGACAGTCTGGAAGAAAAGGCCAGTGAGGAGGAAGTGAAGCATGGTGATTCTACATCCGTCACCCGTCTCTTCCTGGATCGTACACCGGAGGACTAGCGTCCTCTTTTTTTACTTATCCACTCGTCCTAGAGGTTATCTGACCTGTAAAGTTTAAGCTTGTCCATGTCCACAACAAAGCAGTACCTTTTCAGGATATCCAATCCAAGTAACCCTGTGTGTGACCTATGATTCTTAGTAGGATATGCACTTTTGAACTAACAGCGCCATAAAGAGTAAACAAACCAAAGAGCCTCCCCATGCGTCTTCACAGGGAAAATCGCTTAAGAAGACTAAGTAGGACTAGACTGTACAAAGCAGGATTGCCTCACCGATCAGATGGGTAGCTCCCTGAGCTCAATCTACTCGACAACTGCTTGTGAACGACCTTTTTCATTTAGTATTTGCATGACATTTGAGATATGGTTACTTACCTTTTTCTCGCTGTAAATAGCTGTTGTGCTGTATCCTTGGAAGTTTTGTCCTACATTTCAGCATTTATGGATCTTGAATTTAGCCAATGACATGGTTATCGTATCGATTTATTAAAACTGCGAAATCGTTGGCCGAATAATCTGAACCGATATCAAGTTTTTAAAAGTCCGCTGATGTTATATCACTAATAAATATTCAAATTTGCCCCCTCACAATTAGTCTTTTACTCCCTGACAAGTATCCATTACTTGTCCAAGTTGATAGACATAAAATAATACAAGATGATAAAAGGAGAGTGATGCTTGTGGGGGATCAGGGCTTAACTGGTATGACTGGTCACACGGGGCTGACAGGGCCTACGGGGCCAACTGGACCTACTGGACCAACGGGGCCCCCGGGACCTCCAGGGTCAGCCGGCCCAACTGGTCCTGTTGGGCCACAGGGTGAACCTGGACCGACGGGACCCGCTGGCGCCGGAATTGCACCAGTATTTGGTTCTTTATATTTAACTGATGAGGTAGGGGACGGAGGTACGGGTGAACGTATCCAATTTAATACTCCTGGTAATTCGAGCGGCGTTACCCCTATAAACAGTTCCTTAAAAGTGGGGAGTTCTGGTGATTATTTAATTACCTTTTCTTTCACAACAGCGATATCGCAGCCGTCTGGCTCTATCGTAGTTAGATATCTCATAAACAATACCCCAATTCCAGAAGGTCAAATTACACGCCAAGAAAGTGTACAGCCTGGTCTAGCTTCGATAAGTAAGCAATCAAGTACAATCCAAATTCCATTATCACAGGGCGATACTGTGCAAATGCTTATAGTATCTGCAGGTGGAAACGTACAATATTCAAATTGTGCCTTAACCCTAACAAAGGTTGATAATTAAACTTCTTGAGAGTGTGCCCTGCAGGAACGCAATCCCCTGCAGGGTACTTCATTTTCAATACAAAACCGAGCTATACTACCACTACCGGTTAAATAGCAGTAAAAAAACTACTGCGTTTTTCTTGTGCCCTAAAAAACTAATATCATATATAAACAAACCAAAGAGCCTCCCCGCGCATCTTCCGAGGGAAAAGCGCTTAAGAAGGCTAAGTAGGACTAGACTGTGCAAAGCGGGATTGCCTGACTGATCAGATGGTTAGCTCCCCAAGCTTGATCAGCTCGACAACTGCTTGTGAACGACCTTTTACATTCAGTTTTTGCATGACGTTAGAGATATGGTTACGCACCGTTTTCTCGCTGATAAACAGCTGTTGTGCTATATCCTTGGTAGTTTTGTCCTGCACTAACAGTTCGAAAACTTCGCGTTCACGATTGGTTAGCAAAAATTTACTTTTGTGGTCGCTGCCCTTCAAATGTCACCCCTCCTTGCTCGGGTTTTTGTATCATTACAAGGTGTAGGGATACAGTCAAAGTTAGTTTATGAATGGCTCTATCTATTGGTGCAGTAGCTGAAAAAAATGGGCTTTGCACAGGGGGAAATTTCTATAGTACCAAGCTTACCCGCTCCCGGACAAGAGAAAAAAACAGGAAGCGCCTGTTTGGACACAGACACTTCCTGTTTGGATTTCCTTTGCCTCATAACCATAGGATCGGCTGGCGAACCGCGATATTGCGGCGTACCTCCGTATCGGTGGGATCCGGGTCTAGCTCCTTCCACAGCTGGATATAGTCCTCCTCCCCGAGTGCAAGCCCCGCAAATAACAGGGAGGATACTTTAGCCGGCCAGCCTTCAAAATGCTCCACATCCGGAGCATACGGCCAACGGCTCTTGTCCTGCAGATAAGGGAATAAATACGATAAACCTTTACGGATTCCGCGGCCATCCTGCAGCTCGAAGCTCCACAAGTTATCCTCGGGCGTCGATAAAATATGGCACAGCGTCACCATATTATCCAGGACAAATATCGCATACCCGTACGGCTTTGTTCTCGCCAATTCGCGCGGGAAGCTGCCGTCCTCCGCCATTTGCTCGGGAAGCAGCTTCTCTTTATACCGCTGTCTGCAGAAGGCGAGCATTTCCTCATTTCCGGTAAACCACGCGAATGCCGCTGCCTGTACGAACCAGCATACGGAATGGTTGTTGTCCGTATTCATTTCTTCAATTCCGTTAGGATGGGTGCTCATCCATTGTAAATAATCGCTGAACCACTGCTTTAACCCCCGGTAAATCTCCTCTGTCATTGCCTGCGACCCTTTTAGCGCTTCTACGGCAAACGGAATATCGATCAAATGCAAGGTATCGATGATGCCGATGCCGCGGCCCGCACAAATGCCCGGAATAGCCTGCGCGTAGGGCAAATGAGGATTCACCAGCGTGGCCTCGTCCAGAAAAAACTCCTTTACGAATTGAACCGCTTTTTCAGCAAATGCTTCATTACCGGTCAGAGCATAGGCTGCAGCCAGATTTGCCGTATGCGTTCTCATGCTTCTTAGTCCAAGACGATGGCTGTCAAAATTGTTCGGATTGCTCTCGCCATCCCGGCGTATGTAAGGAAGTCCGTCCGGCGTATCGGGGTTCGGCCACCAGTAATCTCCATTAGAGTAAAAATCGTGGATACCGCCCTCGCTCATCCTGGCTATGCTGTCTGTAATATGTATCGCTGCTGCTTGAAGAGACGCTTCCGCATGACGTAGAATCCACTCTTTATCGAATAATGCATGCGTGTCCCTCAAGCCGCCGGAAATCATTGGATTGCTCATCTATCATCTGCTCCTTTAGGTGATGCTTAATTGGCCTTCATCTCACAATCGATCATCACATGAATCGTATTGCCCTTATGCTCGTTTCTCAGCTTGAACGCCTCAGCAACTTGGTCCAGCTTGACGACATGCGTAATCATTTCCTCGGTATTTACCAGTCCGTCAAGGACAAGGCGTAATCCCTGGTCAAAATACCGCCGGTTATCGATATCCCGTTTCGGTTCCGTAGAGAAAATATCCAGGCGCTTCTTATGAATTTTGAAGAAATCGACCGGCTTGTGACAGGTTCCGATGCAGCCATACATGACAATACGGCCATTTTGCGCGGCAGCGTTGATGGCATCTACCATGCCATCGCCTTCCAGCAAGCATGGAATGACGACGTCGAAGCCATCGGGAAAATCCTTGCCCACGATATCCATCGTATTAGCGTCAGCCGAAGGCATTTTGTAAGTGTGGGTTGCTCCATATTTGCGAGCCAGCGCCAGCTTCTCGTCGAATAAATCCGTAACTACGAGATTGCGGGGACTGAACAGACTGACGACTTGGGTCATAACCAGGCCGCTCACACCTTGTCCAGTGATAAGCACATTTTTATGAGGAGAGATCTCACCCAGTTCCGCGGCATGGATAACTCCCGGCAGCACCTCTATTAGAGACCCTTCAATTAACGGCAGGTCTTTGGGCAATACCTTGACGGAAAACGGCGTACAGCACACATATTCCGCGAATGCCCCCCAAATATAACGAAGAGCTACCGGATCCCCGACCTTAAGTCCGATCACATTAGGACCTACTTTATCGATGACGCCGGCCACTTCATGACCGAGTCTTGTTGGATACGATATAAATTCAGGCTCACGGGCACCCCGAAACACTTCTACATCACTGCCGCAGATGCCGACCCATTTGACCTTAACGCGAACTTCCCCTTCTCCCGGCTCCGGAATCAGCGCTCTTTTCAGCGTAATGGTGCCAACTTCCTCCACCACTGCACATAACTGAGTCCCTTCGCCTTCATAATCTACCAGTTCCATCGGCGGAACAGACATTTTTCTAACCATAAGCTTCTCTCATCCCCTTCTCTCTTCTATCCCTTCAAATTATATCGGATGGGACTTTGGAGCGAACAGAGATAAACTTCATCTGTTTGTTGCCATTATTCAGGTTCTTCCTTAAGGTACGATGCGCCACACATTCGAAAAGCTCTCTTCCAAAATAATATCCTTGCCGATCGCATTTAATAGAGAGTCCCTATACTGGGACGGAGATTGCCCCATACGCTTCTTGACTATTTTGGAAAAATAAGCTTGCGTCCAGCCAACCTTCTCCGCGACTTCAGATATGGGCAAATCCGTGAATTCGAGATATTCCTTCGCTTTCTCCAAGCGGATCTCTTGCAAATATTGGATCGGCGTCATGCCGGTTTTGTCAAAAAATCGTTTAATTAAATAATTCGGGTTAAAACCAAACCGCTTCGACAGCAGCCCGAGCGTAATTTTTCCTGCAAAATGCGTTTTCATATAATCAACGATCGGATCGCTGGATTCTTGGAACCCGGTCTGAGTGTAGAGACCCGATTGAACCGAGCCTTTGCCGGATAAAATCGAGACCATCGTCCCCTTTAACCCGGCCTCGATGCTGATAGGATGGAAGCGGCCCGGGTTTCTGGCTTGTAGCAGAGACATTTTATACCATTGCTTGAGCTCTGCCAGCTGGGCGCTGTCGTATGGGCTGAACGGTATGACGGATGAAAAATAGTCGGTCATTTCCTTATCCGCCAATCGAAACTTGAAATCCAGCGTAACGCTCTGCCCCGTAAATCCAAAGCCGTGTGAAATCCCTTTCATAAATAAATAAGCGTGTCCTTCCTGCAGATCGCATTCTTGCTGTCCCATCATTACTTTCCCGTGGCCGGACAATACAACCAGGAGCTGATCATAATCGGAGTGAACATGAGTCTCCACCTGACTGCCCTTGGAGTAATCAATCCGCGCTGTCCAAAGCAGCGTCAGCTGGGAATCCCGCAATAGTTTCATAGACACCCTCCGAATCGTAATAATCCTTTTACTCTTTTTCCCTAGTTTATAATAAAACGTTGATAGAAACCAGATAAACGCTCTCTCACACCAAGCATAGCAGACTCCTCGAAGCATACAAATAGAAGATAGACGCATGAATCGAGGTGAACTGATGAACCAACACATACTTGCACAAATTCATGAAATGATTGCCCGATTGCAGAAGCTGCAGCAGCAGGACGGCTCGTGGCGGCTCTGCTTTGAAACCGGTCCTATGACCGACTGCTATATGATTCTGCTGATTCGATCGCTGCAGCTTCCGGATCATGAGCCGCTCATTCGCAAGCTGGCGGAACGAATTGTAAGCACTCAGCAGGATAACGGGGCATGGAAGCTTTTTCACGATCAGCAGGAAGGCGATTTGGAAGCAACCGTCGAAGCTTATTACGCGCTTGTCTACTCAGGCTACTACTCTGCCGATGATGCCCGCTTGCAAAAGGCCAAGCAGTTTATTCTTGCCCGAGGCGGCCTTGCTCAAGTAAAAACGATGCTTACTCAAGTCTTTTTGGCTGTCACAGGACAATCCCCCTGGCCTGATAAACTGAAGGTTCCTATTGAATTCATGCTGGCGCCTTCCTGGTTTATCTTTAACATCTACGATTTATCCGGGCATGCAAGAGTTCATCTGGTCCCTGTCATGATCTTAGCTAACGCCAGCTACTCTATCCGCAATGAGGCTACACCGGATTTATCCGAATTGTATGCGGGAGAAAAGCTGCCCTTTAGCGGCCACCCCTCCTGGATTACCGCCATTCATCGGCTGTTGGAAGCGGCTCCGTTCCTCCATGCCCCGCTTCACGAAGCCGCGCTGGAGAAAGCAGAAAAGTTCATGCTGGATCGAATGGAGCCCGACGGCACTTTGCTGACCTATTCTACGGCAACGATACTGATGATTTTTGCCCTGCATTCGCTAGGGTATAAGAATCACTCTCCTGTACTAAACAAAGCCATTCACAGCTTAAGCACCTTATTGTGTACGAATGAACATAAAGCCCATTTGCAGGTATCCACTTCAACGGTCTGGGATACGGCTATGATCAGCAATGCCCTTCAGCAGGCAGGCCTATCCTATCGACATCCTGTTATTCAAAAAGCGGCGGAATACCTGCTGCCTCGTCAGCAAACCCGGTATGGAGATTGGTCGCTGCGCTGTCCCGGCACTCCGCCTGGCGGCTGGGGTTTTTCCAATGTCAATACACTGTATCCCGATGTGGACGATACTACGGCGGCCCTTAGGGCCATCAAGCCTTACACATTCCAATCACCACAATATAAACAAGCATGGGAAACCGGTTTGCGCTGGGTGCTTGCCATGCAAAATGACGACGGAGGCTGGTCGGCTTTTGAAAGGGAATCTACGGAACGGATGGCCCACTTCTTTGCGTTTGACCATGCAGAAGATATTATATTGGACCGCTCCACCGTTGATTTAACGGCACGCACGCTGTTGCTTCTAGGGAACGAGGCAGGGCAGAGCGTCACCCGTCTTCCTGTGCAAAAAGCCGCACAATGGATCATTCGTCAGCAGGAGCAGGACGGCAACTGGTTCGGGCGATGGGGGATATGCTACATTCACGGCAGCAGCGCTGCGGTGACAGGACTGATTGCCGTCGGTATCCCGGTGCATCATCCAGCCATAGAACGATCGGTCCGGTGGATGCTGTCCATCCAGAATGCGGATGGCGGCTGGGGTGAATCCTGCTACAGCGACATACAAAGAAAGTATGTTCCATTGAAACACAGCACCCCTTCTCAAACTGCCTGGGCACTCGATATGCTGATCGATACACACGATCGGCCTAACGAAGCTATAGATCGAGGCGTTCGGTGCTTGATCGAATTGCTGCATACCTCGGATTGGAGATCTGCCTATCCCACAGGCTCCGGCTTTCCGGGAAGCGTTTATGTCAATTATCATAGCGAAAATTGGATATGGCCCTTATCGACCCTCTCCAAATATAGGCGGAAGTACAGCTCGTGAACTTGAAGCAGGTTTTTCATCTTACTGAACAAAAAAACCGCCTTTCGGCGGTTTTTCCATTTTCATCCATTAGTTCATCGTGCGCGGCCCTTCCATGGAAGCGGCTGGCTCCACATAGGCGGTGCAAAACTTGCAGCGGACAGCTTGTTTCGGAATATCCGACAAGCACTCGGGACATTCCTTCGTTTCCTTTTTCGGATCAGGCTTGTCCTCTTGCTTTTTACGAAGACGGTTCAGCTGCTTCACGGAAAGGAAGATAACGAATGAAACGATCAAAAAGTCCAATAAAGTATTAATGAACAGGCCGATATTCAGTGTCGGTGCACCGTCGCTTTTTGCTGCAGCAAGAGTATCATAGCTTTTTCCGTTCAAGCTGATGAACAGGTCCGTGAAGTTGACACGGCCCAGCAGCAAACCGATAGGCGGCATGACGACATCGTTGACAATGGAAGTAACGACTTTACCGAAGGCACCGCCCACAATGACACCGATCGCCAAATCGATCATGTTACCTTTCATAGCAAATTCTTTAAATTCTTTGAGTATCTTGGACGCCATAATAGAATGAAGCTCCTTTTTCCTAGTTTGTCTCTATAATACCCGATTTCCCCCGAACGGTCGATGCCCTAAACAAAAGAACCGCTACAAAGCGGGACGAAGCTGGTCTAGGCACTTTGCACGGAGCGAGGTTCTATAAGATTGAGAAAAAAAGTCCTTCCGGCAGCTGAAGTGCCGGAAGAGCTTACTATCTAACGACCGATAAATTTCTGAGTGAACGCTTAATTGCAGGAATGGCATTTGCCGATCCCCGCCCCGATAAGAGTAACATTTTGCTCGATAAGTTATCGCTGCCCGGATGATTCCTTCATCATACCAAACTCCCGCATTCAAGCAGATTTATATCAAAAAAATCGGAGACCCTGGGCAGGACTCCGATAGGTTTAGGCTATTAGCGGCTTGCTTTTCTTTTGGACAGCGCGATGATCAATGCTATGATGCCCAGAAGTAGAGCGGCAATGGATAAGTACAATGGTGCTTGCGAAGCGGCAGGTGCTGCAGCGGCGCTGCCACTCTGATTCGCTGCTCCTTCTGGTGCCGTCGCTGTATGTCCGTGGCTGTCGGTTGCAGCCCCGGCCGGCTTGGCATTTACTTTGGTAACGGATGCCGGCTTGTCGGACCCTGCCGCTCCAACCCATTCAACCACGCTTCCGTCTTTATAGGTCTGGTATGCTTTCCAACTGATGCTTGTTGCGTTATCTGCTACTTTACCTTGCATATTAAATTCGCCGAATTCTGTTGCACCCAATCCTTCTCCGGTTGCAGTCCAAGTAACTGAAGTAATTTTACCGGAAGCATCCTTGGTCAAGTCATATTTCCAGCCCGGCTTTGGCTCAAAGCGGCTGATAGAAACGCTATCTAGCGGAAACTTGACTTCCACCTTCACGGTAGGAATATCTTTTTCATTAGGAACCCGCACTGTAAACTTCTCATAGGAGCCTTGCACGGACTCGCTTGGAAGCACCGTAACGTGTGCGCTGGCAATACCTCCGCCCAATACGGTGAATAGCAGGCAAATCATGACGATCAAATTTAATTTTTTCATGGTTCTCATCCCCCCGGGTATCATTATGTCCTTCCTTGCTTTGGTTTAAAAGGGCAGTGTCCAAGCCGAACGCCTCTAAACTACCATTTCAATTTACTCCAAACCGGACATAATGAATATGACCCCATCGGGCTATTTGCGGGATTGTTTTTGACTATACTGTGTCAACCCGTGACGGATGGCATAAGCCGTCAGCTGAACGCGATTATCGAGCGACAGCTTGGCCAATATATTTTTGATGTGGTTCTTGACTGTATTCTCGGTGATGACCAGCTGCTCGGCAATTTGCCGGTTGCTTAGCCCGCTGGCCACGCACATTAAAATTTCTCCTTCCCTTTGGGAAAGCACGCTCGGTTTAGTCTCCTCTGAGGCCTGTGCCGGCGCCGACCGGAACTGATGGAACAATCGGTCCGCCAAGTGACGGGAAATTTCACTTTGATCGTCAAGCAATCCCCGCAAATATATGATCCAGTCATCGGGGTCCATATTTTTGAGCAAATAGCCCTGTGCACCGTTCTGGATCGCCGTAAACAAATCAGCGACGTCATCGGATACAGTGAGCATGACGATTTTGATCAGCGGGTTGAGCTGTTTAATTCTCCGCGTAGCTTCAAGCCCTGACATCCCGGGCATCTGAATATCCATCAGCACGAGATCGGGCATCAGATCCTCGCACATTAAGATGGCCTTTTCCCCGCTATCGGCTTCTCCGACAATGTCAAAGCCCTCTTCGCCTTCAAGCAGCGTACAGACGGCTTGGCGCGCCAGCGGATGGTCGTCCGCAATCAACACGCGGTAATTCATAATGGCACACTCCTTTTCACAGATCCTGCTAGGGTTAGGGTCGTCCCGTTCCCGGCTGCGGATTGGATGGTCATTTGAGCTCCAAGCTCCGCGGCATGCTTGCGCATCAGGGTTAATCCGTACCGTTTCGGTGAAGCTTCCTCAGGCTCTGTATCCATGCCGATGCCGTTATCGCGTATACAAAGCCTCCAGGTCTCTCCACTGCCGGAAGCTTCAAGCTCGATGGAGGCATGATCCGCTTCCGAATGCTTGCGGATATTCGTAAACGCTTCGCGGATGATGGCGAACAGCTTAACCTCCGCGGCAGGAGATATGCTCTCCTCCTCCAAGCGGACGGATTGCTCCACAGCGATGCCGGTTATCCCGCTCCACTCCTCTATCCACGCGGTCAGTCGCGAAGAGAATGTAGCGCCTTCCTCCGGCATCGTGCGCAAATTAAAGATGGCCTGGCGAAGATGGTGGTCAATCTCAGAAACGGCGGAACGCGCTTCCTTGAGCTGTCCCTTGCTTAATTGCACATTTAGGAAAAATAAGATTTGAGCAATATTGTCATGCAGCTCCTGGGCAAGACGTTCACGTTCTTCATACACGGCTCGTTTGGCTTGCTCGGCGGATAGCCGTGCACTGATCCGGGTTATGCTCTGAAACATCCATGTTGCGAACAAGTAGGAAAGAAATAAAGTCATGATGGTGATATATAAGTTCCCGGTCTCCATGGACAATTGATCCAGCAAAAAATCATGGCGAATGTACTCAAACCCTCCGATAATGAGCGGCGGTACAAGAATCGTCAACCATTTCAGCGTTCTTAAGGACATTTGGAGTTCACTCGTTTCTTTAATCGCTTGATTTCCACCTCATTATACACTGAAAAATAAGGAAATGCCTCCGAGAAATCAGAAAACCCGGGAATGCCATCCGCTTGACGGATATCCCGGGTTTCTGAGCTAGCTTATTCTTTTCTAACGCTGGTTGCAAAATCCGTCCACGGATTTTGAATCTTAATGATGCGTTCTACGTATTCCGTATGACCATTAGGCCAGACTGCCGTAAATCGGAACAGGTATGCCCGGTCCGGCAGCTTTTCAAAGTCGTCTCTTATCATCTGGCCCTTCCAATCCTTACCGTTCGACTCGGCAAGCAGCGTCTCCTCCACCTCGGTATATTCCATATGTACCTTTACCCCGGAGGCTGGCTCGTTGGTTGTAGCGGCCAATACAAACGCCTCCCCTGACCAGAACAGATCATAAGGACGAGGACGTTCCGTTTCCCCTGTTTTCCGTAAATTATAGGCTTGCCGGTTCTCGTTCCATTGAGGTGAATGCCTTACAAATCCATCAAGCAGTAAATCTCCGACCGGAACGATCTTGGTAATGGAGTCGGATGCCCCATGAATATCGGTAACTGTAAGGGTGACCCTATAGTTCCCCGGATGGTTGTCGGTCGATGCTGATGGAATCTCGGCATGGAGAGATGCAGCTGCCGCAGAATATTCAGGACCAATAATTTCCCACTCGTATGTTAGAGGATCTCCATCAGGGTCCGATGACCTATTGATCAGCCTTACGGTATCTCCTTCAAATGCCGGCTTCGGCGTCCAATCAAAATCGGCTATCGGAGGCCGGTTAATCATCATCCAGACTTGGGGACTCCAAGGCGATACCGCATCGTATTGGTCCCAAACGCGAACCATAACCCGCATTTTCTGGCCTGTCGGCAGATCCACCGGAACGGCCAGGCTGCCGTTGGTCGATTGGGTATGCTGCCATACTTTGCCGCTGTCATAGATGACAACATTATTCTCTTCGTTGATAATTTGAATTTGGTAGTAATCGAGCCAAGCCCCAGGGTCCGGATCGGATTGTGACCAAGTCAGTGTCGGACGAAGCGTGTTAATGATCGTTGGAGCTGCTTGTGTCCCATAAGGGAAGCTCATGTAAGCAGCCGGCGGGCTGTTGGTGGCCATCCAACCGATATTACTCCAGCTGGACCAGGCTTCGCCATCGGTTACCCGTACTTCTGCCTGATATTTGCGTCCCATGACCAGCATCGTATCCATCGTCCAAGCCCAGTTTCCGTTGTACGTTCCCATGAATCGGTTTTTCACGCATTCTACGCAGCTGCCCCATTCATCCTTGATGTTCAAGTCAAACAGCTCGTACATCGTAGCAGGATCAGGGTCGGACTGATTCCATGTAATCGTTGGCTGCAAGCTCACCGGCGAAGGATTTGCAAAGGTGCCGTCTGGGAATGCCAGGACTACGGTAGGCGGATGATTTGGTGCCGGGATGCAGCTGTCGCACACATCAATCATTTGCTCGAACCAATCTGACCATGCGTTGTACTCGTCCGCTACCGCCATATATACCATATAGGTTCCGGATTCCGCAGGACGTACAAGCTTTCCGTCTACGCGCCGACCGCTTGGGGTAATATAGTAAAATTTCTTTTTGTAAATGCCGTGATTCGTTTCATATCCGGACTGGCAGCTGCCTACGTTATAGCAGCGGTCCGGATCGTAGCTGTAATCGGTCCATGTGATGACATTGTTTCCATCGCGCCCGAGGGCAAAATTCGAAATCGGTCTGCGATGGACAATCAGGTATTGTGTGTACCAATCGGAATATTGCGAGTAATTCTGGAATAGCAAATCGCCGTTGGCAATACGGTGATCCGAATGCGGATCGTCCGGTACGCGGTAATCGATCTTGTATTTCCCTACCCGATCAAAGACTGGATTTCTTATCGTAAGCGTTTGTCCGTTCAACGAGGAAATTCCGGATTTACCATCGCCAATATCTAAGAACATATTCGGATCGACATGCTCATAGTGCCATTGTGTTCTTGCATCCAGGCGAGGGTCGTTCTCGGGATCTTTATAGGCATCCTCATATATGACATTCGTATCTACGATAGCCGTTCCCGGCGTAGCATAGCTGCTGTCTGCATCACTCCATTGGAACATAATCGATTTGAATTGGCTATTATCTGCCGTACTGAATGGCCCCATCGTACCACTTGCAAAGGTGCTGTCGGAAGCCTGGATGATGAGATTGTTTCTCTCGTAAATCTTGAAATCACTGCCCGAAAGCTTAATTTTAAATGATGTCCATGTCCCTTTCTCATAAATATGTGCCGTGCTTTTAATCAGCGTTTTCCGCCCGTTGACGATCTTGTACAGATTGAGCGTGGTGTTTGTCGCTTCCAGGCGGTACATGTTTTGATAGTTTTGAATACGGAAGCCCATCCCTGCTGCCATGTTCACATGATCGATATCCGTCTTCATATCCCAAAGAATGGTACCGTTTGTGATTTGCTGTGACGAAGGCCTAATGAGTTGGCCAAACGTAAACGGTTCATTCGATGTGGTAGGCTGATCCGTGCTTGGAACGTACTCATATACATATCCTTGCGATAAATACTGATTATCCGATGTAATTTTTGCCGATTTGCCATTTGTATTGAGGGGCGCTCGGTAAATGGAGCTTTTGCTAACCGGAGCATCATTAGATAAATCCACAAGTTTTTCAACGTTCTGATAAGAGGTTACATACCTTCCCTCATCATCATCCCAATAGGTGTAAGGTTCTCTGAATGTCTTAAACCCGTAACCATTCTGATAACCATCCTTAAAGTTTTCTAAATGGGCCGAAGGCTTCCCAACCCTAGAACCTGTGGTGATATTGTTATAGTACGTTTCGGTGCCACTTGGAACCCAATTTCCATTACTATCATCATAACCATCCCAACTGCTATAAATGGTTATAACGGTGCCATCCTCCGAAATATTTTCAAAGGAGTTAGAGGCATTAGGATTTAGGTTCGGAATCCCTAAGTCGGTTGGCATTCCAGTATAACCGTCAACCTTGATTAAATGGTTCTTCCCATTGCTGTCGGCTACAAAATTATAATAATTTCCTTTGCCATCCATAGCAGCCGGAGAAAAAATAGTGTCTGGAGCTGCTTCGGGATAATAATACAGGTTTCCTCCCGTGCCTGTTCCTACCGTCTGTGGGAAGGGAGCGACATTATCAAAGCTTGCTGTTTTATACGGTGTTCCATTGCCATCTTTTTTAAAATAGGTAATTGTCCTTGAAGTCAGGTTGATTTCTGCAAAATCTTCTCGTAATTCTGTTCTTTGATATCCGTATTTTCTGTATCCATCACCCCAACGGGCAAATTCACCGCTAACTCTATAGCCTGGACCACTGTTCCAGGTCGCTAACCTATTTCCGCTTGCGACCGGAGTTGTATTCTGCTTCCGTAAATCGGACAATCTCCATCTCGTCCATGTTTCTGCGTACTTATACAAGGCGTTTACGTTATCATATTGAGGCCCATAAGTGTCAACTAGCATAAATTCATCCGTTAACCAGTTAAAGTAACCGATCGATCTTCCAGACAACCCATAGGTATAGTTAAGTTTGATCGGGTCATGGTTTGGCGAAACTAAGTGATCGCCTAGAATGAATTCGTTGTTACCAATGGATGTAGCTTCTTCTATTCGAAGCGTGGTATTTTGAATATTAATCGGCTTGCCTCTAAGTTTGATATTTTCATCCCCTAACGGCAATGAAAATAGCGATGGCCCGTCTCCCGGATATCTGCGACTACTGATCAGAGAGCCATTAGGTCCTGTTGCCCAAGAATTAAAGATACTAGGCTTGTCTAATGTCGTATTCGTCCAGCTGCCGCTTGCTAATTCACTAGCTGGATATCCTGCAACGTTCATCGGACTCGGTTCGCTGGCTTCCCCGGTGACCGTAAACGTGACTTCCGGATTATCGTTAATAACTTCAACCCAGTAATCCTTAAATGCAGATAACCCGTAACTCTCCGGTTCTTTTGCATAAACTCGGAAGCAGTAATTACCTACTCTTGCAGGGTTAAATGTGAATTCGTTGTTATCGTAGGACGCGTAGGTTTCGTACACGTTGCAAGTCCCGTTGTTATTCCAATCATAGCCGTAGCTCACACGGTAGGTTTCAATGCCATCCCCATCCGGAGAGTACGAAGTATTTTTAAATTTGACAGGCTGGCGAATCATGGAGCTTAAATATTGAAACTCAATGATCGGCGGCTCGTCCGGTGTTACGGTAATGGTATGGTAATCCGGTTCAACGGATTTCAACCCTATGTTATCAAAAACGTCCAAAGTCACGGTGACTTGCCCCGGCTTATTGAAGGAGTTGCTTGAAATATACCCACTCCAGGATGATGTCGTTCCGTCATCCCAAACGGCCGATCCGTTCCATTCGTCTCTTACATGGTCAATCGCTCTACCAGCTGGCGAATAACTTTTATCCGCATCGAGCGGCGGGTTCATTGGCCGATTCACTTTGACTTTAGTCGCCCCGCTAATAACAGGAACCGGTTCCGGTCCGATAACATCCAGATAGGCACATGCTTTATTGGAAAGGTTGCCCTTATCATCCTGGCTAATCGCACAGACCTTATGAGAGCCGCGTACATTAGCAACAATATTGTTGTAGCTTTTTGCGTTGAGAGGCTCTCTCCATTTATAGGTTGAAGGCAAGCTCTGAATCCAGCTATCCCCTTCATTAAAGTACCATGTTCGAGTCACTATATCGTTCGGGTCCGGATCTTCCTCTTTCTTCACCTTTACGCTCACCGTTGCCCCTAGCACTACAGGATCTTTAATTTCGGTGGAACCGGAATACCAGGCAATTTCGAGTACAGGCGGTTTATTGTTAGGATCTGTAATGATTTCGAACGTTTTGGGTCCGACCTCATCCGTGACGCCGCAAGACGTATGAATCTGCATCTTCACCGAAACAGTCCCCTTCATAATTCCCCCGCCATATTGCCCCATACCCGAGTCATAAGCGAAACGGTAGGATTTATCTTTCGGGCTTAGCTGCTCGTAGGGATAATATCTTGCGCTGCCCTGCGTGAAGTTGAACTGATGGGATACGTAAGTGCAGCCGTTCCCGCCGGTTACGGAAATGTTTTCCGGAAACATATTGTTGTCTTCCGTGAAATAGATCGTTGGCCGAGAGATCGTGAAGTCACCGGTGATTTTTAGGTCTGGTGGTTTTGGTGGGGTTACATCACACGCCCCTGCTGCTTTGGGTTCTACGTTTAGGCTAGCTGTGTTGTTATCTTCACCTGTTGTTCCTTCGTCTATATCTTTACCGCTATCGACAAAGACGGTAATGGTTTTGGGGACTTCGGAAGTAAACGTGTAATTGAATGTGGCTGATTTTGATTCGTTGAACCCTAGCCCAGTATAAGAATCAGACTTTATTTCCACACCGTCTACTCGGATACTGACTTTAAAATTCTTGGTGAAGGCAGGTCCTGCATTTTTTATGGTATATTCGAATATCGCTGGCTGCCCTACTGCGATACAAACATTTTTCGCAATCAAATCGGCCACTAATAAGTCTGGATTATCTGGCGGCGGTGTATCGTCGGTGTAGGCAACGATTTTCATTTTGGAATATTGGTATACTTTACCGGTTATATTCATACTCCATTCGTTGTACCACCTTAATACCATTCCATCCGGATGTGTTTCATCTTTAATAGTTTCATCACTTGGGACATCATATGTTGCTTCATAGTCAAATCTATAACGGAGTGTATTGGGGTCAATTAGTTTTGTATCAATTTGATCACTAATATTATCACGAGTAAGAGTCCCAGTTTTAATAAAAGCAAAGTCATTATCGAATTTTAACTGATCTACATCTTTAATATCTATTGTTACTTTAAGGCTAGGGATTACTAAGGTATTGGTCCATAAAGTACCTTCTCTATAATCTTTGGCAACGTTACAAGGTGCACCTTGGTTAGTTACATCCTTGTCATAGGGGCTTGTAGCAACTTTACAATATCCACTAGGTGGCGCTAAATAACTATTTGGACGAGTGCTAAGGTGATGCCTGCCATCGAAGTCATACATCCACACGACCTTATTGGGATCACGGAACCATTCGTAATAACCTTTCGGAATTCTCACGTCATCTCGCTTTGCTTCAAGTGGTGTGCCCTCAAGCTTTAGCTCGTACTTACTACCTCCTTTGCTTGGCATTGTTTTAGTTTTTGTCTTATCAGTTAAATCTTCAAGCTCTACTTTAACTACATTTGGTAAATCGACTACGTAATCGGGGTAATTGAGGGTACTATATTTTGATATAAACTTATCTTTTCCCGGTGTGTTGTCTAAAGCAATAACACTAGGATCAATGTAAACCTCTCCCAATTCATGTCTAGTTAAATCAGCTGCTTTTAATTGGTTAAGATTTATCAGGATAGGAATTGACCACAGTATTAAAATTAAAATAACTATTTTTCGCAACTGTTTCCCCTATTCAAAGTTATAATCAATTATTGATTGGTAAATCTCGGTATCTATGATTTCACCGAGGTCTTTCGCAGCAATCCTGTAGATGGATAGGAAAGGAGATTTTTTTTCTAATTTACCTTTTGGTAGGAGTTGACCAGTGATAAAATGTAAATCTGTCTTCCCCTTATCCAAACGTACAATTCCATTCATGAGTTGCTTATACTTTTCATCATATTCGGAGTACAGTGTAACATCCCTCAATCTGCCCGTTTCGTCAACAGAATAATCATTGTAGAACGGGGAGATTTCAAGCTTCGTGAATGTAAATGGTGTTGCAGCATCTAAATCAACATTAATATGATTAAAAGATAATAGTGCATAGGAATTTGTGGGAGTATCTGATCGGAAATTATACTGTTTTTTGTAATTGGCGCTCCATCTAAAATTAGAAGGAATTAACCCTCTATTGGGATCATTCAAATCATCCATATCCACTACCACATACTTTTCAACTTCAGCGTAACCGTTTGGTCCATCAAATCTTAGTAGATCATCACGAAAAGTATTCCACCCATAAATATATGCATCACCAAAATACTGCGGCAGCATCGTAATCACATTCGTCTTATGCCAATAAACCTCCGCAGCTGAAATGGCGTATTTATCCTTTGGCAGGCTCGCTCCTTCCCTAATCTTCATAATCCTTCGAATCACCGTGATCGCTTGAGCCCGAGTTGTCGGCTGCTCAGGACCTAAAGTCCCTGCGTCATCCATGCCATTAATAATCCCTTTGGACGTCGCTAGATACATCCATTTCTTGACGTCGTAATTGGCCTCCCCTGTTGCCCTTACAGCAATGCGGGCCATCTCTTCCCTTGTGATCGGGTCGTTCATATGAACGGCGGGAAATTCGTCGGCTAGATGGATTCCATTAGCAACGGCCGAAGTGACATAGGGGGCATACCAGTCATTACCGGGTTCTTCCTGCTTTTTAAATTTCAGGGCATCAATCACCAGCTTCATGAATTCAGCTCGGGTTACATTTTGTTCCGGACGAAATGTGCCATCCGGGTAACCGTCAACGTACCCTTCAGCTAAAGCAAATTCAATCTGATCCTTACCCCAATGACCGTTTACGTCGGAAAATTGGGGAGCCGCACTAGTCCCTCCCATAACAGATAATAATGAAGCTCCGGCAATAACGGCCGCCATTATCTTTTTCTTCATTTCAATACGCTCCTTATTCTCAGGTTGTCCTGCATCAGCTCATAAAAAAGCACCTCCAAACATAGGTATACTCCCTCTGTATGGCGGTGCTTCCGACCCAACAATTATGAAATTATACCACATCAATTCCAAAACTTTCCTATGCAGTTCGATTATACTAGATTCCTGTCAGATTTTGCAATACCCTTCAGCATAAAAACATGACTTTCGGACTATCTCATTAAAATAAGCCCCACCAGGTGGTCCGCGCTATCGCTCATCCCATAGAAGAATAAATCCCGCACCCTAAGACTCGGGGTTAGCAGGTAAGTATCGCGGTACTGCCGGATGGCTTCCCTCTCCAAGCGGATTACATGCTGCAAGCCCTCCTCGTGTGTGGTATAAGTGCAACGTTCCGGTTGAACCGACGGCTCTTCCCCTTTTAATTCCATGTATAATGCTTCAAGCAGCTTATATTGCCTCTTCTCTTCCGTCAGCATCCGCTCCAGCTCTAGGGCTGCTTCTTCTGTCGGGGCAAGTTTGACCAATGCAGCATAAGCGCTGATCAATGCCGCCGTATGACTGACACTCCACTGCAGCTGGAACATAAACCGGCGCAAGTCCCGAAACTGCAGCTTGGCGGACATAGAAGAATAATCATCGGCAGAGGGGGATTGTGGTATCATCCTGCTTCCTCCATTCCAGTACAAGAATAGGCAAATCACTATTAGTAAAAGCCTATTCATGACAGCCTGCCCATGACACCTTATTTTTTTCGGGCATAGTGTATGGAACACACGATTAAAAATCCGATCACATATAGTATGAAAAAAGAACTATGTGCGAAAGCATCTGAATTGAGGAGGCAGTCAATGAAACTCACCATTTACAGTTCTACGCATTCGATCGGAGGCGGGAGCCGTCTGCTGGTTAACTTGGCTACGGCAATTGCCCGCCACCCCGACGTTCAAAGCGTAAGACTCATTGCCAATTCACGCAGCGGACTTCAAAATACGATAAACCGATCCCGGCATCCTAATCTGGAAGTCATATATTACGATGGCACCGAAACGTTGCCGGCCGGCCATCCCTACCTGACCGATTGCGATCTGGTGTACGTTTTTTGGCCCCACGGTACAGAGTACCGGGATTGGAATAAACCTACGGTCGTAACCTATCATGACACGACGATTCTGGATTTTGTGCCGCCGTTTACGCCGGGGCCGTATATTCGAAGCTACTGGGAATCATCCAAGCGCTGGCTGGACCACTGCGATGGCATCGTCGTCTCGTCCGAGCATGTGAAATCCAGGCTCATCGCTCATTTTGGAGATAGATGCAGGTGGGCAGCGGTCGTCCGCCACGCCATTTCCCCTGCCCAATATTTTGAAAACGAAGAGACAAGCCGCATCTTGTCGGGTTCGCTGCCAAGCCGCTATTTTATTTGTCCCGCCAACACATCACCGCATAAAAACCATTACAATTTGTTCTTGGCCTATGCTAAATTTTCCAAACGAAAAGATCATCCGCTCCTGTTGACCGGCAACAATACGGAGCAATACTGCAGTACTCCGCCGGCATGGCCTGAAATAGCCTATTTACCAACCATTGTATCCTTGATCAAGCGGCTTGATCTTAAGATAAACCAAGAATTATACCCTCTTGGAATGGTTCCCGACGATTATGTAGTCCCTCTAATCAAAAACGCTTACGCTCTTATCATGCCGAGCCTGTCTGAGGGAGGGGGCAGCTACCCGGTGGAGGAAGCCTTAAGTATGGGAGTGCCTGTCCTATGCTCGGATATTCCTGTCATGCGCGAGCATCTGGCGAACCGAAGCGCTAAGGTCGTATGGTTCCGTCCGGAATCCCCGGATTCGATCGCACAGGCGATGGAGCATCTTACGGAGCATTATGACGAGTTCAAGGCATCCGCAGTTGCAGGGATGAACGATCCTGCCGCCTCCTGGGATGACATTGCTGCGCAATATGTGTCTATTTTCCATAGCGCTATTGTAATTAAGAAGAGAACCCCCTGAGCGATCTTCCGCAAAGATCAAAGAGCCTGCACAACAGGCTCTTTGTGGTCCAATCCCGTTGCAGCTTGCCCTCGCTTGAGAAATCAGGGGTTAGCAGCCAGCATACCGAGCATGGCAGCAATTCGGTGATCGAAAGTATGCTCCCTCAGCGTCCTTTGCAGCCCTCTGCGGGCCAGCTCATTCCTCTCCTCTTCATGGCTTAAATAATATTCAATTTTGTGTACAAGCTCTTCAGCAGAGGCGTACGTAGCCAATTCTTGGCCCGGTCCGTACAAGGTGCCCAAATCCTGCCTGGCGTCCGTCAATTGAAACGCCCCGCTGCCGCAAATTTCAAAGGTGCGCGGGTTGGTCGAAAGCGCCTTGACGCCGGAGCTGTTCTTATTAAAGGTCTCATCATCGGGGGAACGGTGAAGGTTAATGACAATTTTGGCTCCGTTATAGTATTGGGCCGTTTCTTCGGGTGACAGCCATTCCGTGCGGATACTGTGGGACAGCTTGGAATAATGCTCCAGACGCTCCCACCACCATCCGAAAATCTTAACATTTTTTTGGGCCAGATAAGGAGCGATGCGGTCAAAGAAACCCACCCTATGCCAATAAGCACTTCCGATGAAGCAAACGTCACTAAAGTAGCCGGTATGAACCCTTAGCGGACGGAATACGGCCATATCGACGGCTAGAGGCAAATGGAACACCATCGGGCACCCCTGCATCCGGTAAAACTCTACGCAGCTCAGCTCATTGGTGAATACATAATCGTAATGCGTAGACATTGATCTTGTAATATCCGAATAATAGGGGTCATCCGAAAACCATATGGCCGTTTTGCTTCCTTGGCTGCGAATCGAATGCATAATCTCCGGCGGTACATTCATGCCGAGCAAGACGAGCACAAGCTGCGGCTTCCATTGGGCAGTCAACAAGAGAAGGTCGTCCTGGGGGGAACAGACATGAAGCTCCCTTACTTGATTTTGCAGCGCCTTCACCACGGCCAAGTCGATAGGAGAGAAAGGAAACCCCATCCCTGAGGTGACACAAAGCACGGAAAGATCATGAACCGCCGTCTGCAGCGGAACATGGGAACGAATTATCGCTTCATTGCGGCCCAGCCGGAGACCGTAGTTCCAGCCAAGCTTGTAGCCTGCCCTACTTCCATGTAATCTCCCCCGCCTCTGCTGCGGGGTTAATCTTCGTATGACAGTCATTTGTTATCCTCCTAACCTTCGTGACGGGATAGCAAGCAGTCCAGTAGTCTATCCATAGATAACGCTGAGCAAACGGGAGATTCTTTGTTTATACGTATGCTCGCTCATTGTTTTTCGAAGGGCCCGCAGAGCAATCTCTCGGCGTTCCTCCTCATGCTTCAAGTAATAATCACATTTCTCCTTCAGCTCTTCCGGACTTGAATATGTGACAATCTCTTGGCCCGGCGTATAGAAATAGCTTAAATCATGCCGGATGTCCGTGAGCTGCAGGGCTCCACAGGCACATATGTCGAAGGTTCTGGGATTGATGGACAGCGCAGGAATGCGTCGGGAATTGTAGTTATGCTGGTCGTCTTCATGGGAACGATGGAGATTGATGACGATCTTGGAAGCATTGTAATAAGCGGCGGTGTCCTGGATACTCATGCATCGCTCCAGGCTGATTTTCGAGCGGAGTCTGCGGTAGCTTTTCAAACGATCCCACAGAAAGCCGGAAATGAACGTTTTCTTGTTCGCCAAATAGGTGGAAACCTTATCGATGAAGTGCACCCGGTTCCAAAATGCAGTCCCAATAAAGCAAATATCCTTGCTATACGATAAATTCACATGCTGCGGCCGAAACATCGCCTCATTCACCGCTAGAGGCAAATAATGAACCTGCTGGCATCCAGCCGTTTGGTAATAAGGAACAGCCCCAAGTTCATGCGTAAAAACATAATCGAAATGAGGGGCTTTCTGCAGCGTCACATCAATAAAATAAGGATCTTCGGCAATCCAAACGCAGGTCCGGATCCCCATCATGCGAATGGCGTCGATGTGCTCTATTGGGAGATCAAAAATACCGTTCAAAACAAATACCAAATCAGGTTGTACCTGTTTGGCCACTTCGACGATGTTGTCCATTGGTGCAGCTACGGATACTTGCCGGACCTGGGCCTGCAAGCCCCCGATGATTCCTTGATTAATCGGCTCATGAAATTGTCCGCCCTCGTAAGCTTCTATCACGAACAGCACATGAAGATCACGAATCAGCTGAATTCCTTGTGCCGCCTGAATGGCTTGCAGGATCGCTTCGCTTCTTCCAAGATGATAGCCTCGCCTCCACCCCGTGCGAAAACCTTCCCTTCTGCCTTTTATCGTACCCATGCTTACGGTTGGAACGGCACTTTTTTTCCTAGAAGAACGGGCAAGTCTACGCCTCATACCAAACCACCTGTTTCGTTAAAAATGGTGAGCAGCATTGCTTGCAAACGATGGCTGTAAGTGTGCTGGCTCATGGTTTTATGCAGCCCTCCGAGAGCTGTTCGCCGTCTTTCTTCCTCATGACGCAAGTAATAGTGAATGCGATCCACGAGCTCCTCCGGACCTGCAAAAGTGGCAAGCTCTTGCCCGGGCGTGTAATGGCTGGTTAAATCCTCCCTAATGTCCGTCAACTGGAGCGTACCGCATGCGCATATTTCAAACGTCCTGGGGTTAACGGACATAGCATGGATTCTCCTGCTGTTATATCGCTCCTCGTCCGAACGATGCAAGTTGATCACGATTTTAGCCCCGATATAGTACTTGATGTTGTCATCATACAGCACACCTTGAAGGTTCACATGTTGTTTAATGGCATCATAATGCTTCAGCTGGTTCCAGCCATAACCTGCCATAAACAGCCGTACTCCTTTCAGAGCGGGGATCACTTTATCAAAAAAGGAGATCCGGTTAGGAAAAGCGGAGCCGATAAAGCACACATCCGACCGGTAATGTCTTTCGACAAATCGCGGAGCGACTACGGCCCGATCTACACCGGAAGGCAAATAATGCACATTCCCGCATCCCAGAGCCTGGTAAAACGGAACTGCATTGAACTCATGGGTAAAAATGTAATCGTATAACGGCGCCATGGAGGCCGTAATATCCGTAAAGTAAGGATCATCCATAATCCAGACCGCCGTTCGGAACCCGTGCAGGCGAAGATTAATAATTTGCTCGTTAGGCACACGCAAAATCCCATTTAGAACTAGAATTAAATCAGGACGGAATTCGCCTGCAATGGCCGTCAGATCCGATGTGGGCGGAACAACCTTCACTTCCTGGACCAGCACACTAATCGAGTTGGTAATCCCCAGGTCCAATGTGCGAAACCCCGGGGTTCCTTCCTCCACATACATCACTTTTATCGCTCTTTTTACACTCGGTAACGGCTGCACCCGGTCCAGTACTGCTTGACATCGCCCCAAATGGTAGCCGTGGCTGCGGCCGAGACGGTAGCCGTCCGCTCGGCCTTTTCTGGCGCCTTGCAGCTTTGCGGCCAAGGCACGCGATTGTATTCCATGACTGGCCACTTTGTCTACCTCCTAAAAGTTTTCCGAAGGAAAACTATCTTCGTAAGCATTCGCTAAATCGTTTTCCCTAGGAAAACTATCTTCGTAAGCATTCGCTTGGGTTTTCCGTAGAAAATTCAGTTTGTTGAGAAGCCTAGTTTAGCGGGATGTAGGAGCGATAGCGTCCGCCTTTGTTCTCGGGAAATTTCCGCTAAAAAGTGGATACAATTAACATCTCCCGAGAACAACAGCGGCCGGAGGGGGCATACCTCACCGTAGTATATTGGCATTAGTTCAAGTTCCATAGGTTTCTCAACAGCCCCTTGATTTTCCACAGAAAACCTGCTCCGTACGCAATCGCTATATCGTTTTCCCTAGGAAAACCCGCTTATTTATCGATTTCGTGTCTGCCAATCGAACCCGATAGACGCATCATTCCAGTCGATACGGAATTCATCCGGCTGCTTGGGGTCATAGGCCATATTCGTGAAATACAGGATGGTGGCCGGTTGATTGCCGAGCACCCTGTAGCCATGCGCAACTCCGCGCGGAATGAACAGCAGATACCTGTTATGGTCTCCCATATAGTACACGTCCGTCTGCTTGTAAGTCGGCGAATCGGTTCTCATATCATGCAGCACCACTTGGGCGTTCCCCGAAGGGAAGAACCAGATATCATCCTGCTTCTTATGATAATGGAATGCCTTGATGACACCCGGATACGACATGGAAAGAGAGGCCTGCCCAAACCTTCCATAGATGGGGTCATCCTCCCGTAATATTTCCATAAAATACCCTCTATCGTCGCTGTGGAGCACAAGATTTTTTTTCAGAACACCTTCAATCATCAGCCGGTTCCTCCAATACAAAATCATTATGCAAAAAGTCGTTCAAAGCATCCTTCCAATCCCGAAGACGCGGAAGGTGGTTCAACCGGATAGCAGAGTCGTCAAAAACGGAGTATTCGGGCCTTTGAGCAGCAGACGGAAAGCCTGCCGAGCTAATGGGAACCAGCTTCACGTGATGCCAATTCAAAGCTTGAAAGATCGCTTGAGCGAACGCGTACCTCGAGCATTGCCCCCTATTGGCAACATGGTACAGCCCATAGCAGTCCGTTTGCATCAAGTACTCGATAAATCGTGCCAAATCGAGCGTATAGGTCGGTGAACCGAATTGATCGGATACGACCTTAAGCTCCCCATGCTGCCGGCCTAATGAAATCATTTTTGTAACAAAATTACTGCCGTTTTTGCCGTACAACCAGGAAGTACGCAAGATGAAATATTGTCCGCTGATCAGCTCCACGAATTTCTCCGCATGCAGCTTGGAATTTCCATACACGCCTAATGGGTTAGGCCGGTCCGTCTCGATATAGGGGCTTCGCTTGCTCCCGTCAAACACGTAATCCGTGCTGATATGAACGAGCTTCGCCCCAATCTCCGCTGCCGCAAGAGCTACATTTTTCGTTCCAATCGAATTGATGGTATAAGCCTCATGGCTCTCCTGCTCCGCTTTATCCACGTTCGTGTAAGCTGCGGCATGAATGACCGCATCCGGTTTTATGTTCCTGATAGCTTGAAAAACAGCTGTCTCATTCGTCACATCAAGCTCGGCTCTCGTCATGGCTACAACCTGATGCTTGGAAGATAACACACGGATCAAATCATATCCCAGCTGGCCCCCCGCTCCCGTAATAAATACCTTCATCCTTCGGGCTCACCTCCGTCATCGTCCCCGGCATGGCCTTCAGGGACATCTCCGGCAGGTTGTTTCCACCAACCCGTGTGTAACGCGTACCAATCCACGGTTTGCGCAATTCCCTCCTGGAATGAATAACGGGGGGCCCAGCCGAGCTCCTCTCTTATTTTGGATGCATCAATAGCATATCGGCGGTCATGTCCGGGTCTGTCAGCGACAAATTGAATGAGTGTTTCCGGTTTACCCAGCCGGTTAAGTATTTCGGTGACGACCTCGATGTTGGATCGTTCGCTGTTTCCGCCAATATTGTATACCTGCCCCGGCTTGCCGGATTCCAGCACCCGCTCAATTGCCGAGCAGTGATCCTCCACATGAAGCCAATCTCTTACATTCTGTCCGTCCCCATAAACAGGAATCGGTTGATCCAGAAGCGCCCTCGTGATAATCTTGGGGATCAGCTTCTCCGGATATTGGTAGGGGCCGTAATTGTTGGAACAGCGTGTGATCATAACCGGCAAACCATACGTTTCGTAATATGCGCGAGCCATGAAATCCGATCCGGCCTTACTCGCAGAGTAGGGACTGTTCGGAGAAAGCGGCGTTTGCTCGGTAAAATAACCTTCCTTCCCCAGCGTTCCATACACTTCATCGGTGGACACATGGACCATACGGCGGACCCCGCATTTCCTTGCCGCCTCCAATACCCCCTGCGTACCTAACACATTAGTACGGACAAACACGGAAGCATCTTCTATGCTTCGATCTACATGCGATTCCGCCGCAAAATGTATGATGCAATCGACCTGCTCCTCCAGCATGACCCTTTCTAGAAGCGCTACTTCCGCAATATCCCCTTTTATAAAACGGTAATTCGATAAATGTTGCACAGAGGCAACATTAGCAGGGTTTCCGGCATACGTCAGCAGATCGTAGTTGATTACCCGATCCTTAGGATGGTTTTGGAGCCAATACAGAATGAAGTTGCTTCCGATAAAGCCCATGCCCCCGGTAACCAACAACGTGCTCATTCCGCATCACTTCCTCTCAGCTTCTCGCTTGCTTCCTGCAAGGAGTCATGGGTTCCTGCATCTGTCCACCATCCGGACAATATACTATAGGACAATTCTTTTTTGGCGGCATAGGCATTATTCACGTCGGTGATTTCCAGCTCTCCTCTGGAGGAAGGCTTTATCGTTCGAATGATATCGAAAACCTGTGAATCATACATATAAATGCCTGTCACGCAGTAATTCGATTGCGGGTTCTCTGGCTTCTCTTCGATAAGTGCAATACGTCCTTCTTCCATTACCGGAACGCCATAACGGGACGGGTCCGGCACGGACTTCAGAAACACATGAGCCCCCCGAGGCTGTTTCTTGTAAGCTTCTACCGCCGGATGCAGATTGTCCTGAAAAAGATTATCCCCGAGAATCACCAGCATGCTCTCGTCAGCAGGAACGAAATCCTCTGCCAGCGCCAGTGCTTCTGCAATCCCCCCGGCCTCTTCCTGGATTTTGTACGTGATGCTAACCCCCCATTGCTGCCCGCTTCCTATATATTCCGTAAACAAACCGGCGGATGGCTTGCCTATGACCAGAAGAATTTGCTTGATTCCGAGCGATACCATCTTGTCTATTGCGTAATGAATCATAGGATACTTTCCTACTGGCAGAAGATGTTTGTTAACCAAATTCGTCAGCGGACGAAGCCTCGTACCCGTACCGCCGGCCAAAATAATTCCTCTCATGCATACAACTCCTTTCCTTACAGCTTTTACCTCCAGCTTGCGCCACACACTCTAGTTAATGATATTCTCGTACACATAGGAGCATATAGACGGATACCTCACTGGAGTAAAAATTGGCTGTTGTCCGGTAGTTATGGCCAAGGAACAAAATAGCCCCACGAGATGGGGCTGATCTTTTCATTAATATAAAAAAATCCCATACTCCAAAAGAAGAGCATGAGATTCGGATAGGCAGGTCGGAAAGCAAACACGCCGTAATGTTGAAACCGCAATACTTGTGCGATGTTATACCGCAGCTAGATTGCTCTTTTATTGCATCGGCTGCACGTGTACAAATGTCCTGCGAACGGTTTGTGGATCGGTTAACAGATGCAAGCTAGGGCATACTCTGGTGACCGCATTGTGCAGCTTGAGTATGGTGTCTGTAGATTCCGGCGAAACAATGCTAAGTTGATAGGATATGTTATGAAGGGAAGGCGCGCTCCACGGATCATTTTGGGCCAGCTCTCCCTCGACCTCCACTTCAACCTTTTGCAGTACGATCTTTCTCTCTGCCGCCAATGCCAATGCAGTTTGAGTTACACAGCTGCCCAGTGCCCCTAGCATCATTTCCCCTGGACTCGGCCCCTGATCATATAGACCAGCCTCCGCCAAGTAATTGGTCTGCACTGTAAATCCGCGGAAATGTATTTCCCGCTTCCCTCCGCTCCCTTTCGCAACGATCTTAGCGGATAGTGTTTGGCTTCCCGAAGTGGAAGCTGCAGCTGGTTCTGGAGCCGGCATGCCCGAGACTGGCATCGGTTTCATGCGTTCTGCCTCAGGTTCCTTATTCTCGGGCAGCATTTGTTCTTCAACTGCAGCTTGAGTCCATGGAGCGACATACTGAGCCTTCTCCCGGAACCATAAAGTAGCGATCCATTTCTCCCCTTCCTTCAGCTCCCGCGAGCCGTGCAAGGATAGCGGATGCGTTTCATTCGTACCTTTTTTGCAATTCTCAAAAACCAATAGAGTGCCTTCTGTCGGAACAATATCTAGGTTCAGCTCAGGAAAGTAGGTTTCGCCCCCGGCATTTGTTGAATTCAGGTACAGCAGTGCCGTGTACAGCCTTTGCCCTCCTTGATGAAAGAAATTTTTGCCGGCCACCGTGGACAAATCATAAGTATCATAATGGGCACCGAATTTACCGCCAACGAGATATCTTGCTATCTGAAGATTTTCCGCGTAATGAAGAGGCTGCCCAACGATGGAAGCGACCCGCTTACATACCCGGATTACCGTTTCATTGGCATGATGGTCAAACCAGGCAAAATCCGACTTTCTGAAATCCGAGGTTACTACCTCCGTTTGTCCTATGACTTTGGCAGGCTGAAGAGAATTTTGGGCCATTTCAATTAACTGCCGGCATTCTGAAGCGGTTACAACCTGCTCATATTTTGCGATTAACGGTTCTTGCTGATAAATAACGGAAGGCTTAATCAACATCGTTCTCCTCCAATTCAATACGGGCTACCAAAATCGCCTTTTATGCTACCCATATCATACTGTTATGCAAAATGATGTGTGTGGGTGCTTATCACGGTCTTCATCCCGAACCCGGACAGGAGGATTATGAAATCCCTCGCTGGTTTCTTCTCTCCCAAAATGGGCCTTGTTAAGCGGTGTACCTTGACCCCGTTTTCCGAGAAAGTGCATATATTATCGAATAGTCATGTTTCAATCACTTACGCGCCGTTCATTCTTTTACATGTTCCGCACGGTGCCGCCCTACTAGGAGGGATATAAATTGGGCAACTTTTATCCTGTTGCACTCCCAATCTTAAATGGCAATGAAAAAAAATATGTCAACGACTGCCTTGACTCTACCTGGATTTCCTCAAACGGCTCTTATATCAAAAAATTCGAGCAGGGCTTTGCCGAGCTGTGCACGACCAAGCACGCTCTGGCCTGCAGCAACGGTACGACGGCCCTTCATCTCGCCCTGCTGGCCCATGGCGTTGGTCCGGGGGATGAAGTTATCGTGCCTACGTTCACTTTCATCGCGACGGCCAACGCAGTAACCTACTGCAATGCTAAGCCCGTTTTCGTCGACTCGGAACCGGATACCTGGAATATCGATCCCCGGAAAATCGAAGCAAAAATAACCCCCCGCACGAAAGGGATCATCGCTGTACATCTGTACGGTCATTCGGCCGACATGGACCCGATTCTTGAGATCGCCGGCCGGCACGGCTTGTTCGTCATCGAGGACGCCGCGGAGGCCGTAGGTGCCCAGTATAAAGGACGCATGGTAGGCTCTCTTGGCCACACAGCCATATTCAGTCTATTCGGCAATAAAATACTGACCACCGGTGAAGGAGGAATGATCACCACCGACGACGATTCCATCGCCCGGACAATCGCTCTATTAAAAGGGCAGGGAATGGACCCTCAGCGTCGTTACTGGTACCCTGTGATCGGGTACAACTACCGGATGACCAACATTCAAGCCGCGATTGGCCTGGCGCAGCTGGAGCAGGCTAAATGGCATATCGAGCGGCGGATTCAAGTTGCCGGACAATATGTGGAGCAGTTGAAGGACAGCGACCTTATTACCCTGCCCGTGGAGAAGGAATGGGCTAAGAACGTATACTGGATGTTCAGCGCCGTCTTCCATGAGTTTACGGAAGAGCAGCGGGATGAGGTGATGCGGCGTCTGTACGCGTTAGGGATTGAAACCAGGCCGTTCTTTTACCCGATGCACAAGCTGCCTCCTTATCAGCATTTACAGCCAGCCGATGAGTTTCCTGTATCCAACCGCATTTGCGCTCAGGGAATCAATTTACCAAGCTACGGCAGCCTGACGCCCGAGGATATCCAGCATATTGCGGCAAAGGTCAAACAGGTCGCCGCTGAAGTGAAGGCTGCCGACCGGAATTAAGTCTATCGGCGTGTTTCCCGGACGACCCGCACTAAACGAATGGATAAGCCGGATAGGTATATGCCTCCTTTCACCCTAATGCCCCAAAACACCAAAAAGACGCCTCCCCTGACGAACGGGAAGCGTCTTTTTAGGTTTATAGGCTACAGCTGCCGGATGATGCGCGCCGGTACGCCGAAGGCGAGACAGCTGTCCGGTATATCCTTGACGACTACGGAACCGGCTCCGAGTACGGACCAAGAGCCAATTCGAACGCCGTCGATGACCTTGGTCCCGGTACCAAGGAACGTTCCGTCTCCTACAGTGACGGTTCCCGACAGAGTTGTACCCGGCGCCACATGACACGCCTCTCCGATCACACAGTCATGATCTACAGAAGCCTGCGTATTAATAATGCTGTTATCTCCTATTCGGACATCCGGATGAATGATTGCTCCCGCCATTACCGCAACGCCAGCCCCTAGTGAAGCTGCTTCAGCCACGTAAGCGTAAGGACTCACCGCGTTGATTAATTCATACCCAAGCTCCGTAGCTTTACGGGCCAGCAGCCTTCGAAGCTTATTATCTCCGATAGCAATAAAGGCATGCCGAACCCCCTGGCCGTACAGCTCCGGAAGAACCGAGTCATCCCCGAGGACAGGAACACCTAATACTTGGGTTCCTGCTAATTGTTTATCCGTACATCCGATAATTTCCAAGGCACGGTTCGATTTCAAAATATCCATGACGACCTTTGCATGCCCGCCCGCTCCGATAATGACGACTCGACGCAATCATATGCCCCCCAATCCCTATGAATTACATTATTGTATGCTTGGATTTAAATCATCTATGCACCTATCGAGCGCCCTTTTCATCCCTTATATGCTATAGCCCTCTCTCCCGTGACAAAAGTACATAAGATAACTATTGTACGAATCGATATATGACTATTTGTACTAAAACCGATGAGAGGAGTTGTACAACGAATGCGGCAAAAACGCAAATCCATGCCAGCTGCCGGCTCTCCATCCTCATCCAGGGTATCGGTTATTATTCCGGTAATGAACGAGAAGAAAACATTGCATTCGGTGCTGAGGGAAGCCCGTAAGCTGAATCCGCTGGAAATTATCGTTGTCGCTAACGGCTCTACCGACGGGTCCAAAGAAGTAGCGCTGGCCAAAGGTGCCCGCGTTATCAGCTTCGAGCATCCTCTTGGACATGATGTCGGACGAAGTGTCGGCGCTTTGCATGCGACGGGAGATATTTTGCTTTTCATGGACGGGGATATCATAATTCCGGCAGCCCAGCTTCTCCCATTTATTCGAGCGGTTCGTCATGGAGTTGACGTAGCCTTAAACCGGTATTCCGGTCCCGTGCAGACCCAACAAGTGCATCCGGTGGTGCTCGCCAAGCACGCCTTGAACAGCATGCTCGGCCGCAGTGATTTACGCGGCTGCTCCATGACCGCCATCCCTCACGCCCTAAGCAGAAGGGCCTTGAATACGATCGGTGCGGAGCATTTATCCGTCCCTCCCAAAGCACAGACAATAGCTCTAGTCAAACAGCTTCGGGTAGAAGCGGTGCATCACGTCGATGTCAGCACAGTGAATCCGATACGCAGAAGAAACCATGGGGTCGATCCGCTTCGGGATTTAATAGTCGGTGATCATCTGGAAGCTATACATTGGTTAGTTCAGGCGACTAACGAACGGGCTCATCACTCGGATTTAGCCAGAAATCGGTCCTTAGTGAGGTGAAACGAAATTGAAACCTGCTTATAAACGACCTGGCAAGAAAACCATTACCCGTACCCGGCTGCGAAAACGAAGGAAAGTGGCTGCCCCCAGGGGCAGAGCAAGGCTAAAGAAAAGAAACAAGCGAACGCCCCTCCGTTCGGCTGCTAGACAAAGAAGAGCCCAGCTCCTTACCGTCAGGACATCTTCCCATGCGTATCGTTCCGGCAAAGCATACGGCAAGGAGGACGGTCTGCTGTACTCCATCGAGCATGAGCCTTTCCAGAAAAAAGCGCTGAACCGTTACTGGATGAAGCATATTCCGTCACTGCATATTACCCGGGAGCCGTGGAAGCATTACGCGGAAGCCGCTAAAGGATATATTCGGGGCTTTTTCAAAGCCAAGGGCCAGCATCCCCACGACTGGCTCCTTGTCCCCACGAATAAGACCATAGCGGCTATCGTGACCGTTAAAAATGAGGAAGAATCCATCGGGACTATCTTACAGCAATTAAACCGTCTGCCTCTGGACGAGATTTATGTTGTTGTCAACGGGTCAACCGATCACAGCTTCGAAATTGCGCGCAGCAAATCCCACGCTGTCGTCGTATCGTATCCGCAGGCAGTAGGACATGATGTCGGACGCGCCATTGGGGCCAATCTGGCACAATCGGATATATTGCTTTTCCTGGACGGCGACATTCCCATTCAGGCGGAGCAGCTGATTCCTTTTATCTATGGAATCGAAAACGGGCTGGATGTCGCATTGAACAATGTGACCCCTTTCTTATCTTCATTTGCACATTCGGATTCCGTCACGCATATGAAGCAATTTTTGAATGTCGCACTCAAACGGCCCGACCTGGCCGCCAATTCCATGACAGCCGTACCTCATGCTCTGTCCCGTAAGGCTGTGGAGACCATGGGGATCCATTCCCTAATTGTCCCCCCTAAAGCACAAGTGCTGGCGGTATTGAAGGGATTGCATATCGGTACGGGGGGAAGCATTAACGTCATTAACCGAAACAAACTGCGGGAGGGCAACGTCGGGAGGAAGAACCGAACGGCGGAGCTGATTATCGGAGATCATATTGAAGCGATCAGGCTAGCGGGTGAACGGGCTGGAGAAAGGCTGGAGTTTGTGGATACCCAACGCAAAAGAGGCTACGCAGGAGGATAATAGCATGCAAATGACCAGCATCATTATACCGAACTATAACGGGCTTCACTTGCTGAAGCCTTGTATTGCATCCATTCGGGAGCACATCAGCACGGCGTACGAAATTATTGTGGTGGATAACGGCTCGAATGACGGCTCCGTCCAGTACTGCATTCAGGAAAAGCTCAAGCTGATTTCCCTCCCCTTCAACCGCGGATTTCCCGCTGCCTGCAATTTCGGTCTTCGCATTGCCGTCGGGGATGCGCTGCTTCTCTTGAACAACGATACGCTATTTACCAAGCGAGCACTGGACCATATGCTGAGATGCCTTTACAGCTCCAGCGATATCGGCATTGTCGGACCTGTCACCAACTATGCGAGCGGAAAGCAGCAAATTACAGAGCCTTTTACTAACGTGACCGATATGGCGGAACGGTACAATCAGCCTGACTCGACGAAATGGCAGCCTACGGAGCGAGTTGTCGGACTATGCTTCTTATTCAAGCGGGAGCTAATGAATCGAATTGGCCTCCTGGATGAACGATTCTCGCCAGGACACTTGGAAGACGACGATTATTGCTATCGTGCCCGGCAAGCGGGATTTCGGCTCATGATTGCCGGAGATGCGTTTATCTTCCACCATGGAAGCGCAAGCTTCCAGAAGCAGAGCCAGGAATCGGTCCAGGAGCTGCTGGAACGCAACTACACTAAATTTATCGATAAATGGGGTGTAGACCCCCGCACCTTCCTATAAGGCGGGGGCTGCCTCTGGACCAACGGCCATGAAATTTTTTTGCAGCTGTCATGCGGTAGGCGGATGCCGTGATTTAGCGGTATCCATCCGCATATGTTATGGTGGAAATCTATATGGGAAGGAGGGCAAGGAATGCAGCGGCAAATCGATGCTATCATTGACTATATGTCCATTTCTCAGCTGGAAATGGCCAAAATACTTGATGCCGAGCGCCATATCGCCGTGCTCGCCGGACAATTTATTCATGACATTTCGCATGAAAACCCTTCTTTCGGAGATATAGAATCACTGACGGACCATTCGCTCAATGTAACGAAAAATATAGCCGCCTACCTTAACAGCCTGGCCGATTTAACGGATGCCTTGGGCGATAATCTGATTTTGGTACTAAAAGAAGTTGACTTACCCGATGAAGAATAGCCTATATTCAAGGAAAGCGAGGGTTAGCTTTGAGCAGAACGGACTCTTACCACAGGCTGCTGCAATCGTCAGCAAGCTTTCAAAAAAATATTTCCTTAATATTGGAGGCCAAAGCGCATGAAGCCGCCCGCTCCAGCCGATGGATGTGCACCCATCTGACCTCCTCGCATTTAGGCGATCACAACGATCAAGTAAAGCGCACTATCGAAATCCACGAGCAGCTGCTCGAAGTGATTGACGGCTTAACGAAGATGGAGCAGGCATTGACCAAAAATTTGCAGGCTATATTAGGAGATAGCAATGAGGACGGCAATTCAGGGGAAATTTCGGGTGATTTTAACGACTTCTTCGGAGGCAGCTCCAGATGAGGCGCCAAGAGGAAGACTTGCAAATAAAGCTTAAGCTTCACATACTGGAATCCTTGGCCCGCAGCCAGCGCGCCTTGGCCGTCATGATGGAGAGTATGTCAGAGGTCGTAAAAGACTCTCAGGATATAGCCAAGGGGCTTGCCGAGCAGATCGAATCGATCAGCCGGTACCAGCGTGAAATCGCCGTAAAGATGATTGGAGTGAAAATCCGAAGAAAGAAACGGAGCAAGCCGGTTAAGCCCTGGCTTAACCGAAAGCTTCGCCGGTTCCGGCCGACTATTTCCCTTACGAGATAGTCGGCCTCCTGCGCTCAGATGAAACAAATAACCTCACTAAGCCATCCATGCTGCTGAACCACAGGGAATAGAAATGGGGCTTGAGAAAATTACCTGGGGCGCAGCGTTTGCGTTTGATTCAGGTAATTTGCAGGAGGAATCAAATTGTATACATGCAGCTGCGGGCAAAAAAGAGCGTGTCGCCCTTAATCGGGACTAGCCACGCTCCTCTTTCCATTCTTTAATATCCCATTTGAATAGCTGAAATGACAGCATAATATTCGTTGGCCACATCCGTCCATTTTCGATTCAGCATGCTCTGTAACGCCTGCTTCTGCCGTAAAACCAGCGGATTCCTGTTCCAGACGAGCTGCCGGATTGCCGTCTCCATCTCCGCAACGTCATAAGGATTAAAGGTAATCAGAGCATAATGATCGCTGACAACCTCATTAATGACTTCCAGTCTGCTGGTCGCCACCGGGGTGTCCATAACCAGGGATTCCAGGATAGGGAACGGACAGCTACCTTCGAATAGAGTAGGAACAATGGTACCAAATGCATATTTATATAGGGACGGAATATCGTGTGAAGGCAGCCGCCCTATGAAGTTCACGCTGCTTCTTGCCTCAGCATCCGTGCAGCGCTGCAGGGCGGCTGCCATTGCGCCCTCCAAGGGCCTGTCATGCTGCTGATCGGTCAAAACCAAGCGGAGCTGTGAGCTCTTGCCGTCCGGGGATTGTTTGTAGCGAAGAAAGGCTTCGATGAGACGGTCATGGTTCTTATGCAGGCGCACAACAGACGGAAACGTAATGTACGGTCCATATAGCTTATATTTTAACCGGAACTCCAGCTCCGGAGTAATTCCGAAGGAGGCATACTCCTCTGAAGGTGCGGCAAGACGAATCACATGCATCTTATGAAACGGCAGCTTCAAAAATTGCATTCCTTCATGATCCCGCGTAAAGTTGGAGTTGAAAACGACCTTTCTGGCTTTATCGGCCATTCTATATACAATATTGTCCAGACTCTGGCAAAACACAGGCTGCTCTCTGTAGTACTCGTTCCTAAAGTGCATGTATACCAAATCGTGTACGCACAAAACAAAGGGCTTATGCAGCTCTAAAGCCAGCTCCATGCCGATATATGGCACCACCCAAACATCCACCGGGATATGGTGGTTCAGCCACTCCATGGAAGGAAATTTATGAACGAAGACCCGTCCCGGGTAGAGGGCCTTCAGCTTCCGGTAAGCCCGCTCCAGATCCAGATAGTTATTTTCCCTTACTGCAACATGAATAATAATATCAGGATGATGCAACAGCCCTTCAATCAACCGCATGCTGAAACGCCCAATGCCTTCACCGTCAAGCAGCTTCCCAATCGTCTGGGTATATCCCATAAATATGCCTACCTGCTTCGCGGGAAGCCCGCTCCCCGCGATCGGAACCGGCTGTACAGGTGTATTAGGCATGACGGAGGTCTCCCCAGGCGGCAGGGGGGCCGCCATCAAGGTAAGAAATTCCGAAGAGGTCAAAAAGCTCATAATAAACATCATTCTCGGGACGCCCTGTGCCAGATGCTGCAAATGGACCTGCATGCCGCCCGGATCCGGACTGCGGTATAAAAACTCGTAATACAGAGCTTCTATAAACTGGGGGCCGTCGGCTAAGAAAAATTGGTTGACAATACTGGCCAAGGTGATGTCCTGATGCCCTGGCGGATTAGGGAAACCGAACAAGCGCTCGGCCTCCCCGTTTTGAATCAATGCAGTCAATAAATTCAGCTTTTGTGTCCCTTGCGCGAGAAGCTGCATGTAGTACTGAAGCTCATGGCCATGCGGTTCCCTATGAAGCAGCTGCGAGTACAAGACCCATATAAATGCTTCCCCCTCCAGCCGAAGCAGCGCATGAATGACTCTGACTATGCGATAGTGATTTCCTTGCTGGAGAGTCCGTTTAAACTGTTCGGAGCTCTGTCTTAATCC
Source organism: Paenibacillus sp. OAS669 (assembly GCF_014873645.1). NCBI lineage: Bacteria > Bacillati > Bacillota > Bacilli > Caryophanales > Paenibacillaceae > Paenibacillus > Paenibacillus sp. OAS669. The sequence continues at coordinate 51,495 of NZ_JADBDR010000024.1, forward strand.
CATCACATCCATCGAATCGATCTCCCTTACTCAGTGTACTATTGAATTAAACCTAGATGGATCAGCCGCTTTTTCACCATTTGGCCAACAACTTGGGGGGAGTACTGGGATCGGATCGTATGCTGCCCGTTCTCGGCAATCATTTGCCTCCATTCCGGATGCGTGACCAGTCTGCGCATATACTCTACCGCATGGTCGATATCCGGCTCCGCCCATTTTTGATGCGCTTCATAAGGCCCCCAATATTCCCCGACGTCTACCAGTTTATAATTGACCGCGCAGGAATTTCCGGGATGCATGAAGTCGGTGTTGCCGGACCAGTTGGTGCCAATAACCGGTTTGCCCAAATACATCGCCTCGGCCAGACCCAGCCCGAAGCCTTCCGAACGGTGCAGCGAAACAAAGCAATCGACGCATTGAAGCAGCGAATTCACTTCGAGCCGGGTCATGGTCCGGTCCAGAAGGATGATGTTGTGATGTCCTGCCGCCGCCTGCCTCAGCAGATCAAGCTCGCCCGGCTTCGATTCAGGATTGTTGACCTTGATGACCAGGGCCACGCCGGCTTCATGGTCAAACGCCCGCTTAAAGGCTTCTATTGCCGCCAAAGGATTTTTTCGTTTGTGATAGCTCTGCGTATCGTACATGGAGCAGAACAAAAAGCGGCCATGAGGCAGGCCAAAATAGTCACGATTCAGCTCCGCCTGATACCCGACTTCAATGCCGTGCGGTATTCTGACAACCGGGACCTTGGATTTCATAGAGACACTGTCAAGGACGAAGGTTGAAGGAACCCACACTTCCTGCACGACATCGAAGCCCTTGCAGTACACTCTCGGATACTCGGGCAGCTCCCAATGCCAGTAGCCTATATTGTATTTGTTCCTTGTCACGCGGTCGCCAAAATGTCTGGCCGCCCGCTTGATCATATCCCCGTTAATATGGAAAATATTCGTGTTATACACCGCTTTGTCCATTTCCTTATAGGACCAGGTTGTATCTTCCGTACGAACATCATGCTTCGCTTTGTAATTCATGATGCCAAAGGGGATATCCGTATTGACGAGAGCCCTGGCCCCAAGGCGCGCCGATTCCCCTATCCCCGTCTCCGCCCGAATGAAGCCTATCAGGTTAACCCCTCTAATAGAAGCGGAGAACGGCGACTTAAGACTTGGTCTGCCCTGCTTTGGTTTCGGCCATTTTTTCAGTCCGAACACTTTACGCTTGGCCGGCTGCCGTTTGCGCAATCGAATCCATTTGACCCGTTTGCCCGCCGCCGTTTTTTTGACCGCGCCTGCCATCTTTCGTGCTTTCATCGCTCGCCCTCCCAATCTCTGCATAGTGAAAAACGGAAGTAAGTCTGCTATTAGGGATAAAACAGCCTTGCTGCACGGTTATGGCTGCATTCTCCAATAATTCAGCAAATCCTCCAGCGTTTGGTCAAACGGTATTTCCGGCTTCCAGCCCGTTTGCTGATGAAATTTGGTGTAGTCACCTAGCAAGATCTCCACATCCGAAGGGCGCAGGCGCGACTCGTCTTCCTTGATTTCAATTTGCACCTTGCTGAGAGCCAGCAGTTTATTCAATACCTCTTGTATGGTATAGCACTTGCCGGATGCGATATTATAGGTTTCTCCCGGCACTCCTTTGTTTACGGCAAGCCAGTAAGCTCTCACAATATCTCTTACGTCCGTAAAATCCCGTTTGGCCTGAAGATTGCCGACGTACAGCACAGGCGGCTTTTTCCCTTTTTCGATATCAGCGATTTGCTTGGAAAAATTCGAGGTGACGAAGTTCTCCCCCCGGCGGGGTCCCGTATGATTAAAGGTGCGGGTCAGCACGACGTTCAGCCCATAGCTTTTGTTGTACTGATATCCGAGAAACTCCTGCGTCACTTTGCTGACGGCGTAAGGGCTTAACGGACGAAGCGGGTTGGTTTCCTTAATCGGCACCTCATGCGGCTCCACATGGCCGTATTCCTCGCTGGAGCAAGCAATCTGTATTTTGCAGTCCAGATTGGAGCGTCTCACCGCTTCGAATATATTGACCTGGCTTGCAACGTTATTATGAATCGTATCCATAGGCGAATTCCAGGAGGTCGGGACAAAGCTTTGGGCAGCCAGATGAAAGATCAGATCCGGCTTAACGTCATGGATTAGGCTCTCTACCGAAAACGGGTCTCTAAGCTCACACTCCACGAGGCGAATGTCCTTCAAATGCTTGATGTGATCCAATCGGCTTCTTTGCCGGATTGTGCCGATGACTTCAATTTGATTAGCCAGCAAATATTCCGCCATATGACTGCCGACAAACCCGGATATTCCCGTAACTAACACTCTCATAGAAGTAGGGTCCTCCTTTAGTATTCCAGTAGTTTCAGCACATCTTTAATTTGCTGCTCCTGGGATTTATGACACACCAGCAGCCCATCGGGCGTAGACACTATGATGACGTCCTTGATGCCGATAACCACCGTTTTATGGTCTTCCGTGTAGATGATGCTGTTCTCCGTATAAGTGGCGCTGACGTCCCCCATCACGATATTTCCTTTGGAGTCCTTCTCAAAAATACGCTCCAGCGAAGTCCAGGAGCCCACATCATCCCACTCGAAATGGACAGGGATCGTATAGATGGTCGTTGCCTTTTCCAGGATCGCATAGTCGATCGAGATTTTGGGCAGACGGTGATAAACCTTCTCCCAATCGCCGCCGCAGCTGGACAGCAGCACCCACATCTCTTTTTGAAATTTGGTCATATAATAGGCAATCGTCGAAGGCTTCCAAACAAAGATGCCGCTGTTCCAATACATGTTTTTTTGTTGAAACAGTTGTACCGCTTTATCCAGCGGAGGCTTTTCAATAAAAGCCTTGGCCAGTACGGCTCCCCCGCTATCAGGCTCCTCCGTCTCGATATAGCCGTATCCGGTTTCCGGCCTCGTCGGTACGATTCCCAGGGTGACGATGGAATGACCGTTCTCGGCAACGGCTTCGGCTTGAAGCAGCGCTTCCCATAGTCGTTTATCGTCGGGGATATATTGATCCGAGGGGGTTGTCACAAGCACCTCATTTTCCCCCTTGGTCATAAAATGCAGCGCTGACAGCGCAATGCAAGGTCCTGTATCCTTCGGCTCAGGCTCCAGCAGGATCTGGGCTAGGTCCAGATCGGGAAGCTGCTCCTTGACCGTTGCGCTGTACTCGCGTGTCGTCAGTATATAGATGGAGGCTTTCGGTACCCATTGGGCGAATCTGCGATATGATTGCTGCAGCATGGTTTCCTCAGAGGTTAATGAGAGAAACTGTTTTGGCTTGCGCTTTACGCTTCGGGGCCAGAAGCGGGTACCTTGCCCCCCTGCCATAATGACAATTTTCATTGTGCTGTCCTCCTTAGAAAAGCAAAACTCCCTTCGTAAAGCATCTGCCGGGTTTGGTTGGAGAACCCCGCATTAGCCTTACCCCCCGCTCCGCATCCAATCTCGCAGCTCCGTCAACATAACCGAGTATGGCGCCACTTGATAACCGACGTCCCGGCGCGTGCTTCTGAGCGTCCGGTCCAATTCCACTGCATCGTTAGGCTGTATCCGGATGTCCGATCGGCCGAACAAACGCTTGATGGATAACAGCAAATCATATTTGCTGATCTTCTCCGGGGCCGTCAGATGAAGAATCCCGTTCAATCGCCGTCCATGCTCCAGGACAAAATGAATGAATTTGGCCAGCTCCAGCGAGGTTATCCCGTTCCATGGCACATTGACGAACCCTCGGACTTCCTTTTGCCGTAAAAACCAGTCAAAAAGACCGATCCCGTTTCCGCCCTCCGGTCCAATGAGAGATACCCGAATCGTCAGATGGGAGGAATCACGAATTTCACCTAATGCCTTGGTTTTGGCATACACGGAGGTTCCCTCAGGAACATGCCTTTCCTCGTAATCCCCTCTGGTTCCCGAGAAAACACCGTCGGTGCTCAAATGAATCAAGCGAATGGTTCGCTCCTTTGCCAGCTTGGCTAGCTGATGAGGCAGCAGGCCGTTCACCCGGTACGCGGTAATCTCATGCAATCGGGCCATGTCATTGATAATACTCGTTCCATTCACGATAACGTCCGGGGCTACGATGTCCACTAATTTTTCAACCATAACTTCATCCGTCGGGTCCAAAAACAGCCCCTTCCGTTCCCGCCCCTTGAGCTTGGTTGTATAATAAACTTCATATGAGGTCTGTTTGTACAAATAAGGAACCAGAACGCGGCCAGCGATCTCTTCACCGCCAATGACCAATATTCTCATAACTTCAGCTTCCTTCTCCAAGTCAGGGCTTCCTGCCGCCCTAAGCAAAACTCAAAGCTTATAACGTCTTTCCAACTTTAGAATGGATGCGTGATGCGTGTCGGTTAAGTACAATATATTACATAGGCAACTACTGCGTAACGTCGCATGTCCCTGTGTTAATGTACAAATTACCTTAGCCGCCATCTCCAATTCGGTTTTATTGCCCCTCTTTAAGACCTTGGGCAAAACCGGCGTTAAACCCCTCGTTGTACTTTTGGTCAAATGCCTCATTGTACGCCTGACGGTATGTCTTTTTTAACGGAACCTCTCTTACGGGCCTATGCCTTTTCCTCCTGGCAGCAGGAGCGGGGCGTTTCACTTTCCTTTTCACTCGAGGTCTCGCTACCGGTTTTCTTATCCGCTTCTTTACCTGCTTTTTGATAGCGCGCGTTTTTTGTTTTCGCATGATGTTCTCCCCTCCTATGGATTGCAAATGGAATGATTCATTATGCGGAATAATAGGATTTGAACGCTTCATAAAATACGGCGATATACTGTTTGGCTATATCGTCCCAGGATGCGGACGGATCGTTCATCCCTGCTATTGCCGAATTCCTATAGTGATCATAGTGCCCCGCCAGATGCTCTAACGCCCTGGTAATGGAATCGGGCGACTCCGGATCAAACCATACGACATCCGCGCTCCGGTTGGATAAATGCTCCCGCATCACCGGGATATCCGAGCATAGGACTGGCACTCCCAAAGTTAGTGCTTCTTCTACCGGATAGCTTCCCCCTCCCTCCGAAAGGCTTGGCATAATGAGGGCATATGCATTTTTAATCACAGGGGCGACATAGGAATCAGGCACTAGCCCCAGCGGATAGATGTCTTTTAACGGCTTCAAACCGAGTCTGTGGATCAGGGAAATAAGTGTTGATTGATACGGGGCATCAGGCCAATTGGGCGGCGTCATTCCAAGCTTCTCCGTACCATATCCGAACAATACTAAAGGATGCTGATGCCTATTGGCCCATCCATTGTATCCTAGCAGCAAGTTATAGTGGTTTTTATGCGGGGATGTGTTAGCCGGGTAGACAAAGTAAGGAAAGGGCAGCATCGTTGCCAGCGATGCATTCAAGGCCGGATCTACGGTAGGCTTCATCGGCAAAATGGCATGACGGATAATGGCAGCCGACCGGCACTTTTCTCCGAAATGAGCTATGATTCTGGACTTTACATGCTCTGAAGGGACAACGACTTTGGCACTGCGCTCGAACCAAACGGCATATTGCTGCCAATGGGCTCTAATGACGGAGCCCCCGACGAACGGGGGAGCAAAATCCAGAATCGTGGCATCGTGAAACGTACAAACCACAGGCTTCTTGACGTCGACAAACTGTGGACCGTGGGGCCAAAACGCATAGACAACATGGCAATCCCGCAAATATGGATGGTTCGGATCGCTGCGAATGTCCTGTTCCTCATAATGAATCTCAATATTGTTATATTCCCTCATCTGGATGCGATCCTTGAACCCGGTTTGCGCGGAGATCACAACCCGAACCAATTGAATATTCGGCTGTCGCGCAATTGCGGTAACCAGATTGGCCAGCAGCCTGCAGCCCCCGCCAACGGAAACCATAGAGCTCCATATTAATATTCTCATCACAATGTTCCTCTCTTCTGCCACTGCTTATTTCAAAGAGCATAGCAGGAGCTTATTGCGGAAATACCTAGTGATAACATATGCGTTAGCCTTTATCACCTAATGGACGCTTATCTTGGATTCCCAAAAAAGGCGGATGCCCTTGGAAAAAAAGAGCCTCTACGGAGTAGAGGCTCAGATTGTAGAGAAACTTATAAGGCTTGAACTATTGCTAATATACTACGGTGGGGTATGCCCCTCCAGCCAGGCTTCCGAAGCAGGCTTTGCTACACAAAGCCCATAGCTGTTGAAACCCGTGAAAGGGATCAGATTTAGTGGTATTTTCACGGGTTTCAAAGGCGGACGTAAACTCTTCCGAGGAATACCCCACCTCCATATTTAGCAAAGTTCTCACAAAACTAGGTTTCTCGACAGACTCAGCCTCTACAAAGTAGAGGCTGCGGGTGAACTAATAGTAAGGAAAGTCCCGCTAAGGGCCATCAGGAGAATGAAGCGTTGAATGAACGGAGACAAGCAGCTGCTTCAAGCTGCTCTCTACCTCCTCCATAGCCTTCTTCAGCGAGAGGGGATCGACATCGCCTGTTGCCAGCAGCACGGTTTCCAGCCTGCCTGCGGCGGTCTCCAGCTGCCCTGCGGCAAGATTGCCTGCAGCCCCTTTGAGCGTATGAACAAGCCGCAGCGCTTCGTTGTCTCTGCCCTCTTCCACTGCCTGCTGAAACTGGGTATGAAAATCGACATAATCCCGCTCGAACGTTTTTAACATCTGTATAAATATAGAAAGCTTGCCGTTCAACCGGTTGATGACTTTTCTCACGTCAATTCCTTCCACGCTAGGTAAGGCAGATTCCGCCTCCTGACCGGAATAAGGACGGCGCTCTGAAGGCCGGCCGGAATCTCTGAGCCATTTGCGAAGCGTTGCAAACATGGCCTCGGGTTCAAGCGGCTTCGTAATAATATCGTTCATTCCAAGCCGAACATAGTGTTCATGGTCATTCCGCATGACGTTGGCTGTCATTGCAATAATCGGAATGTGGTCATAGCGGGGGTTGCGGCGAATCATCTCCGTCGTTTCGCAGCCATCCATCTCCGGCATATGAATATCCATCAGCACAAGGTCCCAATCGGATTCCTCAAGCTTGATCATAGCTTCCTTTCCGTTGCCGGCAATTTCCACCTCATAACCATGCTGCTGCAGCATCTCGCAGGCGACCTGCTGATTAATCTCATGGTCTTCCACCAGCAAGATTTGCTTCGCTTTGGGCAATAACGGCTTATGCTCCGATGGCCCTAACGATGTCTCCTGATGATCGATAGTGGCAGCAAAGCGGGTCAACGACGCCTCCAGGGTTCGGAACAGCTCCGGCCGGGTGAATGGCTTCAAAATAATCCCGTCGGGCCGATCCTCTTCCGGCATCCCCAGCATCTCTTCCCTGCCGAATACGGTCGTCATGGCTAAGGTAATGATCCCTGCATCCGAAGCTGCCTTGTGAAAACCTCTCCATGTCTCCTGCCCGTACATATCCGGCATCTCCATATCCATAATAGCAATATGGCATCCAGCTTCCCGCGGGTTGTCCCGCTGCAGTCTCGCATATGCTTCCTTCCATGAAGGAATGAAATAAGGCTTCATACCGAAGGAAAGAAGCATGCCGCACATATGCTCCCGCATGGCCGGGCTGTCCTCGACAACCCATACTACCGGCTCCCCGGCATGGGCAAGTCTGTATTGGACCATACCGGATTGTTTGGATCGTTTGAAACGCACTGTAAAATGGAACGAACTTCCGACGCCGAATTCGCTGTCTACCTCCAGCGTTCCTCCCATTTTCTCGATTAAATAACTGGATATAACCAGGCCTAGGCCCGTTCCGCCATATTTTCGACTGGTAGACCCGTCCGCCTGAGTAAAGGGCTCAAACAAATGGTCCAGTTGCTCCTTAGTGATGCCAATCCCGGTATCATTCACGCTAAATCTCAGCTGCACCGAATCCGGAAGCTCCTCCAGGATCTCAATGCGTACCGTAACGTGGCCTCTGGGAGTAAATTTTACGGCGTTGCTGCATAAATTCAGCAGCACCTGCTCCAGGCGAAGCGGGTCGCCTATGAGTCCGTTAGGCATTCGCTCCGGTGTTTCCATAATCAGCTCAAACTGCTCTTTACCGCCCAGAAACACGCTTATCGTCTCTGACAGCTTCTGAATGCAGTCTTCAGGGTGAAAAATGGTTTGATCCAGCTCGAATTTCCCTGCCTCCATTTTGGAAAAATCCAGGATATCATTAATGATTCGCAGCAGAGTTTGAGCCGAGTTGGTTATATTTCGCAAATAATCGTTTTGAATATCGTTCAATTCCGTTTTTTGCATCAGCTGAGACAGCCCGATAATTCCGTTGAGCGGGGTTCGAATTTCGTGGCTCATCCGGGCGAGAAACGCGCCTTTGGCCGAATCCGCTTCCTCCGCCGCAAGCTTTGCCTGCAAGAGCTCCTCCCGCATCCGGACCTGTTCGGTTATATCCCGGGAAATCGCAACAACACCGATAAAACGCCCTTCACGGTCCCTGACTCCGTTAGAGTTATGAGATACGGCGACACGGGAGCCGTCCTTGCGGATAAAATACCAATCCCGGTCATAAGAAAATTGTATATTTCTTAGCTCTCTAAACACCGAGAGGTCAGGGGGCACGGACCGTCCGAGTCGTTTCGTCAGCTGCACGGACAGCTCCTTGATCTGCTCCGGATCATGAAACAATAGAGGGGTTTCTTTGTTCAGAACCTCTTCCGCCGTATAACCCAGCAGCTTCTCGGCCGATTTGCTGAAATAGTTAATTTTATAATTTGAATCCAACGAGATGATAGCAAAATCATTCTGATTAATAATAGCCTCCAGTCGTTCGAACAGGCCCTTCAGCTGGACCATCATCCCATTGACCGACCGGGCCAGAGTGCTGATTTCATCCTCATTGTCGACCTCGATAGGAGGTATGTCAAATTGTCCTTCGGCAGCCTTGGCCGTGACGGATGTAATTTCTCTGATCCGCGTTATTTCACGGTTGAACAGCACTGTAATGAGCCACAGCATGACAATCTCCAACACCATAATGGTGAGCACCGTTTTGACCAGCAGCGCATTAAGCGGTTTCTCAAATTCCTGAATGGGGACCTGAAGCACCATGTGCCAGGGTGTTCCCAAGATGGAGGTATAAAAGATCAGCTGCTCCTCCGTGCCTTTAACCGTCTCAGTATAACCGTATTCGTTGGTCAGTATCTCACTCATGATTTCCTTCAAAGGGGAGTCGGCATGTCTAATATTGGCATATCCCTGCATCCAGGCGTCCGGGTGATAAATAATCGTTCCATCCCGGGTAAACATCATGATCGTATCCGCACTCCCGACTCTAAAGTCGGTATGAAGCTTAAGGGAAGATTCCACCGACATTAGGGCACTCAAGATACCTATCATCTGTTCGTCATCCCCGTAGACCGGTACTTGAAGCGTAAACATCATACCGCCGCCCGGCGGGGATCCCCGAAACACATCCGATACTACGCTGCTCCCATGGATCACCTTCTGGAAGGTTGAGGTAGAGCTTATGTTCATCACCTCTCCTGAAGTTAAGGTCAGCGAACCGTCGAGCCCGGCAAAGCCAAGATCGTAAAACACGCCCTTCGACCGCTCGACTTCCTTTCGTAAATAATCCATTCGTTCTGACGGGCTTCCATCCCGTATTTGATTCGTTCTGCTCATTACCTCGACTTCCGCCAGCTTGGTTTCGATCCAGGCAGACAAATTATAGGACCGGGACAGTACCTTGGCCGTCGCATTTTGCTGAAGCGCATTCACAATTTGCTGCTTTGCGGTTCTGTAGCTGCTGATCCCTATGAATAATAAAGAGATACTCGTTATTATGGATACAAGAATCATCATTTTGTTTCGAATCGATAAACGTCTCATGAGCGCTCCTTTTGCCGGATAGAATGTAAAACAAAAACTCCTAAGGAGGTTCCTTAAGAGTTGCCCATATACTTATACCCGATCCCCCACACGGTCTTGATCAATTTGGGCTCCTTCGGGTCCTGCTCAATTTTTTTACGCAAGTTGGCAATGTGTACGTCGATAGAGCGGTCGTTCACAAAGGAATCAATCCCTCTTAAAGCATTGATCAGCTCATCCCTGCTGAATACCTTTTCCTTGTTCGCAACAAAAAGCTTCATGATTTCAAATTCGGAATAGGTCGTCTCGACAAAGGCTCCGTTCACATAGATTGCTCTGCGCTCATGATCCATCGTTACGGGCTCCCCGTCCTCATACACCGCCCCTGCTGCAATCGCATGAACCGTGTCCATATCCGGCTGATGATACTGCATATGAGAGCGCCGGATTAAAGCCGCTACCCGGGCGGTCAGTTCCCTCATGCTGAACGGCTTGCATAAATAGTCGTCCGCTCCCGCCACCAGGGCGTCTACCCGATCCAAAACCTCCGTTTTCATGGATACGGCCAATATAGGTACGGTGGATACCTTGCGCACCTCCAGGCACAGCTCGATGCCGCTGATGTCCGGAAGCATGATATCCAATATGACAAGATCAGGAAGAAACCGTTCTAGAAAGAGCAAACCTTCCTTGCCGCTCTCCGCTCTTTCTACGGAGTACCCTTCTTCGGATAAATACATCGTCGACATTTCGCCGACCATTGGATCGTCTTCAATAACCAAAACCTTGTACATCCACGGGCCTCCTATAAGCAAACTGTTAAAAAAGTGTTAGGAAAATCAGCATTATTTTAATGACAGCTTTATATTTAATACACTCTTTTTTCGTATGATTTAGTTTTGCTGCTATATACCTTCTAGCACTACTACTAATATACTATATTAAGGAAATTTTCGTCTATTGCTGTTTAGAAATTGTGAAAAAAATGTTTATCGAAGCAGTTTCGGAGTTGTGCGACCGCGGTTAGCGGTTATTTTTGTCGCCAATAGGAAACACGTTCCCTTCCATTGCCTTCGATGAACTTAAGTTTCCTATGTGGTGGAAAAAATGTACACAGCAAAAAAAGCCAAGGCTTATGCCCAATATCATTAAGTTAAGGCTGAGGGCCAAGAATCAAAAAAAGAGCAGGTTATCGAAAAGATAGCCCGCTCTTTTTTTGTACGAAATAGAGA
>NZ_JADBDR010000025.1:0-61718 GCF_014873645.1 Paenibacillus sp. OAS669
ACCACGCGTACCCATACCGAACACGAACGTTAAGCCTTCCAGCGTCGATGGTACTTGGACCGAAGGGTCCTGGGAGAGTAGAACGTCGCCAAGCACAAATTGAAACAGTCTTTCTGGATATAGGTCCGGAAAGACTGTTTTTTGCTTTTCCGTCCGAAAGCATGGTGGGTTATGGGGCGAATAGAACCGATGACGGGGACTGATAATAACTCGTGAAGCTGGTGCCGTCCTTCACTTTGAGCTTATCGGAGGAATACAATGAGACATTATGCGTTAGTACTGTGTATTGGTTTCCTTATTATGCTGATCGCTTTTCCGGCCGCAGCGGACGCTAATTCCGAAGTAATGCCGACGGAGTACAGACAGGATCTAAGACAAGCCCCCGCTATGGACGGGGAGGTTACTCCTCAAGGCTATCGCTCGGGCCGGGGGTCGTTTTCCAGGGTAAGAACTCCTGCAGGCAGGGGCACTACGACCACTCCGAACCGTAATCCTGCGAATGTTACTACCAATCCGCGGACTAACCCCCCGACTACAGGGACTCCTGCCCGAGGAGGATGGGGAAGTTTATTCGGCGGCTTCGCGGCAGGGGCCTTAATCGGGAGCTTATTTAATCCGTTTGGATTTATGGGCTTCGGTCCGGGAGCAGGAACACCGTTTTCCTTTATTGGGCTGATTTTTTGGGCTGTTGTGATTTATTTGGTTTATCGGTTGTTTACAAGATCCCGTAGGAACGAATCCTGATTTAGGGAACGATTTTATTGAGCGTAGCAGGATGTGTCCTGGTCGTTAATTTTCAAATATCCGTTCTCCATGTGGTGTCTCAATTGAAAGATGAGTACAAATCTGGGAAGAAGGATCCAGACGTGTACGAACATTGCATGGAGAATCAAATCCAAGGATACCCAAGGGAAAAAGCAACCGCAAATGACAACGGTAACCCATAGCAGGTGAGCGGTCAGATTACGCATGCGGTATAGAGCAAAGTAGCTTAATGGAACGTACCCCAGCCAGGGAATCCGATAAAGAAGTCCCCACTGATGCAGTGGGCGTTTTTCCTTAAAGGTAAAGTATACGTAAATGATGAACGTATGCAAAAGAGGAATCAGTACTGTGCTAATAATCATTGGAAGAGGATTCCATCGTATCAAATCCCAAAGCAATAAAAGACCGGGAATGCACCAGTAAGCTATAAGTAACCAAGGCTTATACCGAATTCGTTGAAGCAGCCGGTAATGATAAACGGTTGATTCCTTTGATAATCGTTGTTCCATCACTTGATCTCACTCGTCCATTTTCATAGATTCTTTTTTGCAAATACTATATCGGTTATTTTAGCTTGAAATATAAGCGTTTGGAACCATGTACTAGCTTTTTTCATAAAAATAGATCATCCGCGTTTACTTTAAGAGAAACAGGACATACTGGTAGAAAAGAAGAATAGAGGTGAGTTGTGTGGGAGACGCTTTACATGAACCTACGGTGGCCCATAACTGCATCATCTGCGGACAATTAAAGGAAGACGGCATTATGATTATATCCGAATTCATCTGCGAAGACTGCGAGCATGAAATGATCTCAACCGACGTCAGGGATGCCAAATATCCTTTTTTTATCCATCAAATGAGGCAAATCTTTTATAAGAAAAATGCATAGGTTGTCTATGAAACATGAATTCGGCTCTGATGAACGGAATTTTTCCCGTTGGTGAGAGTCTTTTTGTTTGTTACAATAAAGGGTATATCAACTTTAACTTTTATATGCAAACAGGGAGATTCACAACATGGATAAACAGAGCGCTCCTTTATTCGAGCGATTGGTACAGCATTCTCAAGGGAAGCATGTCAGCCTGCATGTTCCCGGTCATAAATCAGGACAAGGCTTGGATGAAGAAGCCAGAGCTTATTACGAATCTATTATGTGTCTGGACGTAACGGAAATTACCGGGCTGGACGATCTTCATCATCCGGAGGAAGCGATTCGGGAGGCGCAGCAGCTGGCTGCCGAGTGCTTTGGTGCGGAGGAAACTTTTTTTCTAGTAAACGGAAGCACGGTGGGCAATTTGGCCATGATCCTAAGCGTATGCCGCAGAGGAGATTTGCTGCTGGTTCAGCGTGATGCCCATAAATCGGTGATACACGGCCTTATGCTTGCGGGCGCAAGGGCTGTGTTCTTGAATCCTGAGATCGATCCGGCAACAGGGCTCACATTAGGGATTCGCCAGGAGGATGTCCGTCTAGCCTTGCAAAAATATCCCGAAGCGCGTGGGCTTCTTATTACTCGGCCAAGCTATTACGGCACGGCTATTCCTCTAGAAGGGATCGTACAGCTTCTGCATGAATACGACAAGCCTCTGCTCGTGGATGAGGCGCATGGAGCGCATTTCGGATTTCATCCGGCCCTTCCGAAGTCGGCTTTGTCCTGCGGGGCGGATGTTGTGGTACAGTCTACGCATAAGCTGCTGACCGCTATGACGATGGGAGCGATGCTTCACGTGCAGGGGGATCGGATCGACCGGAAGGAAGTAAAGCGCTACTTAACGATGCTTCAAAGCTCAAGCCCTTCCTATCCTCTCATGGCGAGCCTGGACCTAAGCCGCAGACAAATGCATGTACAAGGCATGGAGCTGCTGGAGCAGGGGATTCGTATTGTCGATCAGGTGATGGAGCTGATGAAGGATAATGAACGGTTTGTGCTGCTTCAGCCGGAGCACGATAACGAGATCGTCCGCGATCCGTTCAAACTGATCGTCAAGGACGCGACGGGCTCTTTAAGCGGCTTTGAACTGAAGGATGCCCTGGAAGAGCGCGGATGTTTTGTCGAGCTGGCAGACCCGCAGGCGGTTTTGCTTGTCCTGAGCCTGGCGTCCACGCAAGAGGGTGCGCATAGGCTGGCGCAGTCTTTTGAAGAAATTGCCGAATCCAGTCCGCCTGTTAACCAACAAGGGAACGCCAGGCTTACCGCAACCTATTCTGCGATGTCCGGCTTATCGGAGCCGGTATCCTTCGATGAATCGGTGTATCGCCAAAAAGGGACGGCGCAAGTGCCTTTGGAGGATGCCATAGGCTTGAGATCTGCAGAGATGATGGTTCCCTATCCTCCTGGAATTCCGGTTCTATGCCCCGGCGAAATGATTTCTTCCGAAGTGGTTCGCTATTTGAAGCAATTGGTTCAGATGGGGGCCCGTATTCATGGATTAATCGACGGCGAAGAGCCGATGTTGTCCGTATTGATATCTTAACTAAATAACCCCACTCGGGAACTTGTCTTCCATGCTGAATCAAGTGTTTTGCTGGGAGTCCCCGCTATGTTATGTCTTTCATCCGGAAGTTAGGAAAACAAGCTAGGTATTGCAAGCCAAACAGTATATAATCATAATATCCTTAAGGGTATGCTGAGCCTGCAATCGGGCAATAGTGACCTATTATATGATTGGAGATAACCGAATGCAAAAAGGGTATTTTATAACTGTGGAAGGCGGCGAAGGGGCAGGCAAAACCTCCGTTATCGAACTCATGACTCAATATTTATCCACGCTGGGCCTGGAGAGCGTCTCTTCACGGGAACCTGGCGGGATCGACATAGCGGAGCAGATAAGAGCGATTATATTAGATAAAAGCAATACGAAGATGGAAGGGAGAACGGAAGCCCTCCTCTATGCAGCCGCGAGAAGACAGCATTTTGTTGAGAAAATTCAACCGTCCCTGGCTCAGGGGAAGGTTTTCATATGCGATCGGTTTATTGACAGCAGCTTGGCATATCAAGGCCATGCCAGAGGTTTGGGAATGGATGAGGTGCTTACGATCAATCAGTTTGCGATTGAGAATGTATTCCCCGACCTGACGATCTATCTGGATGTAAACCCTGAGGAAGGGTTACGGCGCATTCATGCCCGGAGCGACCGGGAAATCAATCGGCTTGATCTGGAATCATTAGCGTTTCACCAGAAGGTTCGCGAAGGATATTTGATCTTGGCAGACCGATTCCCCGACCGTATCGTACGCATTGACGCTAACGGCGGCATAGACGAGGTTTATGAAAGCGTGAAGGGCTGTCTGGACAGCCGCTTCAAGAAAAACAGCGGAGCCGGTTAATTCCGGCATGACGCAATCTTGCAGTCGATTTCGCACACCGCCCGTTATCGTGACATATACTGCCATAGATCGGGTAGAAGGCTGCTTTGGGAATGGCGATGAGAAGTCTAATTACGGTTCCCAAAACAGCTTTCCGAAGAGAAAAGCAGGAATCGAATGAACCGGTGTCAAATTAATAAGATATGAACTAATGTATCATTCGACATCATTCTAAGTCATCCATTGCTGCAAGGGTCAACCGAGTCATTTGTAAAAATGTAAAGGAGGGCAATGCCATGAAATTAGTTGTTGCCGTAGTACAGGATAAGGATAGCAATCGGCTTTCGAATGCTCTGATCAAGGAAGGCTTCCGGGCTACCAAGCTGGCAAGTACGGGCGGGTTTCTACGGGCCGGGAATACGACCTTTATGATCGGTATCGAAGACGATCGTGTGAATGAAGTGATGCAGGTCATCAAATCGAACTGCAAAATTCGTGAACAGATCGTTACTCCTGTATCTCCTATGGGAGGAACGACCGACTCCTACATTCCGTTCCCGGTCGAGGTTCAGGTTGGCGGAGCTGCGGTATTCGTGCTTCCAGTTGAACGGTTTGAGCATTTCTAAATCGGAGAGGCAGGTTGCACTGTGAAAATAAATCCGGGCTGGCGCCCTTTCGGTAAAGAAATTCAACGAAACGAGACCTCAACGCCCCAACAGCTGCAGCAGAAATCGTTCTCAGATATGATGCACCAGCACGACGAAAGGGCATCGCAGGAGCAGCTTCAGCGTATTTTGCAGCAGATTCATCTGCAAGGGGAACGCTTATCGAGATCGATGACGGTCCGGGAATTGCGTCAGTATAAGCTTCTCGTGAAGCAGTATTTGGAGGAGACGGCACGCCGCGGGGTACAGCTGCGCGATACGCGCGGCTGGGACCGGCGGGGGCGCTCCAAGCGGTACAAGCTTTTGGAGGAGATAGACGAAAAGCTTCTGGCCCTGGCGGACGAGCTGTTAGAAAGTGAGCAGGGAAGAATTGATCTGCTGCATCAAATAGGCGAAATTCGCGGCATGCTAATCAATCTTGCTTTTTAGGCTTTGTAAGAATCAGACAATGCAAGGTCAACACTGACCTCTATATAATAGGAAAGGATAGTACAGGAGCACAATGTCTTTCCAATCCATACCCGGGCAAGAACGTGTCAAACGGATATTGCAGAACAGTTTACGTACGGATAAAGTATCCCATGCTTATATATTTACTGGTCCTTCCGGAACCGGCCGCAAGCAGATGGCGCTTGCTTTTGCACAAGCTCTGTACTGCCAGGTGCTGCCGGACGATGCCTGCGGAGAATGTCTCGACTGCCGTAAGGTGGAGCATGGCAACCATCCGGACCTGCATTGGGTCCGCCCAGATGGGGCTTCTATCAAGATTGAGCAAATTCGGGAGCTTCAGAAGCAGTTCTCCTATCGTGCATCCGCTTCCGGGCTAAAGATGTACATTCTGGAAGACGCCGATAAGATGACGGTTCAGGCTGCCAACAGTCTGCTGAAGTTCCTAGAAGAGCCGACCTCCC
This sequence comes from Paenibacillus sp. OAS669, assembly GCF_014873645.1. Lineage (NCBI taxonomy): Bacteria > Bacillati > Bacillota > Bacilli > Caryophanales > Paenibacillaceae > Paenibacillus > Paenibacillus sp. OAS669. The sequence continues at coordinate 5,650 of NZ_JADBDR010000025.1, forward strand.
GTGTCGTCGCCATTCTGATTACAGATAATGGACAAGCCCTGCTTCCGACGATCCGGTCCCGGGCGCAGTGGGTTCCCTTTGCTCCTATGAGCCGCGATCGTATGATAGCCGTGCTTCAAGAGGAGGGGCATCCCTCGGTTCTGATTCAAGCGGCGGTTCGGCTGGCTGCAGGTCCCGATGCGGCGAGAGAGCTAATTCAAGGAAATGGGTTTGCAGAAATAAGAAATCTAGTGATACAATTAACAAAGGAAAGTATGTCCCGACTGCCTACGGCGCTTTTGACGGCTCAGCAAAAGCTGGCTAAGTCCGAGCTGACGGAGCAGCTTCCTGTATTCATGGATCTGCTGATTTTATGGCTGAAAGATATGGTGCAGTTAAACATCGGCAATCGGTCCGGGCTCGTATATGCCGATCAAACCGATTGGATGGCAGGATTGGCCTTATCTTACGATATGAAGCATTGGGTGCGGTGTTTGGAGCAAGCAGTCGAGCAGCAGAAAAGACTCCGCTTTCATGCAAACCCGCAGCTGGTGTTGGAAAAAATGTTAATGCAGCTGAAGGGGGTGTAAATTTGTACTCGGTTGTTGGTGTCCGCTTCAAGAAAGCGGGAAAAATCTATTATTTCGACCCGATCGATTTACCGGTGGATAAAGAGAGTGCGGTTATTGTTGAAACGGCTCGAGGGATTGAGTACGGAAAAGTAGTTATCGGGAGACGGACGGTTCAGGAATCCGATGTCGTTCTTCCATTAAAGAAAGTCATTCGCATAGCGGATCAAACTGACGCACAGCTTGTGGAGGACAATAAGAACGCGGCGAAAAACGCATTTGCGCTTTGTCAGGATAAAATAAGGGATCATCAGCTCAAAATGAAGCTGGTTGACGTTGAATATACATTTGATCGCAACAAAATCATTTTTTATTTTACAGCCGAAGGAAGAGTCGATTTCCGGGAGCTGGTGAAAGATTTGGCCGGAGTCTTCCGGACCCGCATCGAGCTTAGGCAAATCGGCGTTCGAGACGAAGCCAAAATGCTGGGCGGTATCGGTCCTTGCGGGCGCATTCTTTGCTGCTCATCCTTCCTGGGGGACTTTGAGCCGGTATCCATCAAGATGGCAAAAGACCAAAATTTATCGTTAAATCCGACAAAAATTTCCGGGCTTTGCGGCCGGTTAATGTGTTGTTTGAAATATGAGCACGATAACTATGAAAGTGGTAAAGAGGATATGCCGCGCGTAGGAAGCGAAGTCATTTCCTCCCTGGGCAACGGCCGTGTCGTATCGCTAAATATTAACGAGCGTACCGTAAAAGTGCAGATTTATGAGCTCGGTAAAGTCATGGAGCTATCCTTTGACGATGTAGTGGAGCAGCAGCTTTAACGGTTGTTAGCTTTCTTGAGGTGAATGTGTGGATAAAAGAGACGTTTTTGTTCAAATTGAGCAAATCGAAGAACAGATGGGTGCTATCTACTCCGAGCTGGGGCTGATGAAAAAGCAAATTATCGAGCTCCTCGAGGAAAACAAACGCTTGAGCATAGAAAATCAGCAGCTGCGCAAGCTGCTAAAGAAGGATGCGGAGCCGCCTGTTGAAGTACCCCATATTCATGTCACCGCCGCACAGGCCAAGGAGCTTACAGGTGAGGGGTACGACAATCTGGCCCGCCTGTACCACGAAGGCTTCCACATCTGTAATGTCTACTACGGTCATTTGCGTACGGAAGGCGATTGTTTGTTTTGCTTATCGTTTTTAAATAAATAAAAAAACCGCCGTAGGGAGCAAGCTTCTCTACGGTTTTTTTCAAGAAAGAGGAAGCGTGCGCTGATGGAAAAGGTACCTTTGCAGCCTAGTGAAAGACTAGACGATTTATTAACGAATGATCTGAAAATCATTCAAAGCGATGAAGTGTTCAGCTTCTCGATGGATGCGGTGTTGTTAGGCAGATTTAGCTATGTTCCGCCGAGGGGAAGGATGGTCGACCTCTGTACGGGGAACGGAGTCATTCCCTTGCTGCTGTCGACGCGCACGAAGGCTTCGATCGTTGGCGTAGAGATTCAGGAGCGGCTCGCGAATATGGCGGAGCGCAACGTCCAGCTGAATGATTTGGATCACCAGATTCAGATTATTCACGGGGATTTGCGCACGATTCATCAGCAGCTGGGGAACGGGACCTTCGATGTAGTGACCGTGAACCCTCCATATCTTCCCGTTCCGAATGGGGAACAAAATGGGAATGAGCATGTGGCGGCTGCACGGCATGAGGTGTTCTGTACGCTTGAGGATGTCGTCAGAACCAGCAGCAGGCTGGTACGGAGCGGAGGCCGCGTAGCGATGGTGCACAGGCCCAGCCGGTTAGTTGAAATTTTTTGCACGATGCGTCAGTATAAATTGGAGCCCAAAAGAATCCGGTATGTACACCCGCGTGCAGGCGAAGAAGCGAATATGGTGTTGATTGAGGCGCTCAGAGACGGGAAGCCGGAGCTTAGGACGCTGCCGCCGCTGATCGTATATAAAAATAAAACGGACTATTGTGACGAGCTGATGGAGATATATTACGGCAAGCGTGACGAGCTCATCCAGCCGACCGTTACATAGCGAGGGACTAACGTGGACATTCAGAAAAGCTATCAGCAGGATAATGGAGCAGGGAAGCTGTATCTGGTCGGAACACCGATCGGCAACCTGGAGGATATGACGTTTCGTGCGGTGCGCATTTTAAAGGAAGTGCAGTGGATCGCCGCAGAGGATACGAGACAGACACGCAAGCTGCTAACCCATTTTGATATCGCAACACGGCTTGTAAGCTACCACGAGCATAATAAGCATGCAAGCGGGCCCGAGCTGATTCGTCTTTTGCAAACAGGCGAAGACATTGCGCTTGTCAGTGATGCAGGGCTGCCTGCCATTTGCGATCCGGGAGCGGATCTGGTTCGACAAGCTATCGACGCAGGAATAGCGGTTATACCCATTCCAGGCGCCAACGCGGCCTTATCGGCCTTGATCGTATCGGGGCTATCGACGGAACGTTTCACCTTTCTGGGCTTTTTACCGAGAGACAGAAAGCCGCTGCAGCAGGAGCTTGAATCGCTTAAGCAAAGGAACGAAACGATGCTGTTCTATGAATCCCCTCATCGCATAATGAAGACGCTGGAAGCGATGCTGGAGGTATGGGATCCGGAACGGCAAATGTGCCTGATGCGGGAGCTGACCAAGAAATACGAGGAAGCGGCAAGAGGGACGATCCGAGAATGCTATGAGCTGCTGCAAGAGCATCCTCCTCAAGGAGAATACTGCATCGTCGTACAGGGCAGCACCGATGCGGAGAATGAAGCTTCGGACGCCTGGTGGGAAGGCTTCAGCCCGGAAGAGCACGTCGAGCATTATACGACTCAAGGGCTTGACCGCAAGGAAGCGATAAAACGCGCGGCTGCGGACAGACAGATGCCGAAGCGGGAGCTGTACAATTATTTGCACCAAAAGTAGATCGCGAATGCGGAAGCGGCGAAATCAGCCGGTCGGCTCATTGCCGGATCGGCTGATTTTTTATTGCCTTACGCAGGCCGTACAAGCCCGTCGATGATGTGCCGGTGCTTTCCCGCCGCCAAACTGCAGAAATGGAGGCTTGGCGGAACTTTTGTGACATGTTCTTTCTATTATAATAGGTGACGCTAGCACAAATAAAAACGGAAAAAAAATCCCCAATCTCATGAAATTTCATGGATTGGGGAATAGAGGAGATATGAAAAAGGTTAGAATTACCTTAGTAAGAAGTGCTATCCTTATTATAACCTATTTTTCTTATTTTGTCACAGGTATTGGCATTTCCGATAAACATTCGTGACAAACAATTTTACCTTTGAAATAAGAGACGTTTTCTGCATTGCCACAGAAAATACAGGCCGGCTCATATTTCTTCAGCATGATGCGCTCACCGTCGACATAGATTTCCAAAGCGTCTTTTTCGCCGATGCCCAATGTTCTGCGAAGCTCGATAGGGATAACAACACGTCCCAGCTCGTCAACCTTTCTAACAATACCAGTAGATTTCATCATATATAAAAGTCCCCTCTCGAATTAGATAAATCGTCATTATTCGACAATATTCTTAAGATTTATGATACCAACCATTCCCAAAATAGTCAACTAGAAAATTGCATTTTTTGCCGTTAAAATATGGTAGTATATCCTTCTACTTCAATATAAAACAGAGTGGCTGCTGAAAAACCTTGCAAATATGCACCTTTTCTATAGACACCAAACATAGTATTATGAATATATTCCATACTAAAGAAAAATTTAGAAGACATATTCTGTTCACATTTGGAAGTTTCATACGACAAAGTTCGACAAAATCATCATTTTCCTGCTCATTCCGTGTCGAAAATACAAGAAGCTTTAGGGAGGTTACGCATCATGTCGAGTCCTTTACAGGAAGAAAAGGTATTCAAAGACCCGGTACATAAATACATCTACGTGCAGGACCAAACGATTTGGGATCTGATTAACACCAAAGAATTTCAACGCCTCCGTCGTATACGACAGCTCGGCACTTGCTTCCTGACGTTTCACGGTGCCGAGCACAGCCGATTTTCCCATTCCCTCGGGGTTTACGAAATCACGCGCAAAATCATATCGCAATTCGAACGAAACGGCTATGAGGATTGGCCGCGGGAGGAGCGGCTGCTCTCCTTGTGCGCTGCCCTTCTGCACGATGTCGGACACGGCCCCTTTTCCCACTCGATTGAAAAAACGTTCGGGACCCATCACGAGGAATGGTCCTGCCGGATCGTTCTTGGAGATACCGAAGTGAACAAAGTGCTTAAGCGCGTATCCCCCACTTTTCCACAAAGGGTGGCCGGGGTTATCGCCAAAACGTACAAGCAGGAAATCGTCGTCAGCCTCGTCTCGAGCCAACTGGATGCAGATCGGATGGACTACTTGCTCCGCGACGCTTATTATACCGGTGTCAATTACGGGACGTTCGACCTGGAACGCATTCTGCGGGTGATGAGACCGTTTCAAGGCCACATTGTCGTGAAAGAGAGCGGCATGCATGCTGTCGAGGATTACTTGATGTCCCGGTACCAGATGTATTGGCAGGTATACTTTCATCCTGTTACACGCAGCGCGGAGGTTATTCTGCATAAAATTTTTGAAAGAGCGAAACAGTTATATGAAGAAAACTATTCCTTCTCATTTATGCTGCCGCCGCTCTTAAGCCTGTTCCGGGGGACATTGTCCATACAAGAGTTCCATTTGCTCGATGAAGCCTTTATGCAGACGGTGCTGATGCAGTGGACCAACGAGCAGGATGCCATTCTGGTTGACTTGTGCTCTCGCTTCCTTAACCGCAAGCTGTTTAAGTATGTCATGCTGGAGAGGATCGACGCGCTTCAAATAGAGCGGCTGCGCGATACGATGCGGGCTCTGAATCTGGATCCGTCCTTCTACCTCGAAATTGATTTCCCGTCGGATCTTTCGTATGATGTGTATCGGCCGGGAGTCCATGACGAAAAATTGCCGATTTTGCTGCTGGACCAAAAGCATACGTTGAAGGAAATTTCGCGCAAGTCGGAAATTGTCCGGTCCATCAGCGGCATTCATATGGGGAAATATCATCTGTATTTCCCGGAGGAGCTCTTATCCGCTGATCCGGGCTCCATTCATCCGGAGCACCGCAAGCTGCTTGGCATGGAATAAAAGCTCGTCTATCGAATCGCAAGGACCAAATTGAACTTACATATGAAGGAGTTAATTGCCGCTATGCTGATAGACACGCACACCCATTTGAACGCCCCTCAATTCGATGACGATCGACATGAGGTTATCCAACGGGCATTAGAAAGCGGAATCAGTCGAATCATCAATGTCGGATTTAATCGCGAAACGATCCCTACCTCGATTGCGCTTGCCGAGCAATATGACTTTATTTATTCAACCGTCGGATGGCATCCCCAAGATGCCAAAGATATGATGCCGGGCGATCTGGAATGGATCGAAGAGCTGTGCAAGCACGAGAAGGTGGTCGCCATCGGAGAGATAGGCTTGGATTATTATTGGGATACCTCTCCCAAGGATGTACAGGATCGAGTATTTCGGGAACAAATCCGTCTGGCCCGCAAGCTGGGTATGCCTATCGTGATCCATAACCGGGACGCACACCAAGACATTATCCGGGTTCTTCGAGAAGAGAAGGCTTCGGAGGTCGGCGGCGTCATGCATTGCTTCTCCGGCAGCTGGGAGACGGCCAAGATGTGCCTCGATATGAACTTTTACATCTCCTTCGGCGGCCCTGTCACATTCAAAAACGCCAAGCAGCCCAAAGAGGTGCTGGAGAAAGTTCCGCTGGACCGTTTATTGGTTGAAACCGACGCGCCCTATTTGACTCCGCACCCCTATCGAGGGAAAAGAAATGAAACCGCATATGTGAAATTAGTCGCAGAAACCGCTGCACAAATCAAGGGGTTAACCCTGGAGGAGCTGGCTCACGCGACTACGAAAAATGCAGTTACATTGTTCGGATTACGGTGAAATAAAAGGGGGGTTGGGACAGCCCTATTTTCGTCGAAAACGTGAAAACGAGAGAAAAACATTCAAAAAAATAAGTCAAGTCGAGAAATACATGGGTTATGTTCGTGAAATCAATTAAAAAAATCGGAATTGAACAAAAACGGACCTTTTTTGCCGAGTTTGTATACTTTACAACTTTATATCCGACAGCGTAAACTCAATATTAACTTAATACGATTACCAATTTTCCATTATCGCTGAGTTTCCGTAAGGGAAACGGGGGAACCGCAAAAGGCCAGTCTTGATTTGAAAATAAGGCTAAGGTCACATTTTCTGGGGTGAGTCTTGGATGGGTAGATGTTTGTTTACCCGGATCCAAGTAGGGCGACTCTCAAGTCCGAATCCGTCAGCTAACCTCGTAAGCGTTAAGAGAGAGGTATGATTGTCGTGTGCTTTATTTCATTACTGATGAAATAACCTAAAGTCACGGGAAGAGTCCTCTTTCCGTGACTTTTTTTGTTCTCCCGTCATTGTGATAACTATCCGACAACATAATCATTACCTACAGCCAAGAGGAGGTGCTGGCCGCACGCAGGAGAAACGATATGGATTGCTAGTTGCAGCCCTTAGTTGACCGCACAGGAGAAGCTTAATCGGGCAGAACAAGTGTTCGATGAAGTCTTCCGTGCTTCCAGGATGCGTTGGACTCAACGGTCATGGAGGCTGTTCCTGGGGGAAAGAACGTCGTTAGGCGTTGTTCTTTATTAACCAACAGATTGCAAAACTTAACCATAGTCGCGTCAGATCAATCATGCGTAACACTCGACGGCGGGGCTTTGAAGGAGGACCGAACTAGTGGGAGCTATTCAACACGAGCAAACCCATGTAAGACGATCATCCAGCATGTCCTTCGCATTGCGATGGAGGCATGAAAACTTGCGTTTGATATCGATCATAGCACTTATTTCATTCGCGTTGACTTTCATGTTTTTATTAATGTTATACGGTACGGCTACCAAGAAGGTGACCGTAGTCGTGAACGGAGAAGAAACCGTTGTTTACACCAAGCAATGGGATTTGAAGCATTTACTGGATGAGCAAGGCGTCACTGTAGGAGAGCATGATCGTCTCTCTGCAGCGCTGGATTCGAAAGTAAAATCCGGGGACCGGATTACGATCGAGCATGCAAGGCCGATTCAGCTGACGGCTGACGGAGAAACGAAGACGCTGTACACGGTGCAAAAGACGGTGGGCGGCGCATTGAATGATTTACAGGTTCAGGTAGGAGAGCTTGACAAGGTAACCCCTGTCGTGGATGCCGATCTGCCTGACAGCGGTGAGATTCAAATCGTACGGGTAACCAAAGAGGTTGAAGAGGTTCAAGAAAAGATAGCCTATGACGTTGTGAAAAAGAACGACCCTCAATTGGTAAAAGGCAAGGAGCAAGTGGTGCAGGAAGGCCAGGAAGGCCTGGTTGTGAAGAAAAAGGAAAAGATGTACGAAGACGGTAAGCTTGTATCCGAAGAAGTAGTGGACCAAAAGGTTCAATCAGAGAGCGTCAATAAAATTGTCGCGGTAGGCACCAAAAATCCGGTTGTTGTATTATCGGCATCATCGCCAAATCTACAGGAAGTAACAAAAGGCGGAGTTTCCTTCGGCGTCAAGCAGGTCATTAACAATGTGACATTGACCGCTTATTCAGCGGGCGTTGCTTCGACAGGAAAGAGTACAGAGCATCCGCAGTACGGACTTACGTCTACAGGCACGAGAGTAACGGAAGGTCGCACAATTGCAGTGGATCCCAAGGTGGTTCCGCTGGGCTGGTGGGTTTATATTGACGGGCTTGGATTCCGCAGAGCAGAGGATACCGGAAGTGCAGTCAAAGGAAACATTATCGATGTGTATTTTGACAGCAACGATTATGCCAACCGATTTGGCTTGAAGCGCGGGTATACCGTTTATGTGATTGGACCCAAGAAACCAACCGCGGACTAAGGACCTGCAATTGGGGAAGACTCATTATATATATGCTAAAGGAAGAGAAGAGGGCTACCTCTTCTTTTTTATGTGATCAGGGCAAGTTCACGCGGACAGGCTTCGTCATCACTTGAAAGTGGCGGGAACAAAGGCTAGTATAAAGAAAGCTGTATGGATGATCCTGGTATGGGGTGAAGGAAGGTAAGCAAGGTGATCAAAGAAATTATAGTGGTAGAGGGCAAAGACGATACAACTGCCATCAAAAGAGCCGTAGAAGCCGAGACCATAGAAACGGGCGGCTCTGCGATTAATAAAGACGTTATCCGGCGCATCAAGCTGGCTCAGCAGCGCCGCGGCGTCATCATATTGACGGACCCCGACCATGCGGGCGAGCGCATCCGTAAAATCATTACGGCGCAGGTGAAGGGCTGTAAGCATGCTTTTATCACACAGGAAGAAGCGACGGCCAAAGGGGACATCGGGGTAGAGAATGCTTCGGCTGAGGTCATCCGCAAGGCTCTTGCGAACGTGCGAACCGATTATGAGGCTGAAGAGTCGGATATTACTTGGGAGGACTTGATTGACGCCGGCTTGATCGTCCATCCGCAAGCTGCTGCCCGTCGTATGGAAATGGGCAAGCATTTGGGTATCGGGTACTGCAACGGAAAGCAATTTTATAACCGCTGCCGAATGTTTCGAATTTCCCGCGAGGAGTTCGCGGAGGCATGGAAGCAGCTTGAGAAAAAAGAGGGCGAATCATGACAAATATCCATTTCAATATTCAGGAGGACATTGCCTCCCCAAAAAAAACGAAAGAGCTTCTTCAAAGGCATGGCTTTACGCTGAAAAAAAGCTTGGGTCAAAACTTTTTGATCGATCCGAATATATTAAATAAAATCGTTACCGCCGCAGATCTGGATGCTTCCAAAGGAGCGCTGGAGATTGGCCCCGGGATCGGGGCTTTAACCCAGCAGCTGGCCAAAATCGCAGGCGGCGTCGTTGCCGTAGAGATCGATCAGCGACTGCTCCCGCTATTGGAGGAGACCCTGTCGGCCTATCCGCATGCGAGTGTCGTCCATGGCGACGTACTGAAGGTCAATTTGAAGGAATTGTTTGAACAGCATTTCGCGGCATTCTCCAAAGTGAGCGTAGTCGCCAATTTGCCGTACTACATCACGACGCCGATTATTATGAAGCTGCTTGAGGAAAAGCTGCCGCTGGAGAACATTGTTGTTATGATCCAGAAGGAAGTGGCGGAGCGAATGTCGGCCAAGCCGGGAGGCAAGGATTACGGCAGCTTGAGCATTGCGGTGCAGTACTATTGCGAGCCTGAGATTGTTACGATCGTTCCTCATACGGTATTCATTCCTCAACCGAATGTCGATTCGGCCGTCATCAAGCTGAAGGTTCGGAGCGCGCCTCCTGTGACGGTGACGGACGAGTCCTTCTTCTTCGAGGTCGTTCAGGCTTCTTTCGTGCAGCGCCGTAAAACGATCTATAACAACCTGGCTTCGCGGTTCTTTACCAAAGAGACGAAGAGCCAGCTGGAGGCTATTTTGCACGAGGCGGGCATCGAGCCTTCCCGACGGGGAGAAACCTTGTCGATCGAGGAATACGCTCGTCTGAGCGACTGCTTGCTTCGTGCACGCGGGAGCGAAGCATCGGCAACGTGACTGCGGATTTCATGAAAGGATAGGCTTGCTAATCACCAAATGCCTATTGACGCCATAGGATACACGAGGAGGCGATTTGGCCATGAAACAGGGAGACCTCGTTATTCGTAGATCCTATGGCGGTGATATCATATTTAAAATTCAGGATATTATGCAGAATCAGGCTATTCTGCGTGGTGTGGATTACAGGCTGCTGGCCGATGCGCCGCTTTTTGACCTGATCAAGGCGCCGCTGGATCCGTACCAGTACACGATCAATACCACCCGGCCGTCATGGATGGAATCCATGCGTCGGGCAAGAGAGAATCAAACGGAAGGCCCCCAGGCATACGGGGCGGTAGGAGCTGCCGGTAATCCGGCTCCGGTATATTTTGAAATGCCGGGGAAGGTGCTGCATTTGGACGGCGATCCGATGTATTTGCGCAAATGTATGAACCTGTACGGTGAATTAAGAGTCCCCGCAGAGGGATACTATGTACCGGAGCCTCAGATGGCGGATGCCATGTACCGTTTACTGCCCCAGGTAAAGCCGGATATTGTGGTTGTGACCGGCCATGACGGCATTCTGAAGCATCGCAGAAACGGCGACGTGACGCATCTGAACAACTATAAGAACTCCTACCATTTTGTGAATGCAGTCAAAATAGCAAGGCAGTATGAGAAAAATAAGGATACCTTAACGGTCATCGCAGGCGCTTGCCAATCCCATTTTGAGGCGATCATGCAGGCCGGAGCTAATTATGCCAGCTCACCGGCCCGGGTGCTGATTCATGCATTAGATCCGCTCTGTGTGGCGGTTAAGGTAGCCTATACGCCAATAAGGGACACGGTCAATATAGTGGATGTCATAGGACTGACTCACAGCGGACTGGAAGGGCTTGGCGGTGTGGAGTCTCGGGGCAGCTACCGTAGAGGCGTTCCCACTATGCAAAAAATGACTCCTAAAGAAGCGCCATAAGGCGCTTTTTTGTTTTTATATGACAATTTTGTGAACGGTAATGAGGGGGATTCCTCCAAAAAGTCGCTGGAATAAGGAAAATCCCCGTTGACAACCGCTCGACATGGCTGATATAATATTTGTTCTAATTTGACATACTACCTCTATTGGGTTATAATTAACAAGGAAAGAGGTGGTAGTGGTCAATGGCAAAAAACGCGCTATTGGAGATCAAACGCAGTTTGGAACCTCATGTCGGACAGAAAATCATGTTAAGAGCAAACGGCGGTCGCCGTAAAACGATCGAACGCTCCGGTGTATTGGAGGAAACCTACCCTTCCGTTTTTATTGTGAAGCTTGATCAGGAACAGAACGCTTTTAAGCGCGTTTCCTATAGCTACGCAGATATACTGACTGAGTCAGTTGAGGTCATGGTTTGTAACGATGATGGACAAGTACGTATCACTATACAGCAATAAAGGGGTTACTTGAACGGCATGCTCTAACAAACAGAGTGTGCCGTTTTTGGTAAGTGAGCCTTCGTCTATCCGGACTGCATGAATAAGCGGCGGCCGGGCATACTACGGTTATCTTACCTGAAAAGGAGTGTTCGCGTATGGCACGCAGAAGAAATGGAGTCATGTCGGAACAATTCAAATACGAGCTCGCCAAAGACCTGGGATTTCACGACACGATACAACGTGAGGGCTGGGGAGGTATACGTACCAAAGATGCGGGCAACATGGTAAAGAGAGCGATTCAGATTGCCGAGCAATCGATTTCGAAGCAGCCGCCGAGAGGTTAAATAACGGTTCTAACGGAAGCTGGAGCACGCGAAGCGCTGCTTTAGCTTTTTTTTGTTTCTTTTTTGTTATAGTATTAGGGAATAGACTAGAGCTGCAAAGAAGGTGTCCTATGAAAGTATTTGAAAAAGCGCCGGCCAAAATCAATTTGTCGTTGGACGTCCTGCGGAAGCGGGAAGACGGTTACCACGAGGTAGAGATGGTGATGACGATGGTGGACCTTGCAGACCGGATTGAAATGCAGGAGCTTCCACGTGATACGATTATCATCTCCAGTCAAGCGGGGTATATCCCTCTGGATGAAAAGAACTTGGCCTTTCAGGCAGCCAAGCTCATCAAGGACCGTTATGATGTGAAGCAGGGTGTTTACATACATTTGGATAAAAAAATACCGGTAGCTGCAGGCCTTGCGGGCGGTAGCAGCGACGCGGCGGCTACGCTGCGGGGACTCAACCGGTTATGGAAGCTTAACATTCCTTCGGAGGAGCTTCAGCGCTTGGGAGCGGAGCTGGGCTCCGATGTGCCCTTCTGCGTTACAGGGGGTACAGCGATTGCGCGAGGACGCGGCGAGAAGCTGGAACCGATCGAGTCTCCTCCCCAGTGCTGGGTTGTTTTGGCCAAGCCCCCTATCAATGTATCCACTTCGGAGATTTATGGCAAATTGAAAGCCAATGCAATTCAATCGCATCCTTCCACGGAACGGATTGTCCAAGCGATTCGGAATAAAAGGTTCGATCTGTTATGCGAAAGCCTCGGCAATGTGCTGGAGGAAGTGACACTGGATTTATACCCGGAGGTTCGCCAGCTGAAGGATTGCATGATGCGGCTTGGGGCGGACGGAGTCCTGATGTCGGGCAGCGGGCCGACTGTATTCGGATTAGTATCCAAAGAAGCCAAAGTCCCAAGGATTTATAACGGCCTTCGCGGCTTTTGCAAGGATGTTTATGCCGTCCGTATTTTAACATGATCGGTTTGTGTTAGTTATATGTAAGAATAATTTGCATCGATCTCTTGAATAAATACGGATAAAAATGATATATTCACTATATATTATTCGGATTTTTGTGTATTTTCATGAAAGATCTTACAGTGCTGGCGGTTCATCGTACATAAGCACGAAGAAGAACGTATGTTACCTCTGGCCGGGGTCTCTTCATAGGGGGGCTGGCAGAGGGCTATCTCAAAGGGGGCATTCAGATGAAAAAGTTAAAAAGAAGCGCAAGGTTGGTCGAGATGACCCAATACTTGCTTTTCCGCCCCCATACCCTGATTCCTTTAACGACATTCGCGGACAGATATAATTCGGCTAAATCTTCGATAAGCGAAGACTTGGCAATCATTAAAGAGGTGTTTGAGGAAGAAGGGCTTGGCGAGCTGATGACGCTGGCCGGAGCAGCCGGTGGCGTCAAGTTTATTCCGAAGGTGACCAAGGCGGCCTCGTTGCAGTTTATTCAAGGCATCTGCCGTCAGCTGGAGCAGCCGGAGCGAATATTGCCGGGCGGTTATATGTATATGTCCGATATTATGGGACAGCCGATGATATTGAACGAAGTAGGGAAAATGTTTGCGACGGCCTTTGCCGGGAATGAAATCGATGTCGTCATGACGGTAGAAACCAAGGGGATTCCGCTGGCTTATGCTACGGCATCGTTCTTGAATTTGCCTGTTGTCATCGTGCGCCGCGATAACAAGGTGACGGAGGGCTCCGCCGTCAGCATCAATTATGTTTCGGGCTCGAACAAGCGGATTCAGACGATGTCGCTTTCCCGCAGAGCCTTGAAGGAAGAATCCAAGGTGCTCATCATCGATGACTTCATGAGAGTGGGCGGAACAGTGCACGGGATGATGGACCTGTTGAAGGAATTTAATGCTACGGTCAAAGGTGTAGGCGTTTTCGTGGAATCCGGAGAAGTGGAGGAGCATTTGGTGGAGGATTACATTTCTCTCGCCAAGCTGTCTGCCGTTGATCCGAAGACAAGACAAATCACCGTAGAACCGGGAAACTATTTCAGTGACGGAGAGTGAATACAATGACATTAAAAACCATTGCAACGACAGAGGCCCCAGCGGCCATCGGACCTTATTCGCAAGCCATTCAATTCGGCAGCCTGCTGTTTACTTCCGGACAGATTCCGTTGAATACGGACGGGCAAGTGGTGAGCCAGGATATTGAAGAGCAAACGCACCAGGTATTCCGGAATTTGCAGGCGGTGTTATCCGCAGGCGGCTCCTCCTTCAGCCAGGTGATTAAAGCAACGGTGTTCATCAAGGACATGAACCAGTTTGCCAAGGTCAACGAGATCTACGCATCGTACTTCGGTGACCATAAACCGGCCCGCTCTACGGTCGAAGTAGCCCGTTTGCCAAAGGATGTCCTTGTCGAAATTGAACTGATAGCGACGACCAGTGTCGAAATTTAATAAATTAATCAAATATTTATAAAATTATACATTTTTGATTAAAAAAAAGAAGGATTTTGCCCTAAAATGTGGAATTTTATATCCCAAGTCTCCTAGATGGAAAAAGGTGGTGAACACTAATGCAGATTACAGACGTTAGACTCCGTCGGGTTAATTCCGAGGGAAGAATGAAAGCCATTGCTTCCATTACCATCGACAACGAATTTGTGGTTCACGACATTCGTGTGATTGACGGTAACAACGGCATGTTCGTCGCAATGCCAAGTAAGCGCACACCAGACGGGGAGTTCAGGGATATTGCACATCCGATCTCTTCCACAACTCGTGAGAAAATTCAAGCCGCTGTTTTGGCTGAATACGATCGAGCAGCAACGGAGGAAGAAGTAATCGTTGAAGGGGCATAATTCAGCTGAGAGAGGGCCGAGAGAGGCTCTCTTTTCTTTTTGCATGAATTCAGATATATTGAGTTGAGGGGCCACGTTCATGAATATGTTTGGCCGGGATGGTCCCAAGCGGGAACGTCCTTTCGAAGGTTTTTTTAGTGAGAAATCGCAGTCTCCTCTTGAAGGAGCCTCTCTTTGACTTGTTTTCATAAGTATAGTTGGTTAGCATGGAAGTAGAAGTTTCATAGACATAATAGGGATAACAAAGGAGTGGACTGGATTGAACGTGATGGGGATTGTCCTGGCGGCAGGACAAGGCAAACGTATGAAATCGAAGCTGTACAAAGTGCTTCACCCGGTATGCGGGAAGCCGATGGTAGGCCATGTTGTTACCGTGCTGGAGCAGCTGCAAACACAAAGAACGGTTGTCGTGGTAGGCCATGGAGCTGAATCCGTTAAGGCATACCTTGGAGACCGCGCCGAATATGCGCTGCAGGAGAAGCAGCTGGGTACGGGACATGCCGTGCTGCAGGCTAAGGAATTGCTAGGAAACGAGGACGGGTTAACCGTCGTGCTATATGGCGATACGCCGCTTGTAACCACAGAGTCCGTACAGGAAATGATCCGTGTCCACCAAGAGAAGGGCGCTGCCGCAACGGTGATGACGGCTATCTTTGACAATCCGTTCGGACTGGGGCGCATTATCCGCGACGCTCAGGGGCGTGTTTCCCGAATCGTGGAGCAGAAGGACTGCAATGCGGAGGAACGGGAAATTAAGGAGATTAACTCCGGAATGTACTGCTTCACTAACCGAAAGCTGTTTGATGCTCTTTCCAAGGTGAAGAATGATAATGCGCAGCAGGAGTATTACTTGACGGACGTCATCGGGATTCTGGTGAATGAAGGAGATATCGTAGAGGCTTACTGTACGCCGGATGCAATGGAGACGCTCGGCGTAAATGACCGGGTGGCGCTGTCGGAGGCGGAACAGCTGATGAAGGCAAGGATCAACCGCGGTCATATGCTCAATGGGGTTACGCTTATCGATCCGGCGAATACGTATATTGAAGCTGATGTGCAAATCGGTTCGGATACGGTCATTTTGCCCGGAAGCGTGCTGAAAGGGAACACCGTGATCGGTGAGGATTGCGTCATCGGCCCTCAAGCGGATATTACGGATTGCAAGCTCGGCAATCAGATCCAAGTGAAGCATTCGGTTCTTTCCGAAGCTGAGGTCGGCGACGGCACGGCCATCGGTCCGTTCGCTTATTTGCGTCCGGGCTCCAAGCTGGGCTCCAACGTGAAGATCGGAGATTTCGTGGAAATCAAAAACGCGAAGCTGGACGATGATGTGAAAGTATCCCACTTGAGCTATATCGGCGATGCGGTCGTCGGCAAGAACGTCAACTTTGGCTGCGGAGCGATTACGGTCAACTACGACGGCTTCAATAAACAGCTTACCGAAGTAGAGGAAGATGCGTTTATCGGCAGCAACGTCAATTTGATCGCCCCGGTCAAAATTGGAAAGGGTGCCTATGTCGTGGCCGGATCGA
Source organism: Paenibacillus sp. OAS669 (assembly GCF_014873645.1). Taxonomy (NCBI): domain Bacteria; kingdom Bacillati; phylum Bacillota; class Bacilli; order Caryophanales; family Paenibacillaceae; genus Paenibacillus; species Paenibacillus sp. OAS669. The sequence continues at coordinate 21,902 of NZ_JADBDR010000025.1, forward strand.
CCATTACGCATAATGTCGAAGCGAATGATTTGGCGATTGCCAGAGAACGTCAGGTGAATAAATCCGGCTATGCCGAGAAGCTGCGCAATAAATTTCGCGCGAAGAAACAGCAATTGAAGAACGACAAGTGATTGGTTTTTTCCTTATTTGGGTAAAGTAAGAATAGGCAGGCTATTTCCTGGACCCAAATGAAGGAGGATTCACCCAATGGAAGCTACATTGAAAGCGGAAGTCCGCGGTACCAATACCAAATCAGAACGTAAAGGTCTGCGGGCAAAAGGAAAAATTCCGGCGGTTGTGTACGGAAGCAAGGTGACCAATACGCCTATCGCTGTAGATGAAAAAGAGCTGCTGGCACTGCTGCGCTCCAATCCTCACGCCATCATTCAGATGGAGCTGCCGGATTCGGGCAAGCAGCCCGTGATGATCAACGAGGTTCAGCGAGATGCCATTTTGAAAAATGTGCTTCACGTTGATTTTCACCAAATTAACATGGACGAACCGGTTACGACAACCGTGCGGCTCGACTTTACCGGAGAGCCTGTCGGCGTAAACATGGGCGGTATTCTGCAAATTCAGCATCATGAGATTGAAATTCGCTGCTTGCCAACTCATATCCCTGCTTCGATTGAAGTCGATATTAGCGGGCTGGAGATCGGCGGCAGCATGCTGATATCGGATCTGAAGGTGGACCCGTCGATTGAGATCAAGTCCATCGCCAACGATGTATTGGTTACCGTGCTGGCTCCTCAGAAGGAGGATCTTCCTGCCGATACGGAGGAAGAAGCAGAGCAAAAGGCGGAGGCCAAGGCCGAGGCGGCTCAGAACCATGCGCAGGAAACGGTGTAACGTTAGTTTGGTGGGGAGTTCTCCCTTGTTTGCGGAGCGTGTCGAACGCGTGTTCGATGCGCTCCTTTGTCACGTTTGGCGTCTTCCTGCTAAGCAGACAGCTTCTACAACATCACTTGGTTACATCAGCTGGAGTGGGAAGGGGAGCAATGAAAATGAAATGGTTTGTCGGATTGGGCAACCCGGGCAAGCAGTATGAAACGACCCGGCATAATATCGGTTTTATGGCATTGGACCGTTTTGCAGACAAGCATGGGATTACAATAACCCAAAATAAATGCAAAGGGCTGCTGGGAGAAGGTCATGTCAACGGAACGAAGGTGTATTTGCTGAAACCGATGACGTATATGAATTTATCGGGGGAATCGATAAGAGCATTCCTTGATTTCTATAAGGCATCTATAGACGATTTGGTCGTTATTTACGATGACCTGGACACGAGCTATGGACAAATCCGGCTTCGCTACCAAGGAAGCGCTGGAGGCCATAACGGCATCAAATCCACCATTCAGCATCTCGGCACTCAATCGTTTAACCGGATCCGGATGGGGATCAGCCGCCCGGCCCCGGGGTACAACATTGCAGACTATGTGCTGTCGGCATTTTCCAAGGAGGAATTCAAGACCATGCCGCAGGTGCTGGATACGACGTGCGAGGCCATGGAATATGCGCTGGACAATCCGTTCGAGAAAACCATGGCAAAGTTCAACGGCTAATCTATGCCAGAGCGAGGTCTAATTTATTGATCGGGTGAGTGTCGGCTAAAATCCCCCTTTTTGGGTCATAATGTAATCAAAAAGGAGGGATTGCGTCATGGCTATCCGATACGTCTGCCGGCACTGCCGGACAATGATAGGAGAACTGGAGCAGCGTCAGGTAAGTGAAGAGCTGCTGGGCTTCCATTTCTTGACCCCCGAAGAGCGTCAGAGTATAATATCGTATAACCCGAACGGAGATATGACCGTCAACGTGGTTTGCGATTATTGCAAGGAAGCGCTGGACAACAATCCGGAGCTGTCGCTTGTGGCAAGTCCGCTTCAATGACAAGGGCGGCTGCGGCATTCGAGTATACGTGCCTGGGCTAGTTGAAGTCTGGGTTCTTTTTCGAGTACTTGAGTTACGGGCTTCTTAAGCGGGCCTCCCCGCCATATGATTTAGATGGAAGCCTTGCGTGACATCCATCCCTATTGGAGCTTTATTAGGTATGTGAACATGGATAGTGAATAATAAAAAGGGGCGTCACCCTGATATGGTGTCGCTCCTTGTACCCGTTGGCGGGAAACAGGAGAGCCACTCGGCCGTTGGCGAAGCAGCCGCGGCTGACTTCTAGAGGGCGATAGATGAAAGAGGTTTTGTTGATGGGTGAGAGGGGGTACGTTTTTTGCAAGCTTTAATCCAGGCGTTCTCTGCGGACCCGGATTTGCAGAGTATTGTTTCGGGCATTCAATCGGGGATGAGAGAGCAATTAATATCCGGGTTGTCCGGATCTTCCAGACAGGTTATGCTGGCTGCGTTATACCAGGAGCTTCAGCAGCCGTTGTTTATCGTAACGCACAACATGTTTTCGGCACAGAAAATATTCGAGGATTTGGTGGAATGCCTGCCGAGCGATAAGGTGCTGCTGTTCCCGGCTCAAGAGCTGCTGGCCGCAGAAATGGCAGTTGCCAGTCCTGAAATGCTGGCTCAGCGGATCGATGCGCTGACCCGGCTATCCGAAGGTTTCCGAGGCGCCGTCGTTGTGCCGTATGCAGGTATGAGGCGGATTCTTCCGCATAAGGAGATGTTTGCCGAAGCCAGGATTCCCGTTCAGGTGGGCCAGACTTTGGATTTGGATGCGTTTGTAGCAGAGATGGTGCATCTCGGGTATGAACGCGTAGAGCGTGTGGAAAGCAAAGGCGAGATGAGCGTTCGAGGCGGGATCATTGACTTTTATCCGCTGTCGGCCGTGAATCCGTACCGAATTGAGCTGTTCGATGTGGAAGTGGATTCGATCCGCACCTTCGACATAGCCGATCAGCGCTCTATGGATAAAATAAATGACTTGGTGATAACCCCCTGCCGCGAAATTATCGCCGAAGGAAAACGGTTACAAAGCGCGGCGCAGCAAGCCTATGAGCTGCTTCAGGCACAGATGGAGAAAATGGCCGACCGCAACGCCAAGGACCGCCTGCTTGAGGGCGTAGGGCATGATATTGAACAAATGCGGGAAGGGCAATATTTTCCTGGCCTTTTCAAATACATTTCTCTGCTGTTCCCGGAACGTCAAACGCTGCTCGATTATATGCCGAAGGATTCGGTGCTCTTGATCGACGAGCCGGCAAGGCTTCTGGAGACAGCCAAGCAGCTGGAGCGGGATGAAGCCGAGTGGATGACAATGTCTCTGCAGGACGGCAAAAGCATCCCGGCGCTAACGCTGTCCAAACCTTATGAAACGTTGCTGCAGCGCAAGCCTTATCCGATGCTGTACATGTCTTTGTTCCTGAGGCAGGTTCCGCAAACCCAACCGCAAAACATCGTAAACTTCATGTGCCGCGTCATGCAAAATTTTCATGGGCAGATGAATGTGCTCAAATCCGAAATGGAGCGCTGGAAAAAGTCGGGCGCGAAGGTGCTGATTCTGGCTAACGGAGAAGAGCGGGTAGAACGCGTGCGCCGTGTCCTGGCAGATTACCACATTGAAGAACCCGCGATTTTGAACGGCAACCTGCAGACCGGCTTCGAGCTGCCGAATATTCATCTGGTGGTCATTACCGAAGGGGAAATGTTCACTCAGAAGCAGCGCAAGGCGAGAAAAGTAGAGAAGAAAATGGCGAATGCCGAGCGGATCAAGAGCTATCAGGAGCTCAAGGTAGGCGATTATGTCGTTCACGTCAACCATGGGATCGGGAAGTTCGTAGGCATCGGCACGCTGGAAGTCGGCGGCATTCATAAGGATTATTTGCATATTTTATATGCCGGGGGAGATAAGCTTTCTGTCCCTATCGATCAGATCGATCATATTCAGAAATATGTAGGGTCCGAGGAAAAGGAGCCTAAGGTTTACAAGCTGGGCGGAGCGGATTGGAACCGTGTGAAAAGCAAGGTGCGTTCCTCTGTTCAAGATATTGCCGATGACCTGATTAAGCTGTATGCGGACCGCCAGGCGACGACAGGGTACGGCTTTAACCCGGACACGACGTACCAGCAGGAATTCGAAGGCATGTTTCCTTACGAGGAAACGAGCGATCAGCTGCGGGCTATCAGCGAAATCAAGGCGGATATGGAGAAGCCCCGTCCGATGGACCGGCTGCTGTGCGGCGATGTGGGTTACGGCAAGACCGAGGTTGCAATCCGGGCCGCGTTTAAAGCGGCGATTGACGGTAAGCAGGTAGCTGTTCTTGTGCCGACCACGATTTTGGCCCAGCAGCATTATGAAACGTTCCGTGAGAGATTCTCCGGATATCCGTTCAACATTCAGGTGCTGAGCCGCTTCCGGTCGAAGAAGGAGCAATCCGATACGATGAAGGGCGTGAAGGCCGGTACGGTGGATGTCGTTATCGGAACCCACCGGCTGCTGTCCGCGGATGTGAAGTTCAAGGACTTGGGTCTTCTCATCGTTGACGAGGAGCAGCGGTTCGGCGTATCCCATAAGGAGAAGCTGAAAAAACTAAAAACCAATGTGGATGTTCTGACGCTCACGGCGACGCCGATCCCGCGCACGCTGCACATGTCCATGCTGGGAGTACGGGATTTGTCGGTTATCGAAACGCCGCCTGAAAACCGCTTCCCTGTGCAGACTTATGTCGTCGAGCACAGCAATGCACTCGTGAGGGAAGCCGTGGAGCGGGAGCTTGCCCGGGAAGGTCAAGTCTACTATTTATACAATCGGGTTCAAGGCATCAATCAAATGGCCGAACAGATTTCCATGCTCGTTCCCGACGCGAGAGTAACGGTAGCACACGGTCAGATGTCGGAGCAGGAGCTGGAGAAGACGATCCTCGACTTTTTGGACGGGGAGTACGACGTTCTGGTTAGCACAAGCATTATCGAGACCGGGGTGGACATCCCTAACGTGAATACGCTGATCGTTCATGACGCTGATAAAATGGGCTTATCCCAGCTGTATCAGCTCCGTGGGCGCGTCGGCCGTTCGAATCGGATCGCTTATGCGTATTTCACCTATCAAAGGGATAAGTTGCTGACCGAAGTAGCCGAGAAAAGGCTGCAGGCGATAAAAGAGTTTACAGAACTTGGATCAGGGTTTAAAATTGCGATGAGGGATTTGGCCATTCGCGGTGCAGGTAACCTGTTGGGCGCCGAGCAGCATGGATTCATTGCTTCGGTCGGCTTTGACTTGTACTCGCAAATGCTCGCCGAAGAAATTGCCAAGAGAAAGCACGAGATTACTGGGGAAGAGCCAGAGGTTCAAAAGCCTTGGACAACCCAGCTCGATATTCAGCTCGACGCTTACATTCCCGGAGATTACATTTACGACAGCGTACAAAAAATCGAAATCTATAAAAAAGTGGCTGCCATTAAGACGTTGGAGGAAGCTGCAGAGCTGCACGACGAACTTGTAGACCGATTCGGCGATCTGCCTCAGGCGGTTCTCAATCTGCTGGCTGTTGCGAGATTGAAGGTATATGGTTCGATGTATGCGATCGAAACGATTTCGCAAAAGGGAGTGGATTACGACATCAAAATTCATGCCGACCAAACCGGCAATTTGGATGGTCAAAAGCTGCTTGCGGTAACAAGTGAGTTTGAAGGCAGGATCAAGCCCGTTTCCGGTCCGCAAATTCATTTCCAACTGAAAGGCAAGGGATTAAAGCCAGAAGAATCCATCGATTTGCTGGAAAGGTTTCTGGTACAATATAAGCGTGCGCTGAAATCGAAGGGAGAACTACAGGATGTTGCAAAATAAATGGAAGACGGCCAAGAAAGGGCTTATCGCTCTGCTGGCTGTTACGACAATCATTGCGGCCGCAGGCTGCGGTAAGAAGACCGATACAGAAAATGCAGGAAATGCAGGCACTGCAAGCAAAGACGCTAATGAGGTTATCGTAACGTATAAAGATGGCGGTAAAGTGACACGCGGTGAATTTGATACGTTCATCGACACGAACCTGTTGTTCTATAAAGAGTACGCGCAATTTAAAGAAGAGCCTGCGTTCCAGCAGGACATGATGAAGCAGCTGGTTACATTCAAGGTATTGTCCGCGCGTGCGGATGATAAAGCCAAGGCTGAAGCGGCTACGAAGTCGAAGCAGCAGCTGGACCAGATCAAAACCTTCTTGGGTATGCAGGAAGGCGGCATGGAGAAACAGCTGAAGGATAACAATATTACGGAGAAGGATCTGGAATCGTTTGTTGACCGCAGCTTCCAAGCCATTGCCGCTATGGAAAGCAAAGTGACGGATGATGAAGTCAAGGCGGAATATGACAAACGGATTGCCGCGGATAAAAATGTGTATGATGTGGCGACGGTAAGACATATTCTAATCGGGCTTACAGATCCGGCTACGGGCAAGGAAACCCGTTCGAAGGAAGATGCATTGAAACGTGCGAAGGAAGTTGAGGACAAGCTGAAAAACGGCGGCGATTTCGATGCGCTGGCCAAAGAATATTCAGATGATCCGGGCTCCAAGGATAACGGAGGCAAATACGAAGATGCTCCGATCTCCCAATGGGTCCCTGAATTTAAAAAAGCAGCTGCCGAGCTTCCGCTGAACCAAATCAGTGATCCAGTGGAAAGCAGCTTTGGTTATCACGTGATGAAGGTGGAATCGCGCAAAACCAAGACGTTCGATGATGTGAAGGGCGATTTGCGCTCTGAGCTTGCCGAGCCTCATATTTATGATTTTGTGGAGAAAGAGCTGCCTGCTATGATAGAGACGAACAAGCTTCCGACTCCAACGCCTGCTCCGACTCCGACACCACAGCCTTCTGGGGCGCCGCAGCCATCTGCGACTCCGGCAGCACCGGCCAAGTAAGATATTACCAGGGTACCCGCAAGGGTGCCCTGTTTTTATTTCTCAAATATGGACATAATGAAAACAACGGCGTCACGGATATGGGGTTCGCGAACGGGCGCTAACTACTTAGCAACAGATGTATAAGCTTCTGGGAATCGAAGAATACTATGGTTACTAATTGAATTCCCTCCATTTGTATACACCGTGCTATCCAGTCGAATCTAACTCTTCAAGGAAAGCGAGGCATCTAGAAATATGAAAGCAACTGGAATCGTTCGTCGTATTGACGATTTAGGAAGAGTGGTTATCCCTAAAGAAATTCGCCGCACACTAAGGATTCGCGAGGGAGACCCGTTGGAGATTTTCGTGGATCGCGACGGGGAAGTTATCTTAAAAAAGTATTCTCCTATCGGAGAATTGGGCGATTTCGCCAAGGAATATGCGGAGTCTTTATTTGAGAGCACGAATCATATTACGATGATATCCGACCGGGACACCATTATCGCAGTGGCCGGAGGATCGAAGAAGGACTACTTGGAGAAGCAAATCGGTCCCTTGGTGGAAACGTGCATGGAAAACCGCAAGTCGTCGATGGAGAGCGGAACGGGTCAATACGAGATATGCAAGGATATAACGGAAACGTACTCCTCCTATGTCATCGCCCCGATTGTGGCCGGCGGAGACCCTATCGGCTCCGTTATCCTTGTAAGCAAGGACGAGAATGTGAAGATGGGGCAAATGGAAACGAAAATGGCGGAGACCGCCGCCGGATTTTTGGCTAAACAGATGGAGCAATAGGTGATTCACGCATGCGCAGTTCATAAGCTTCCTGACAAGCGGATCCTTTATGGGAGACGAAAGTTGGGAAGCTTTTCGCTGTTAGAGCGGAGGTACGGAGCCCGTAATGCGAATGGACAGCCCTTTCGTTACAACAGACGATATTATATAATGATGAAATTAACAGGGCTGTACATAAGGAGCCGGGATGGGGAATGAACGAACCGGATGAAAGAAGAACCGAATAACGCAGGCGGCCTGAAGGCAACCGCCGGACCTTCCTTACTGCGGGGGGCAGCTGTGCTGGGCATCGCCGCTATCGTGTCGAAGCTGATCGGGACGATGCAGAAAATTCCGCTGCAAAATATAGCGGGCGACGGCGTATTCGGCATTTATAACGCTGTGTATCCGCTCTATATATTAATATTGTTTTTGGCTACGGCCGGATTTCCGCTGGTCGTATCCAAATTTGTGTCCGAACAGGCCGTTGCCGGGCGGCATCGGGAGGCGCGCCGCGTACTCAAGGTAGCGTCTTCGGTGCTGGCCGTCACGGGCATGCTGTTCTTCGCATTATTGTACTGGGGAGCCGATTGGATTGCTGCCCTGATGGGAGCGGAACAGACGAGCCCGGCGATCCGCAGCGTCTCGTTTGCCCTTTTGTTTGTGCCGGTGATGTCGGCCTTGCGCGGCTATTATCAGGGCTACCAAAATATGATGCCGACGGCGGTTTCCCAAGTCGCTGAGCAGACGGCACGGGTAGCTGTGATGTTCCTGCTGCTGCTCCTGTTCGTCCATTGGCAGTATGGGCCGGAGCTGATTGCTGCGGGGGCCACCTTCGGTTCCGTCGCCGGCGCGGTAGCCGGGCTCATCGTCATGCTGTGGTTTTGGAGGAAGGCCGATCCCTCTTGCGAGCGGCAGGAATCGCTGCCAGGCGCAGACGACGGCTATGCGCCGGAGAGCAATGGGAGATTGGTTCGGCGTCTGCTTGCCTACGCGATTCCGATTTGCCTCGGTACCATCGCCATGCCGATATTGACGCTGGTCGATTCTTTTACGGTTCCGCGGCTACTGAAGCTAGGCGGAGTGGATGAGTCGGAGGCGCTGCTCCGCTTCGGGCTGTACAATCACGGGCTTCCGCTAGTACAGCTTGTCGCCATGATTGCTTCCTCGATGTCGGCGGCGCTCGTCCCGTCCATCGCCGAAGCCCGGTGGCGGGGCGACAAGGAGGCGCTGCAAAGCCGCACGCGGATGTCGATCCGGCTGACGTGGCTGATCGGGATGGCTTCGTCCTTCGGCTTGGCCGTCCTGGCGGAGCCGATCAACGTCATGCTGTTTAAGAGCCCCGAAGGCTCGTGGACGATGTTGATCCTCGCCTTCACGGCCTTATTCAGCACGCTGAACATCGTGGCGTCCAGCGTGCTGCAGGGCTTCGGCGCCGTCGCCGCTCCGGCGCTGTATCTGCTCGCCGCGGCGGCGGTCAAGACCGCGGGCAACATCGCCCTCGTGCCCCTCTGGGGCATCGATGGCGCTGCCGCCGCGGCTGTGGCCGCCTACGCGCTCGCAGGCTTGCTCGCGCTGGCGCACGCGCTCTCCGCCGCCGGCGTCAAGCCGGCCCTAGGCCGCGCGGTCATCAAACCGGTGCTGTGCACCGGCTTGATGATTGCGGCCGTGCTGGCCGTGACGCACGGGCTGCCCGCGCTGCTGGGCGCGCTCCGCCTGAGCCTGCCCCCGCGGGGCATGGCTACGGCGGTCGCGCTCGCAGGCGTCGCGGCCGGAGCGCTCGTCTACGCGCTCGCGCTTCTGCGCCTCGGCGTCATTACCGCCGCCGAGCTGGAATCGGTTCCGAAGCTGGGCGGCAAGGCGCTCAAGCTTCTGCGCAAATGCAGGCTGCTGCGATAAATAAGCCGGCCGTCCTCGTTGCACGGACCGCGGAAGAGTCCCGGCAGCGCATGATTCACAAGGCATATCCGGCTCACGCCGATAACAGATATGAACAATTGAAGGAGGCGAATGCCGACATGAAACCGCACATTACGGTAGTCGGACTAGGGTCGGGCGACGAAGATCAATTGACGCTCGGCGTTTGGAAGAAGCTGAAGCAGGCCGATCGGATCTACCTTCGCACCGATCAGCACCCGATGGTGAAGCTGCTGAGGGAGAACGACATCGCATTCGAGTCGTTCGACAAGCTCTATGAAAGCCGGGATACGTTCGAGCAAGTCTATGAGGCCATTGCGGACGAGCTGCTGCGCAAGGTGAAGGAGGCCGGCGAGCTCCTGTATGCCGTTCCCGGGCATCCGATGGTAGCGGAGATGACCGTCCAGCTGCTGAAGGCACGCTGTCCGGAAGCCGGTATCGAGCTTACGCTTCTTGGGGGAGAGAGCTTCCTGGATCAGGCTTTTATCCGTCTCGGCTTCGATCCGATCGAAGGCTTTCAGCTGCTTAATGGAACCGAGCTGTCGGTTCATGCCCTCAATCCGCAGCTCCACACGATAATCGGCCAGGTCTACGATACGTACTCTGCCTCCGATGTGAAGCTGACCCTGATGGAGCTGTACCCGGATGATTGGGAGGTTGTCGTCGGCCATGCCCTGGGCGTACCGGGAGAAGAGGCCATTCACCGCATTCCTCTTTACGAGCTGGACCATTTGCAGGATTACGGCAACTTGTCGCTGATCTGGATCCCGCGTTCGGATGAGGACCGGCTGCGCAACCGTACCTTTGCCCGCCTGCACGAGATTGTCGAAATATTGAGAAGCCCCGAAGGGTGTCCATGGGACCGTGAGCAGACGCACCAGTCGCTGCGCAAAAACCTGATCGAAGAAGCGTACGAGGTGCTCGAGACGTTCGATGAGGACGATCCGGACCATATGGCGGAAGAGCTTGGCGACCTGATGCTGCAAATTATGCTTCATTCCCAGATCGAAGCGGAGGAAGGCGGGTTTACCGTATGGGATGTCATTGCGGGGCTCAATGAGAAGCTGATTCGACGGCATCCTCATGTATTCGGAGAAATGAAGGCCGAGGATGCAGACGAGGCGTTAAGCAACTGGCAGCAGATCAAGCAGGAGGAGAAGCGCCGTAAGGGCATAGATCCGGATGAGCTTCCTATTCTATCCGGCGTTCCTCGCGAATTGCCGGGACTCATGAAAGCCTACAAGCTGCAGAAGAAGGCGGCGGCCGTCGGCTTTGACTGGCCGGAGCTGGGCGATGTGTTGAAAGTTGTCGAATCTGAGCTGGTCGAATTGCAGGAAGCTATCAGCTCCTTGTCGAAGAAAGAACAGCAGGAAGAACTCGGCGATCTGCTGTTCTCGATTGTAAATTTGGCCCGTTTCCTGAAGATCGAGCCCGAAGAAGCCATGTCTGACGCCAATCGCAAATTTTTTGACCGTTTTGGCTATATCGAGCGGCAGCTGCGTTTAAAGGGTAAATCTTTTGACCAAACTGATTTACAAGAGATGGAATCTTTGTGGCAGGAAGCAAAAAAAGTTTTATAAATCGACAACGGCTAGCAGGAATTTCCTGATGAACAAAGAATACATAGCATTAGTGTTATTTTGAGGAGGAAATGTATCCATGAACAAAACAGACTTGATTAACAACATCGCTGAGAAAAGCGGCATGACCAAGAAGGACGTTGAAACCGTTCTGAACAACTTCCTGGGCGAAGTAACCGAAGCTCTTTCCACCGGCGACAAAGTACAACTTATCGGCTTTGGCACCTTCGAAACTCGCAAGCGTTCCGGACGTACGGGCCGCAACCCGCAAACCGGTAAAGAAATCAACATTCCTGAATCCGTAGTTCCGGCTTTCAAAGCAGGTAACAAGCTTAAAGAAGCGGTAAAATAATGCGCCTTGATAAATTTCTCAAGGTGTCCAGGCTGATCAAGCGTCGTACGGTCGCCAAGGACGTGTCCGATCAAGGACGTGTTTGGATCAATGGAAAGGACGCCAAGCCAAGCAGTGCGGTTAAGGTCGGCGACGAGCTGAAAATTCAGTTCGGCCAGAAAATCGTAACCGTGCGTGTAGAACAGCTATCCGAATCGACCCGTAAGGAAGATGCGGCTGCTATGTACACGCTGCTTAGCGAGGAAGCTCGTAAAACCGAATTATGGTAACGCTAAAGAGACTGAATCCTTCAGTCTCTTTTTTGACCCCCTAATAGAGTTAGATGATGTCTATTTGGCGGTGAATCAGCTTCCAATTCCGGGCCTCACTTTGTGGGGTTATTTTGGTTCTATTTCGGGACATCCCTCCATATTTTTAAGTAAACAAGCTTTGCTCGTGAATGCTTGATGATTCCATGTTTCATAAGGCGGAGGGCAGTGTAACGAACCGGAGAGTTTACGTGTCGCCTTTGAAAACGGGTTGTACCAGAAAAAATCTTATGATCAAGGAACCCGTTTTCAACAGCGACCGGAGGTCGTTACACTGGCCCGCAGCCTGGCCGAAACATGTAATCCTTTGTTCATTCACGAGCAAAGCTGCCAGGAGGGATCGTATCATGGCAATCGAGCCGGGAAAAGTAAAACGCCAAGAAATCAAGATGCTCAACCGTAAGCTGCTTGAAGTATCCGGCGTCATGAATGTAGAGAGCTTTGATAGTGAGGAATTTTTGCTGGAAACCGAGTTTGGCTATCTTATGATTAAGGGGCAGAACCTGCATATCAAAAACTTGAGTTTGGAGCAGGGATTGGTTGCGATTGAAGGTTTGGTGAACGAGCTGGCCTATTTGGACACAAACTCCCAAGGTAAGCCCAAGGGATTTTTCGGTAAGCTGTTTAAGTGACCCTTCAGGTTCAATTCGTCACGATGGGTATGATGCTTCTTGGGGGACTTTCGCTAGGCGGACTTTTCGATCTGTATCGGGTGCTGGCCGGCCAGCTTCGAGCGCCCCGGTATGCCTATTACCTCCTTGACATCTTCTTTTGGTGCATCGGGACGCTCCTTATTTTCAAGCTGCTCTACATGAGCAATTTGGGACAAGTGCGGATGTTTATTTTTATCGGCTTGCTTGTTGGGGTGGGGATTTACTTTCTGCTGTTTAGCCGAACGGTGATTCGTGTCATTATGTGGATGATCCGATTGGTTCAGGCAACGATCCGTTTGGGAATACGGCTGTTCCGGGTATTTATTATCATTCCGTCGATTTGGCTATATAGGGCTACTGTCGTGTTTTTAGGATTTTTACTGGCCATAGCTATTTTCCTGTATAAAGTTATGCTACAATTACTCTATCCTATGTGGAAATTGCTGCTATGGCTCGTGAGGCCGCTCGGCAAGTGGTTCCGTATGCCTACATGGGTAAACCAAGCAGGTCGAAGCATTGCGTCATTCTTTCGTCGCTTTTTTTGACCGGATAAGGAGGATTGCACAGTTGACGCGAGCAGTTCCGGCAGTAAGCAAAGAGACAAAACCGAAACCGAATAACAAAGGCTCTTTTCGGAGACGCCGGTTAGTCCTCATTATTTTTGCATGCTTTATGAGCTGGGCTGGTGTAACTCTGTGGAATCAGATCGATAAGCTAAAGGACCGCAGCGAGAAAGTGATTGCTCTGGAGCAGAAGAAGAAGGAAACCGAGCAGGTGAACCAGGACAGCAAGCGGGAGATAGCAAGATTGAACGATCCTGAATATTTGGAACAAAAAATTAGAAAAGAGCTGCACTACGTGAAGCAGGGAGAAACTCTCTTTTATGTCCCGAAGGAACAAAAGTAAACAAGTGTCATAATCCTTCTGTTGACCGTATTGCGGCCAGTACGTTATAATCTGCATTGTCAGGGTTTTTGTTACCATCGTAAGAATGGTCTCGTTATCTTTTTACGGGCTGTATCTTATTGGCAATAAGGCCTACCTCTAAGCGCGGTCGCTCATCTTCGAAAGGCCTCGATAGAGGTTTTCTCAATTATTTAAGGGAGGAACATTTTACTTTATGGCAATTGAAGTGGGCAGCAAGCTGGAAGGAAAAGTAACGGGCATTACTCACTTTGGGGCGTTTGTAGAGCTGCCTGAGGGCGGTACCGGCCTTGTGCACATCTCGGAGATAGCAGACAACTATGTTAAAGATGTTAATGATCATCTGAAGTTGAATGACATGGTTACCGTCAAAGTGATTAATGTGGACAAAGACGGCAAAATCGGGTTATCGATTAAGCAAGCCGTAGATAAACCGGTAGAAACAGCGAGGCCCGCTCGTTTTGAAAGACCTAGTGGCGGTTCCAGTGGCGGCGGCAATTTTGGCGGCGGCGATCGTGGAGATCGTGGACCACGAGGCGGTGGCGGCGGTTTTGGTGGCCGTGGAGGCGACCGTGGTGGCCGTGGGGGTAAACCTCCTGCTGGCAAGTTAACATTCGAAGACAAAGTGTCACGCTTTTTGAAAGATAGCGAAGAACGTATTTCGTCCCTGAAGAAGAATACAGAAGGTAAACGTGGAGGCCGAGGAGCACGACGCGATTAATGATACAAAGTAAGCCGTACGGGCATGTGAATGCTTGTACGGTTTTTTTAACTCTATAAGACTTCACGGAAAAAGATCTGAATCAGCATCGAAGCCAAATCCTCACTTTTGTGGGGTTCATTCGGGGCTCCCCGCAAAGTACTTGAATCAGCATCGAAGCTAAAACCCCACTTTGTGGGGTCTAACACCAGCTATCTTGACAAACGCTGCGGCGGTAGTATATAATTCTGATTGTTGTGGCGGTGTAGCTCAGCTGGCTAGAGCGTACGGTTCATACCCGTGAGGTCGGGGGTTCGATCCCCTTCGCCGCTATAGAAGATACAAGAAGACACCCTTTCCGAAATCCGATTTCGGGAAGGGTGTTTTTCGTTGTCATGTAGCATTTTGTGGCTCATCCAAAATACCTGAACCAGCTTCGATGCCAATGCCTGCTTTGCGAAGCTATTTTTTTTCAGCAATTTCGTTATTTGCTCCGTGCTCTGGCAGAATTCGTGTCATTCCATGGCAAGTGGTGAGACGTTTCGGGCGAATCTTGCCCATTTGACCGTTTTGTGCTCAGAGGAATGATAAGTTGTGGAATAATATCCCAGTTCATGTCGGCCGATGAATCACGTTTCAGTAGTTTTGTCGTATCGTTAACGGGCCCCCGGTGAATCGACACCATGTAACGGCAATAGAGGAGGCTTGACCAGTTATAAGACGAACGCTTGTTTGGGTACGTGATAAATTCCATACCCTGCCATAGTCCTTCACGGCTGTCTATATAAGGGCTGGCGCCGACTCGGCCCTGCTTCTTTTTTTTGTCGGAAAAAACTTTTGCTCTACCAACTCATTCTGACAAACTTTATAGTAGACTGCCCATATACTAGAACCACTAAATAGTCTATGGGTGGTGTTCAGGAAATATGCAAAGAAAATTAAATGCCGGTCAAGTTGGAATCGTTTGGAGTCGTTGGATGCAATCAGGGAAAAGCCGTATTACCAGCATCGTCGTGGAAAATCGCTTGGTTCAATCCGTCGTTGCCAAAAAATGGTCCATTCTTCTTTTGTTTATGGCATTTTTATTGGGAAGGGCAATGATCCTGGATCAGCTGGCGCCGTTCGCCGTAGCCTTCTTTGCGGTTATGTATTTCTTGCGAAGGGAGCTGCTGTTCTGGACGGGGACCTTCCTGCTGGCCGGCAGCATCTTCTCGGCTGCTCCTGCACACGCAGGCTATATTGCTGCACAGATGCTCGTCTTTCTTCTCATCCAAAAAGGGGTCGAGAGGTTTGAACGATCCGATATTTCTTATGCACCGGTCATTGTATTTTTCTCCACCTTCTTCGTCCAGCTCTTTGCCAGCTTGGTCAATACGCAGCTGAGCGGTTATGCGTTCTTGATGATTGGAGTGGAGTCGCTGCTCAGCCTCATACTGACGCATATCTTTTTGCAGGCGATTCCGGTGTTTACCTTAACCCGCAAAAATTACAGCTTAAAGAACGAGGAAGTCATATGTCTTATTATTCTTCTCGCTTCCGTGATGACAGGGACTGTGGGCTGGTTGGTGGGGCCGGTTACCGTAGAGCATGTACTGTCACGCTATCTCATATTACTGTTCGCCCTGGTAGGAGGGGCTCCGTTAGGGGCATCCGTCGGGGTCATTACCGGATTAATCCTTAGTCTTGCCAATACCAATGCCATCTACCAGATGAGTCTTCTCGCTTTTGCCGGTATGCTGGCAGGCTTATTGAAGGAGGGAAACAAACTCGCGGTATCGCTCGGCATGCTGCTGGGCTCATCTATTCTCACAATTTATATCGGGAACCAATCGGAAGTGTTGAATTCAACCTGGGAATCGCTGGCTGCCGTTATTTTATTCATCTTAACGCCGAAAGCGGTGATTCAAATGCTGGCCAAATATGTGCCCGGCACTCAGGAAAATTTAAAATCCCAGCATGACTATGCCAAACGGGTGAGAGATGTCACAGCAAGCCGCGTGGAGCAATTCAGCGAGGTGTTCCGCCAGCTGTCGCGCAGCTTCAAGCAAATTACGGCGGATGTGCAGCCGCTTCAGAAGGAGGAGGAGGTCGGGCATTTTATGAATTCGGTCGCTGAGCAGTCCTGCAAGGGCTGCTGGAAGCGAAGCCAATGCTGGGATGATAAATTTTATCAAACCTATAAATTTATGACCGATATGATGACGGAGGTGGAGGTCAGGGGGCCGCTCGCAAGAAAGCATATTTTGCCTCAATGGAAAAAGCACTGCATTAAGCCGGATCAAGTGCTTGAGGTGATGAAGCATCAGTACAGCCTGTACAAGAACGATCAGCATTGGAAAAAACAGATCATGGAGAGCCGCCAGCTGGTGGCGGAGCAGCTATCTGGGGTCTCGCAGGTGATGGAGGACTTGGCCAAGGAAATCAAACGGGAGGGCCAGGAGCTGTTCATGCAGGAGGAACAGATTCGCAGCGCATTGGAGGAGCTGGGGCTATCCATCCACAGCATCGACATTATAAGTCTGGACGAAGGGAACGTGGAAATCGAAATTATCCATCAATACACGAAAGGATTTGATGAATGCCGCAAAATCATAGCGCCATTGCTTTCTGAAATATTAGGAGAGCATATTGCCGTCAAGAATGAACAGGCGCTTGAACGCAAGGAGGGGTACAGCACTGTAGTGTTCGGCTCGGCTAAGGAATATGAAGTCGAGACCGGTATTGCCGGCGCCGCCAAGAACGGCGATTTGCTGTCGGGAGACAGCTTCAGCGCCGTAGAGCTCGGCAACGGGAAGTTTGCCGTCGCTTTAAGCGACGGCATGGGGAATGGTGAACGGGCCCGGGCAGAGAGCAGCGCGGCACTCAGCATATTGCAGCAGCTGCTGCAATCGGGCATGGAGGAGAAGCTTGCGATCAAATCCGTCAATTCCGTTCTGATGCTGCGCTCGTCTGATGAAATGTATGCGACAGTGGATGTTGCACTGATCGATTTATATAATGCGAATACGACCTTCTTGAAGATTGGTTCGACGCCAAGCTTTATTAAACGCGGCTCGGAGGTATTCCCCATTTCGGCAAACAATTTGCCGGTAGGGATCGTGAACGACATTGATGTCGATCTGGTAAGCCTGCCGCTGCAGCCGGGGGATATTCTGATTATGATGACCGATGGGATTTACGATGCGCCGGGCCATGCTGTCAATAAGGAGCTTTGGATGAAGCGGGTGCTGTCGGAAATCCATACTGATGTTCCGCAGGAGTTTGCGGATATTTTGCTCGAGCGGGTCGTCCGCTACCATCACGGCAATATATATGACGATATGACCGTCGTTGTCGCCCGCGTGGAGAAATACCAGCCGGAATGGGCAACGTTCCGCTGGCCCGGGCTGCAGCGGATTGAACGCCCCAAGACGGTCAGTTAACCTATGGACAGGCGCTTTCTTCTCTGACTGAGAGGAAGTGCCTTTTTGTCGCGGCCTGTCGACTTCTCCCTTAAGTTTAGGAATCTCGCAAAATGGAAAAACTAGAGATCATACTATTCGTTATAGGGAGGAAGAGGCATTTATGAAGCAAATTATTTTAATAACGGACGGCTGCTCCAACGTGGGCGTCAGTCCTGTCATTGCCGCCGCACACGCCAAGGCGGAAGGGATTATCGTCAATGTTATCGGTTTGATCGATTCTAGTGAAATCGGGGAGCATGGCATAGAGGAAATCAACGAGACGGCCAGCGCGGGAGGCGGGCTCAGCCGTATAGTGAACGCATCCGAGCTCTCGCAAACGGTTCAAATGATGACGCGTAAAACGGTCGTGCAAACCATTCAGCAGGTGGTTGGCAAAGAGCTTCAGCATATTTTGGGAGACTCCAAGATTGAAAGTCTTCCTCCGGACAAGCGGTCGCAGGTCGTGCAGGTCATGGATGAGCTGTCCGAATCGTCTTCCTTGCAGGTAGCGCTGCTCATCGATACGAGTGCCAGCATGAAGCCCAAGCTGCAGGCGGTGAAAGAAGCGATCTATGATTTGCAGCTAAGCATTCAGGCGCGCAAAGGGGATAGCGAAATGGCCGTCTTTCATTTTCCGGCATCGGTTTCCGGCGAGGATGAGGTCGAAATGGACCTCGGCTGGACGCGGGACCTTGCAAATCTGAACCGTTTGTTTTATAAATTAAACATGAAGGGTACGACCCCGACCGGGCCTGCGCTTCTCAAGGTCATCCAGTTCATGACAGGAGCCGGGGAAGGGCTGCACCGGGATCAAACCATCGGGCGCGAGGAGCCGTCCGGAACAGCGAGCAAGCATAAAGGCGAGGATGGGATTCTGAGTGACTACGTCGTTTGAGCCGTTCGCGGCTTCCGGAACGGTCGTTATCGGCAAGTGGAATAAGCGGCAATACCGGATCGAGCGCCTGCTGGGCGCAGGGGCCAACGGCAAGGTATATCTGGTCAGGCGGGGCAAACTGCATTACGCGATGAAGACCGGCTTTGACGCTGTGGATCACCAGTCGGAGGTCAACGCGCTGAAGGCATTGTCGCGGTCGAATACATCGTTTCGGCAATATTTGCTCGACGTGGATGATTATCAACGGGACGGCCAGGATATTCCGTTCTATGTCATGCCTTATTTCAAGGGATCATCCATCGGCGATTTTATGAAGCATAACGGCCGGGATTGGATTTATCTGATAGGCTTGAACCTGCTGCGCAAATTGGTAGAGCTGCATAAGGAAGATTACATATTCGGCGATATCAAGATGGAGAACCTTATCGTCTCGGGATACGGTGACGTTGATTTGATCGATTTTGGCGGAGTTACCGCCAAGGGGAATGCCGTCAAGCAGTTTACAGAGGTGTATGACCGCGGATTCTGGGGAGCTGGAAGCCGCACTGCGGATGAGGCATACGATTTGTTTGCCTTTGCGGTGCTCCTGATCAGCAGCACCGATGCCGAGCGCCGGCTTGCGGGAATCAAGCAGGTGCTGCCGCAAAACCGGAATGCGGACATGCTGCTCGACATGCTGCAATCGAACAAAGCCTTAAGCCAGGCTGCCCCAGTGCTGCGCAAGATGCTGCTCGGGAAATATTCGACATCGAAGCAGGCTTTGGCGGATTGGCGGAGGCAGAGCTACCCGAGACCGGCCAAATCTCCGCGTTCTACAGGGGGAACCTGGCTCAAGGTTTGCTTCGCGGCTTCGCTCGTGGTCTTCGGCTTGACGGTTTATATGTATTGGTCGTGAGGAAGCATAACGGCCGTATGAAAGGATTTATGGCGATGGATCTGGTATCAAGGATTGAGAGGCAATTGAAAGACGAACAGCTGCTTTGCCGAGGGGACAGTATCGTTGCTGCGGTATCAGGGGGACCTGATTCCATAGCCATGCTGCATGTCCTTTTTTTGCTGTCCGAACGATGGGAGTGGCGATTAACGGTAGCGCATGTCAATCATCAATTCAGGGTGGAGGAATCCGCAAGGGAAGCGGAGTTCGTCAAGGACTTTTCCGACAGGCTTGGCCTTCCGTGTGAAGTTGCCGTCATCAACGTTCCCCAGTATATTCAGGATAGCGGGATGAACGCGCAGGCGGCCGCCCGCGAGCTGAGGTACCGTTTCCTGCAGGAAACGGCCGCCAGGTTCGGCGCGGGGAAGATTGCTCTCGCCCATCATGCGGATGATCAGGCGGAGACCATGCTGATGCGGCTGCTCCGCGGTACGGGACCCTCCGGCCTGGCAGGAATCCCCATTCGGCGGACCGAACGGAATGTGGAACTTGTGCGCCCGTTGCTCCGTATATATAAATCAGAGCTGCTGGACTACTGCCATCATCATCAGCTTACTTATTTTATGGATAGCAGCAATCTGAGCACGAAGTATCTTCGGAACGAAATCCGTTTAGAGCTGCTGCCGATGCTTCAGCAAAGATATAATGATCAGCTGCCGCAGGCGCTCAATCGGCTGTCAGTTACAATGGCTGCAGAAGATGATTTTCTGGATCAGCAGGCATCCGCCATATTTGAACAAAATGTGGCCGTAGAAAGCGATTTCGCACAATGGTCAAGAAATTGGTTTGCCGGGGTACATGTTGCTTTACAAAGGCGATTGATTAAACTAATATTAAATTATCTTTCTTTTGAGGCCGATTCCCTTGATTTTACCAAGCTGGAGCAGATGAGGGAGCTAATCGTCAAGGAAGAGCCTTCCAACCAACGTATCGATATAGGACATAATCTGACGCTAACAAGGGAATATGACCGTATCCAATTACATACTTATGTGGTACCGCCTAAGCCCTACCTGTACACGTTACAGCCCCCTCAAGGTAGCTTGACCATTTCCGAAACGGGAGCGGTTATCGAATGCTCTTTGTTGGAGGAGGCGGGGAAGTACGAGCGCAATACCAGGGACAGAGCCTCGGAGTGGTTCGATGCAGATTTGCTGGCATTTCCGCTGACGGTACGCAGCCGCTCTGACGGGGACAGAATGAACCTGTTCGGACTAAACGGGTCGAAAAAAGTAAAAGATATTTTCATCGACGCCAAGATTCCGCCGAGTCTCAGAGCCAGAATACCTGTCATCGAGGATGCGGAGCACCGCATTATATGGCTGCCGGGGATTAGAAGATCCTCGTGGGCTCCGGTAACCGGGAATACGAAAGCATGGCTTCACTTGAAACTTTGCATGGAGGAAGGTTTTTTGTCCACTATGTTAAGATAGCATTACAAGATCATTTTATTCCAAGTAGGAGGTTCTCTCTTGCAAAACGACATTCAAGAAGTACTTTACAGCGAGCAACTGATTCAGGACAAAGTAAAGGAGATGGGCCAACAAATAAGCCGCGATTTCGAAGGACGCAATCCGCTAGTCATTTGTGTACTGAAGGGTGCGTTTATTTTTATGGCGGATTTGGTTAAACAGATTACAGTGCCCTTGGAAATTGATTTCATGGCGGTTTCCAGCTACGGTCAATCGACCAAATCGTCCGGGGTCGTCAAAATTATTAAGGATCTCGACGTTCCTGTAGAAGGACGGCACATTATTATTGTCGAAGACATTATTGATAGCGGATTGACCTTGAGCTATTTGATCGACGTATTGGAGCGCCGCAACGCTCTTTCCATTACGGTGGCCGCACTTTTCGATAAGCCTGGGCGTAGAACTGTGGAATTGGACGCAGACTATAAAGGGTTCGTTATTCCTGACGCGTTCGTTGTTGGATATGGTTTGGACTACGCGGAGAAGTACCGCAATTTGCCGTATGTCGGCATACTGAAGCCCGAGGTTTACTCCCATTAGCATTTCTTGTGATGCCAAGACTTGCTGTGGTACAATATACAAAGTTGCCGTTTTTGAGAGGAGGTAGGGGATGAATCGAATTATTCGCAATACAGGCTTTTATTTGCTCATTTTTTTGGTCACTGTCGGTATCGTTCACTTTATCAGCACACAGAATGACCAGAAAGACGTAATCAGCTACGATAAGCTCCGACAGGCCTTAATCAGCAAAAATGTGGAATCGGTCAGTTTGAGATATGACGGACAAACATACTTGGTTCGCGGTAAATATAAAACTCCAGAGTCGCCGGATAAGAAGAATTTCGAAACCCGGGCGCCTTACGACCAAGAAACCGTTACTTTGATCGAGAAGAGCGACGTGCCTAACATCGTCATCGAGAAAATGGAAGGGGACAATGTCTGGATCAGTTTCCTTACCTCCATTATTCCGTTTGTCATTATTTTCATCCTGTTCTTCTTCCTGTTGAATCAGGCGCAGGGTGGCGGCGGTAAGGTGATGAATTTCGGAAAAAGCCGCGCGAGGCTTTATAATGAAGAGAAGAAGCGCGTGACCTTTGAGGATGTAGCGGGGGCAGACGAAGAAAAGCAAGAGCTTGTGGAAGTAGTCGAATTTTTGAAGGATCCTCGCAAGTTTGCTGCCGTAGGAGCCAGAATTCCTAAAGGGGTTCTGTTGAATGGTCCTCCGGGAACGGGTAAAACTTTGCTGGCGCGAGCGGTTGCCGGTGAAGCAGGAGTTCCGTTCTTCAGCATAAGCGGTTCCGATTTCGTAGAAATGTTCGTCGGTGTGGGTGCATCCCGTGTCCGCGATTTGTTCGAAAACGCTAAGAAAAATGCACCTTGTATTATATTTATAGACGAGATTGACGCTGTAGGCCGTCAGCGCGGCGCCGGTTTGGGCGGCGGTCATGACGAGCGGGAGCAGACTCTCAACCAGCTCCTCGTGGAGATGGACGGATTCGGAGCGAATGAAGGGATTATTATCGTCGCGGCTACCAACCGGCCGGATATTCTAGACCCTGCGCTGCTTCGTCCGGGACGCTTTGACCGTCAAATTACGGTGGATCGTCCGGATGTCAAGGGCCGTGAAGCGGTACTCAAGGTACATGCTCGCAACAAGCCTTTGAATAAAGATGTTAAACTGGATGTGCTGGCGAGATACACAACAGGCTTTACAGGCGCTGACCTGGAGAACCTGCTCAATGAGGCTGCATTGATCGCGGCCCGCCGCAACCGGAAAGATATCTCTATGGAAGAGCTGGATGAAGCGTTCGACCGCGTTATTGTCGGTACGCAGAAGAAAGCTCGCGTCATCAGCGAACGCGAGAAGCGCATGGTGGCTTTCCACGAAGCCGGGCACACAATTATCGGCTACCATTTGGAGAATGCCGATATGGTCCACAAGGTTACGATTATTCCTCGCGGTCGTGCAGGCGGCTATGTCATGATGCTGCCTAAGGAAGGCGAAGACCGGATGATGAATACCAAGAACGAGCTTCTTGATAAAGTTACCGGTTTGCTGGGCGGACGCGTATCCGAGGAGCTGTTTATCGGCGAGATCGGTACTGGCGCGTACAGCGACTTCCAACGGGCAACCGGCATTGTACGCAAGATGATTATGGAATACGGCATGAGCGATAAGCTGGGTCCTATGCAGTTTGGTAATGTTCAGGGGCAAGTGTTCCTGGGCCGTGATTTCGGGCATGAGCAAAACTACAGTGATGCGATTGCCTATGAAATCGACCAAGAGATGCAGACGATCATCCGCAGCTGCTATGCCAGAGCAAAAGAAACGCTTGAGAAGTACGCGGATCAGGTTCGCCTGATTGCCGAAACCTTGCTCGAGAAGGAAACCCTCGAGAAAGAACAAATCAAGCAGCTCATCGAGAACGGCAGGCTGGATGATGCCGGCTCTGAAGTGAAGGTGAACATTGTCGGTCAACAGCAAACGGCAGATGCCAACAAGCTGGACTTCGACAAAGGTACTTCCGATGAGGAAGATAAAGAGAACAAATAAAGAGACACAGAACCGGAAGGCGAATGCCTTTCGGTTTTTTTGCGCCGTAGCTGTCTAGACACCACTTTCCCGTTAACAGATAAACAACTTGTTTACGAAACGGGGGGTTGCTGAAGCGAAGCTTAAGGTCTCAACTTTATGGAAGTACATCAGCGAGACAATGCACCCATTTTCACTGTCTTTATTTAGCCTTAACATAGAAACTGGACACTAGAGACCAAAGCACGGAACAACACCGTCATCTGCTGAATGAATTCGGGTATTTTGTTGTTATTTGAGCATTGACACCACCGGGGATGTTGTGTAAATTAGTTGTAAATCTTCAAACAATATGTGAACATTTTCACGACTTAGTTGTTAAATAAAAAGGGGCATAGGGACGGAAAGGATGGTAATGCGACGATGGAAGCATTAGCTCTGGAGCGCAAGGAAGAACAGAAAAGGGAGCTTAAGGAACGAATTGCTCAATTGAAGAAGGAACGCAACGCTATTATTCTTGCTCATTATTACCAACGTGATGAAATTCAAGAAATTGCTGATTTTCGCGGCGATTCTTTTTTGCTGGCCCAAAAGGCGGCATCGACCGACGCTGACGTTATTGTATTTTGCGGCGTTCATTTTATGGGCGAAAGCGCAAAAATACTGGCTCCGAACAAAACTGTTCTGATACCGGATGAGAGAGCGGGCTGTCCGATGGCCGATATGGTCAATGTGGATGGACTCCGTGCACTGAAGAAGCAGCATCCGAATGCCAAAGTGGTAGCTTACATTAACACTTCGGCAGATGTGAAATCCGAAACCGATATTTGCTGTACCTCGGCTAATGCTATCAAAGTCATTAACTCCGTCGACTCCGATGAGATCATCTGGGTGCCTGATAAAAACCTGGGTGATTACGTTTCCAAATTTACGGACAAAAAAGTCATTATTTGGGAAGGATATTGCAACACTCATGACATGTTAACCGTCAAAGATGTAGAGGAAATGAAAGCTCTCCATCCGAATGCCCAATTTGTGGTTCATCCGGAATGCCGCCCTGAAGTGGTGAAGCTGGGTGATTTTGTAGGCAGTACGACAGCCATTATCAAGTACTGTAAGGAATCTGACTGCCAAGAATTTATTGTTGGCACGGAAGACGGTACAGGATATCAGCTTCGCTTGGATAGTCCGAATAAGAAGTTCCATTTCGCAACAAAATATTTGGTTTGTCCGAATATGAAAGTCAACAATTTAAAAAAGGTTGCCAAATGTTTGGAGACGATGCAGCCGCAAATTTATGTACCGCCGCACATCGCAGAACAAGCCAAGGCGTCCCTGGAGCGCATGCTACAAGTGAAGTAGCATGCGCTACTCTCTTGTTTGTGTCAGTATGCATAAGCTCTATTTCCTTTGAAGCTTTTAACCATTTTTGGGCATTAAAGAAGGAGAGCGTATCATGATTCCACGTTATTTAGTCGACTTTCAACTGGACGAGCTGCCTCAAGTACATACAGATGTCATCGTTATCGGTGCGGGTATCGCCGGGCTTTTTACCGCTATTAAAGCCAGTCAGCATTTTAAAGTGCTGATGGTCACCAAAAAGTCGCTGTTGGACAGCAATACACGCTATGCTCAGGGGGGAATCGCCGCCGTAATTTCCGACGAGGACTCCCCCGAATACCACCACCAGGATACGCTGAACGCCGGGGCCGGGTTGTGCTCCTCAGCCGCGGTCAACGTCTTGGTGCATGAAGGCCCTGCCGGAGTTCAAGACCTGATTCAGATGGGGACGCAGTTCGATCTGGAGGATGGAGTGTTTGCCCTGACCAAGGAAGGGGCGCACAGCCAACGCCGGATTTTGCACGCTCATGGAGACGCAACGGGTGCGGAAATCGTCCGCGCCTTATCGGAAAAGACGAAGCAGCATCCGAATATCGAGCTGTGGGATGATCATTTTGTTATTGATCTGATTACGCAAGACGGGGAATGCTATGGAGCATTGGTTCAAAAGCCGGACGGGCAAAAAGTATTTGTACGTGCTAACGCAACCATCCTGTGTACTGGAGGAGCCGGGCAGTTGTTCCGCTATACAACGAACCCGGATATTGCGACTGCCGACGGAATCGCTATCGCGTATCGTGCCGGGGCTCTCATTCAGGATATGGAATTTGTTCAATTCCATCCGACA
This sequence comes from Paenibacillus sp. OAS669, assembly GCF_014873645.1. NCBI lineage: Bacteria > Bacillati > Bacillota > Bacilli > Caryophanales > Paenibacillaceae > Paenibacillus > Paenibacillus sp. OAS669. The sequence continues at coordinate 47,381 of NZ_JADBDR010000025.1, forward strand.
GCGTTATGCTACCCGGGCGCTCCAAGGTTCTTGGTTTCTGAAGCGGTACGCGGCGAAGGGGCTATATTAAGAAACATTAACGGCGAACGCTTTATGGAGAAGTACGATCCTCAGCTGGAGCTGGCCCCCAGGGACATTGTAGCGCGAGCGATTGTCAACGAAATGGAGCAGACGAAGTCGACCTTCGTTTATATTGATTTTACCCATGAGTCGGAAGAAACGGTGAAGCACCGGTTCCCGACGATTTATGAGTTTTGCTTGAATTACGGCCTGGACTTGTCCTCCGACTGGATTCCGGTCGCTCCTGCCGCTCACTATATGATGGGCGGGGTCAAAACCGATCTGTACGGCGAAACCGAGGTTGCAAGGCTGTTTGCTTGCGGTGAGGTTTCCTCTACAGGAGTTCACGGGGCCAACCGGCTGGCGAGCAATTCCTTGTCGGAGGCAATTGTGTTCGGGCGCAGAATCATAGAAAGAATTCATCAGCTTTCCCCTGTCGGATCCGTTCCGTCCATTTCGTCCGAGTCCAATCGGACAGAGCATGCCAAGCAGCCGATTGTGGAAAGAAGGCTTAAGCTGCAAAAGGTCATGCTGCGCTATGTAGGTCTCAAAAGAAATGCGGCAGGGCTGGAGAAGGGCTACGAGGAGCTAAAAAGGCAGATTTCGATCTATGATACCTGCTTGTCGAAGCGCGAGGATTATGAATTCGCCAATCTTCTTACCTGTGCGCTTCTTACGACGCAGGCCGCTTTGATTAGAGAGGAAAGCCGAGGGGGACACTATCGGGAGGATTTCCCTGAAAAAGATGACCTCCACTGGAGAAAGCATACGGTGTTCCATCGCGAGCACGGCATTACGGAGGGACGTATTGACGATGTATGAGCTGCAAATGGATTTAGTGAAGAAAAGCTTGAAAATGTGGCTGGAAGAGGATATCGGTATGGGCGACGTAACGACCATGTCGACCATTCCTCCCGGTCAGCAATCCAAAGGGATTATTCATCTTAAGGATAACGGGGTTATCGCAGGCCTGCCGATTGCTGAAGCCGTATTCTCCCTTGTCGACGAACAGCTTCGTTTTGAGTCCAAGGTGCAAGAGGGACAAGCTGTCAGCTACGGAACTGTATTGGCCGAGGTGACAGGAAGCACCCGCAGCATTCTGCTGGGCGAGCGGCTGGCATTGAATCTGATGCAGCGCATGTCAGGCATTGCGACTCGGACGAGACAATACGTAGACGCCCTGCAAGGATTGCCGGTCCGACTTGTGGATACGAGGAAGACGACGCCCGGTCACCGTCTGCTCGAGAAATATGCGGTGCGTATCGGCGGCGGTCATAACCACAGATTTGGCTTGTACGATGCGGTCATGATTAAAGATAATCATATTAAAGGCGCAGGCGGGATTAAGGAAGCGGTTCAGGCCGCACGTTCCCAGATTCCGCATACGATGAAGATCGAAGTGGAAGTCGAAAGCATGGAGCAGCTGGAGGAGGCTTTGAGCGCGAAGCCGGATATCATTATGCTGGACAACATGAAAACGGACCAAATGCGTGAAGCGGTTGTACGCATGAAATCCCAGGCTCCGCATATTCTTGTAGAGGCATCAGGATCTGTAAACCTAGACACTATACATGCCATTGCTTCTACGGGGGTAGACGTCATTTCCGTCGGTCGATTAACCTATTCGGTGCAAGCCTTGGATATCAGCCTGGATTTGAATGAGCGGAAAGGGGGAGCATCATGATACTGGCGGTGGATGTAGGGAATACGAACATCGTATTAGGCCTTTATGAAGGGGACCAGCTGCTGCATCATTGGCGATTAAGCACTAACCGCTCCAGCACGACCGACGAATACGGAATGATGATTTACAATTTGTTTCAGCATTCGGGGCTTGAGCTGGATCAGATCGAGGGCATTATTATTTCCTCCGTCGTTCCGCCGCTCATGTTTGTTCTCGAACAGTTATGTTCAAAATATTTAAAGAAAACCCCGCTTATCGTCGGACCGGGTATCAAGACAGGACTTAACGTTCGTTACGAGAATCCGCGCGAAGTCGGAGCGGACCGGATCGCGAACGCAGTCGCTGCTATCGAACTTTACGGCGCGCCATGCATCGTTGTTGATTTTGGTACGGCAACAACCTTTGATTATATTGATGCATCCGGCCAGTATATTGGGGGAGCAGTCGCACCGGGTGTCGGCATTTCCACCGAAGCCCTGTATCAGCGTGCGGCAAAGCTGCCGCGGATTGAACTTGTGAAGCCCAAATCGGTCGTCGGACGCAACACCGTCGCTTCGATGCAGGCAGGTATCATTTACGGCTTTGCCGGGCAGGTGGACGGAATTGTGGGACGTATTCGCGAGGAGCATAACGCCCAGGCGAAGGTTATCGCTACAGGAGAAATGGCCGAGCTTATAGCGAGCGAGTCCCGTACTATAGAGAAGGTGAATCCGCTTCTGACGCTTCAGGGGCTGCAGATGATCTATCGGCGTAACCAATAGGAATTGGATGAACGCATCCTAATCAAACCAACCAGCATAGAAAGGGAACCTCAATGCGTGATTATTTAATTCGAGCAACGGCGATGGGCGGCAAGGTAAGAGCCTTTGCTGTATGCTCTACCGGAATAGTAGATGAGATTAGCAAACGCCACCAAATGACTCCAACCACAACGGCGGCGCTGGGAAGAACGATGTCGGCAGGCCTGATGATGGGGGCTATGCTGAAGGGTGAGGAGAAGCTCACCATCATGATTAAAGGCGGGGGCCCCATCGGTCAGATCGTAGTGGACGCCAATGCCAAGGGAGAAGTACGCGGCTATGTAGCCAACCCACAGGCGGATCTCCCCCTTAACACGGTAGGTAAACTTGATGTAGCAGGTGTGGTCGGCACCGAGGGCTACATTAGTGTTGTGAAAGACCTGGGGCTGAAAAAGCCATATAGCGGGAGCGTTCCTTTGATCTCCGGAGAGCTTGCCGAAGATTTTACGTACTACTTTGCCACATCGGAGCAAACGCCTTCGGCGGTTGGTTTAGGGGTGCTGGTAGGCGTAGATTATGCCGTTACTTCTGCAGGAGGCTTTGTGATCCAGCTTCTGCCCGGATTGAAGGAGGATGAAATCTCGATCATCGAGCAGCTGCTTTCGAAAGTTGAGCCTGTATCCGCCCTACTTGAACAAGGGCTGGATCTGGAGCAGATTTTGCAGCGTATTGTTCCTGATGTTGAGGTGTTGGAGGAAATGGACGTATATTTCCGCTGCCAATGCTCTCGGGAACGCGTGGAGCAAACCTTGATCTCATTAGGACGTGACGAACTGGAGCAGATCCTGGAAGAGGACGGGAAATCCGAGGTCGTCTGTCATTTCTGTAACGAACACTACACCTTTGACGAAGAGGATTTAAAATCTATCATCAATCAGCTTTAACCGGACGATATAAAGGTTGAGACAACCTATTGGAATACCAATAAAGCAATAGTGACCATACGAGGGGATTAGGAATGCGAAACATTAAGATACTGTGGGGAGTCGTAGCGGTTTTGTTCATTGCCGTTGTCATCCTTTCCTCCGTATTGTCTGCCGATCTAATCAACCAACGACATGTCGACATGAGCCCGGATCAGACGAAGCAGAACCCGTCAGTAAAAGTCATCGCAACTATCGGAGATAAGACCATTACCAGCATGGAATTGGAACAACAGCTGCTGCAAAAGCATGGCCGGGAATTGTTGAATCAAATGGTGGATCATGAAGTCATTCGCATGGAAGGCAAGGCATTGGGCTTGTTTGTGGAGGAAAGCGAAATCCAGAAGGAACTAAAACGCATGCAGCAAGGCTATGATAATGAAGGACAGTTCTATGAATCGATGAAGGTCCAGCTGGGACTGACGCCAGAGGCTCTTAAAGCCGATATTTACGACAAGCTGCTTCAGGAGAAGATCATTACGAAGGATATTATTGTTTCGGATGAACAGGTCAATGCCTATATCCAGTCCCATCCCGAAGAATTTAAAGCAGCGGCCCAGCTTCGTTTGCAGCAGATCGTCGTAAGCAGCAAGGATCAGGCGGCCAAAGTAGCGGCTGACGTAAACAAGGGGATTGAATTTGCCCAGATTGCCAAAGACCGGAGCTTGGATGATGCGACCCGCGATAACGGCGGGGATCTGGGATGGGTGGAGGAAGACGACCCTTTTATCGCCCCGGCCATTATGAAAGCGGCTAAACAGCTTAAGCCAGGCGAGGTAAGCAAACCGATCGACTTGAACGGGCAGCTTTATATTATCAAATTGAAGGATCGGAAGGAGCAGCCTAAGGAGAGCAAAGAGACGATCATGGAAAGTGTACGCAAAGAGCTCGCTCTTCGTGCAGCGCCACCGCTTAAGGACGCGATAAAAAAGCTGCGGGAAAAATATAAAGTACAGGTTATGATGTAGCTGGGGCAAATCCTTGCTGGTAAACACATCCACAAAATGATATTGACAACCTAAGCTCCGGTTGATAAGATATTATTATAATACCTACCAATTTACTCGGATATTATACATCATATCTATTTTAGGAGGAACGTCAGGATGGCAAAACTAGTTCAGAACATAACACAATTAATCGGTGGAACCCCGTTAGTCAAACTGAATCGCGTTGTGCCGGAAGGCAGCGCAGAAGTGTATGTTAAGCTGGAGTATCAAAATCCGGGTGCGAGCGTAAAGGACCGTATCGCCATCAGCATGGTGGAAGTAGCCGAGCAAGAGGGCAAGCTGAAGCCGGGTGATACCATCATTGAGCCGACAAGCGGTAATACGGGAATCGGCCTGGCCATGGTAGCTGCAGCTAAGGGTTACAAAGCCATTCTGGTGATGCCTGAAACGATGAGTATAGAGCGCCGCAACCTGCTTCGTGCATACGGTGCTCAATTGGTACTGACTCCTGGAGCGGAAGGCATGAAAGGCGCTATCAAGCGCGCGGAAGAGCTGCTGGCCGAGAATCCGACTTATTTCATGCCGCAGCAATTTAAAAACCAAGCGAACGTGAAAATCCACCGTGAAACAACAGGTCCGGAAATCGTGGAAGCCATCCAATCCCACGACGGTAAGCTGGATGCATTCGTGGCCGGTATCGGAACCGGCGGTACCATTACGGGTGCGGGAAGCGTGTTGAAAGAGAATTTCCCTAACATTAAAATTTATGCAGTTGAACCAAGTGCATCTCCGGTATTGTCCGGCGGTAAACCAGGTCCTCATAAAATCCAGGGAATCGGTGCAGGCTTCGTTCCTGATATCCTGAACACTTCGGTGTACGATGAGGTCATTCCTGTCGAGAATGACGACGCATTCGAGACCTCCCGCCGTGTGGCCAAAGAAGAAGGGATCCTTGGCGGTATTTCTTCCGGTGCGGCTATCTTTGCAGCATTAAAAGTTGCCAAAGAATTGGGTCCGGGCAAACGGGTTGTCGCTATCCTTCCAAGTAACGGTGAAAGATATCTCAGTACGCCATTGTATCAATTCGAAGACTAATAACGAAAAAGCAAAGGCCCTTCCTGTCGAGAGGGGCTTTTTTTCGTTTGCAATATCAAGTATACTTAGTCCAAAACTTATGAATGAGAAGCAAGGAGGGGCGTCCGTTACGATGATAACCTACGAACAATGGCGGCAATGGGCGGGCCGCTATACGATGCTTCCCTACGTACGGCGTTACCCCTTGGAGGAAGATCGGTTGATTTCTTGGGAAACGGCCTGGGAGCAAGCGTCGCCGGGTTCCTTTGTACTGGAGAGCGGAAAGGGAGGAAGGTATACCTTTCTAGGGTTAAAGCCTGTATCTGCCATCCGTGGCAAAGGAATGCGAACCGTCGTTCATCATGAAGACGGCACCGTGACCGAGGGAGAAGGAGCGCCTCTTGAAGCGGTAAAGCAATGGATGGCTGAATATCGCTCACCTGCTGTTCGCGGTCAAGGGCTGCCCAAATTTCTGGGAGGCTGCGTCGGCTATTGGGGCTATGATGTCGCCCGTTCTATCGAGAGGCTCCCGGAGACAGCCTCGGACGACCTGCCGGTGCCGGATTATGCTTTTGCCAGATTCGACCGGATTTGGATTATCGACCATGAGGAGCAAGTGCTGTATTGTGCCGTTCACAAGATGAGCACGGAAGAGGCTGACGCCTTGGCCGAGCTTTACCGTGAAGCGGAAGCGGACGCAGACCAGATGAAGCGCCAATGGGATCTCGTTGCAGCCGCGAATCGAACGGAGAAGTATAGGGCCCTCCGTGAAGGCATGATGGAACGTATACATCAAGACCTGCTTCATATCGACGTCGACTCCATTGAAGGCATTCAGGCGGATTTCCCAAGAGAAGCCTACATTCAGGCGGTTCAACAGATTCAGCGCTATATCGGGGCTGGAGATGTGTTTCAGGTCAATTTGTCTGTCAGACAGCATAAACGGCTGCATGCTTCGCCTGAGGCAATCTATGAATGGCTGAGGGTCGTTAATCCGTCTCCTTACATGGGACTGCTGCGGTTCGGGGACTTTCACATTGTATCGGGATCGCCGGAGCTGCTGGTTCAGCTTGAAGAGGATACCGTGAGGACCCGGCCTATCGCCGGAACCCGGCCGAGAGGGAAGGATGCCGAGGAAGACCGGCGCCTGGCGGATGAATTGATCCATCATGAGAAGGAACGTGCGGAGCACATTATGCTGGTCGATTTGGAGCGCAATGATCTGGGGAAAATATCTACCTACGGTACGGTAAAGGTCAAAGACTTCATGGTCATCGAATATTATTCCCACGTCATGCATATCGTCTCGCAGGTAGAAGGGAAGCTGGCGCCGGGCAAAGAAGCTTACGATGTCATTGCGGCGGCATTCCCCGGCGGAACGATTACAGGGGCTCCCAAGGTTCGCACGATGGAAATAATCGAAGAGCTTGAACCTGTACGCAGAGGCCCGTATACAGGGTCTATCGGATGGATTGACTACAATGGCGATATGGAATTTAATATTATTATACGGACTTTGGTCATGGCGGAAGGGATAGGCTACGTGCAAGCCGGAGCCGGCATTGTGATAGACTCCGTCCCAGAGAAGGAATATACCGAATCCATCAACAAGGCTAAAGCGATGTGGAAAGCAATTCAATATAGCGAATGGAATGAAAAAAATGGAAGCGCGGGGGGTATAAAGCTGTGATCCTAGTCATTGATAATTACGATTCGTTTACTTATAATTTGGTGCAATACTTGGGCGAGCTCGGTCAACAGGTAGAGGTTCGCCGCAATGACGAAATCGACTTGGCCGGTATCGAGGCTCTGAAGCCGGACCATATTCTGATATCTCCGGGGCCGTGCACTCCGAACGAAGCGGGAATCAGCCTGTCGCTGATCGAGCATTTTAAAGGGAAAATTCCGATTCTTGGCGTATGTCTCGGACATCAATCGATCGGCCAAGTATTTGGCGGTGAGGTCGTTCGGGCCGAGCGGCTCATGCATGGCAAGACCTCCCCGATCCTGCATGACGGGAAAACCCTTTTCAAGGATATCCCATCACCTTTCACGGCCACCCGATACCATTCCCTGATCGTCAAGAGAGAGACGCTGCCCGATTGCCTGGAAATCAGTGCAGAGACGGAGGAAGGCGAGATTATGGGGCTCCGCCATAAGGAATATCCTATTGAAGGCGTACAATTCCATCCCGAATCTATCATTACCGATCACGGATTGCGTCTTCTGCGCAACTTTTTGAATGAAACGGCAGTGAAGCAGGCGTGAACATCTATGTCAACGGAAGCTTAATAGCGGAAGAACAGGCCGTGGTCTCAGTATACGATCACGGTTTTCTTTACGGCATAGGACTCTTTGAAACGCTCCGTACGTATAACGGGCAGCCTTTCTTGCTCAAGGAACACCAGGATCGGTTGATTGCAGGCTGCGAACAGCTGGGCATGGATTATCAGCCGGGGACCGGAGAGTGGGAGGGAATTATCGAATCGCTCCTTAAAGCGAACGGGTTAGAGGATGCCTACTTCCGCTTTACGGTAACGGCGGGGGAAGATATTTTGGGGCTTCCCGCCGGGGAATACTGCAAACCCAATTTGATTGTGTACGTCAAAGGATTGCCGGCTCGGGACGAGAAGCTGTATCGAGAGGGGAAGCCGCTGCAGCTGCTAACCTTGCCTCGAAACACGCCAGAAGGAAGCGTAAGATTCAAATCCCTTCATTATATGAATAATATATTAGCCAAGCGTGAAATGAAGCGGTACCTATGGGCAGGCGGAGCCGAAGGCTTGCAGACCGACAAGCAGGGCTTTCTTGCCGAAGGGATCGTAAGCAATCTGTTTTTCGTCAAAGACGGTCAGCTGCATACTCCAACGCTTGATACGGGAATATTGCCGGGCATAACGAGAGCTTTTGTTATGGATCTGGCCAAACAGCTCGGTATAGCAGTGGAAGAAGGCTGGTACCGATGGGGAGATTTACAGCTGGCGGATGAAGCTTTTATTACGAATTCCATTCAGGAGATCGTTCCGGCGACGACACTGTATGATCCGGAGGGCCATTCCCGCATGGTAGGTAGCGGTACGTCCGGTCCGGTGACGAGGAGGCTCGTAGAGCTGTACGGGCAACACACAATAATACGGAAATGACGGTGAACGCTCATGTCGAAATCAGTCAATGAGCAGCAGCCTTACATAGACTGCCGCGGAATAGCTTTGGATGTATATCACGAAACAGTCATTATGGGAATTTTGAATGTTACTCCGGATTCTTTCTCGGATGGGGGGAAGTTTACCGATCTTTCCACCGCTGTCGACCATGCTAAACAGATGGTGGCCGACGGAGCCGGGATTATTGATATTGGAGGAGAGTCGACCCGCCCGGGCGCGGCGTTTGTTACATTAGAGCAAGAGCTGGAGCGGGTTATTCCTGCCATCCGGGCTTTGAAGGAAGCCGGCATTCAGGTGCCCCTGTCGGTGGATACCTACAAGACAGAGGTGGCAAGACAAGCGCTGGAGGCGGGGGCCCATCTATTGAACGATATTTGGGGACTGAAGAAGGACCTCCATATGGCGAAGCTTGCCGCCGAATACGGGTGTCCCATCGTGATTATGCATAATCGCGTGAAGGCGGAGTATGATAATTTCATTCCCGATGTGATCGGGGATTTGCTGGAAAGCGTCGGGATAGCCCACGATGCAGGCGTGAAAGACCATCAGATTATTTTGGACCCGGGAATCGGGTTTGCCAAATCCTACGAGCAAAATTTGCAGCTGATGAACGAGCTTCATCAAATTGCCGCAATAGGCTATCCCGTCCTGCTTGGAACCTCCCGCAAAACGATGATCCGCACCGCTTTGCAGCTTCCTGCGAACGACGTAGTGGAAGGAACTGCGGCTACGGTAGCCATGGGGATTGCACAAGGCTGTCGAATTATGCGGGTTCATGATGTCAAATCCATGAAGCGCGTCGCTGTCATGGCAGACACTATTATCAAGCACCGTCTTCCAATCAAGAGCGATGAGAAATGAGGTAAATGATGGATAAAATCATATTGAGCGGCATGCAATTTTATGGGTATCACGGCGTGTTTCCCGAGGAAAATAAGCTGGGTCAGCGGTATCACGTCGATGTAGAAATGCATATGTCCTTGGACAAACCGGGAGCTACGGATCATCTCGAGGACACCATCAACTACGCGGAAGCATATGAGCTCATTAAGAACATCGTGGAGAAGCGAATTTTCAAGCTGATTGAAGCTTTAGCCGAGCAGGTTGCATCTGAGCTTCTACAAACTTATACTAGTATAAATGCAATTACTGTACGCGTCAGGAAGCCGCATCCGCCGGTTGCAATGGTGTTCGATGGCGTTACAGTTGAAATTCATAGAAAGCGGGCATAAGTTCATGGGCTCACAGCCTTCACATTGCGTATACATTGCGCTTGGCTCCAATATGGGGGACAGAGAACGTTTGCTGCTTAAGGCGATTCGCCTGCTGGCAGAACACGAAACGATAGAGGTTAGCGGCTGTTCCGGTATTTACGAAACGGAGCCTGTAGGCTACGTAGACCAGGCGGCTTTTCTTAACATGGTCATTGAAATCAGGACGTCCCTGGAGGCGAAAGAGCTGCTAGGCGTTATGCAGCATATTGAACAAAGCCTCGGGCGTACGCGGGAGCTCCGTTGGGGACCGAGAACGATCGATTTGGATATGCTGCTGTACGATGATTTACGCCAGGACGATCCGACGCTTATCCTTCCCCATCCAAGAATGCTGGAACGAGCCTTTGTCCTTGTGCCGTTGGTCGAGGTCATGCAAGCGCGGCGTGAGCAGCAGGCTGCCGAATGGGCGGCTCACCTAGAAAAGCTGGAGGGAAAGGAAGGCGTTGCTTTATGGAAAAAAATGCAATAGCACAGCGCATCCGCGCTTTTCGTAAGCTTAAGGGGTTCACCCAAAATGAATTGGCGGATCAGCTCGAAGTGTCCATCGCCGTGCTTGGTGCCATCGAACGAGGGACGCGGAAGCCTGATCCCAAGATCATCCGAAAAATATCTGAAGTCCTGGGCATCGACCCGGATGAATTGCTGCCTGCTGCGAAGTAGGAACGAATGCGGAAGGAGGGAATTAACATGTTGAAGATAGGAAATGTAGAAGCGCCGAACCAGGTGGTATTGGCTCCGATGGCGGGTGTATGTAACCCTGCTTTCAGACTGATTGCCAAGGAATTCGGCTGCGGGCTTGTTTGTGCGGAAATGGTGAGCGATAAAGCTATTTTGCATGGCAATCACCGTACTATGGAGATGCTTTATGTGGATGACCGGGAGAAGCCGCTCAGCTTGCAAATTTTCGGCGGGGACACGGAATCTCTTGTCGAAGCGGCCAAATATGTAGATCAGCATACCAATGCGGATATTATTGATATTAACATGGGGTGCCCGGTTCCCAAAATCACCAAATGCGATGCGGGGGCACGTTGGCTTCTGGATCCCCCCAAGATCGAGCAAATGATATCAACCGTGGTCAAATCGGTAAAGAAGCCGGTAACGGTGAAGATGCGTATCGGTTGGGATGATGAGCATATTTATGCCGTAGAGAACGCCAAGGCCGTAGAGAATGGCGGAGGCGCAGCTGTATCCGTACATGGACGCACTCGCGTACAAATGTATACGGGACACGCTAATTGGGACATTATTAAGGAAGTTAAAGAATCCGTGTCGATTCCTGTCATTGGCAACGGCGATGTTTGCACACCGGAAGACGCCAAGCGAATGCTGGATCAGACAGGTGTCGATGGGGTAATGATCGGTCGGGCTGCACTCGGGAATCCGTGGATGCTGTACCGGACCATACAATACTTAACGAACGGCGAATTGCTTCCTGAGCCATCAGGGCAAGAGAAAATGCGTATTGCTCTTCTTCATATGGACCGTTTGGTTGCGCTCAAAGGGGAGCATGTAGCCGTGAAAGAAATGCGGAAGCATCTGGCGTGGTATTTGAAGGGACTGCCGGGAGCTGCTCGTGTCAAGGACGTAATTATGGAGCAAACGAAGCGGGATGAAATGGCCCGTGTGCTGGAAGAATTCGTGGCGTCATTGGGTCAGGAATCCCATAGTGATGCAGCCTCGGAGACATCCGCAGCGGTACAATAATTGGGCTTTTTGCAGCATTTGGTTCAGATTGACATTTGAATGGGGTTGCAATATAATCAGTCAATAGTCATTACAAGCGGATCAGGCATCAGGATCTCGATCGTTAATATATTATTTATAAGTGAATTCATAGTCGAAGGAATCAGCTCGAAATATGAAAATCTTTCACATGACAGGAGATTGTTGCAATGAGTGAAAAAGAAGTCATCCTGACTCAGGAAGGTTTGAAAAAACTTGAGGAAGAGTTAGAGCACCTCAAATCCGTCAAGCGCCGCGAGGTTGCCGAACGGATCAAAGTAGCAATCGGCTACGGTGATATCAGCGAGAACTCCGAATATGAAGATGCTAAGAACGAGCAAGCGTTTATCGAAGGCAGAATTTTGACGCTGGAGAAGATGCTCCGGAATGCTCGGATTATTAATAATGATGATGTCGACACAGACACCGTCAGTGTTGGCTCTATCGTCACCCTGAAGGACCTGGAATTCGGCGATATCGTGGAATACAACATTGTAGGTACAGCGGAATCGGATCCGTTCCAAAATAAAATCTCCAACGAAAGCCCGGTAGGTAAAGCTATTCTTGGCAAATCGAAAGGCTCTTTGGTTGACGTTAACGTACCTGCGGGCGTGATTCAGTACGAAATCATCGATATTAAGAAATAAGATGGGTTTTATGCGGTAGTTATTGTAAAAGCCGTCGATAGAAAGCTTCCTTTGGAAGCTTTTTTAACGTATAGACAGCAAATCATAAGGAGCTGGGAACTAGCATGACTGTAGAACAAGAAATAAACGAATTGCTTCAGATCAGAAGAAACAAATTGGACGAGCTTCGCTCGCTTGGCATTGACCCGTTTGGGCAAAAATTTGACCTTACCCATCATGCGGCCGATCTGCTTAAAGCATATGATGAAGTTTCCAAAGAGGACTTGGAAGCACAGGAGATTGAGGTCAGCATTGCCGGACGCATTATGCAAAAGCGCGGCATGGGCAAGGCGAGTTTTGCCCATATCCAGGACATTACCGGCAAAATTCAAATTTATGTCCGTGAAGATGCGGTCGGAACGGTGAAATACAAAGCCTTTGATATGCTTGATATCGGGGATATCGTCGGTGTTAAAGGAAGCATGTTCAAAACAAAGACAGGCGAGCTGTCCGTAAAAGCGCTGGAGGTAGAAGTGCTCTCCAAATCGCTCCTGCCGCTCCCTGAAAAATATCACGGGCTGAAAGACGTTGAGCTTCGTTACCGCCAGCGTTACGTGGACCTGATCATGAATCAGGAAGTGCAGCAAACGTTCATTACACGCTCCAAAATTATTCAATCGATGCGCCGCTACCTGGATTCCCGCGGGTACTTGGAAGTAGAGACGCCAACGCTTCATGCTATTGCAGGGGGAGCGTCCGCACGTCCGTTTATTACGCATCATAATGCGCTGGACATGCAGTTGTATATGCGTATCGCCATTGAGCTTCATTTGAAACGCCTGATTGTCGGCGGCATGGAGAAGGTATATGAGATCGGCCGCGTATACCGTAACGAGGGGATTTCCACCCGTCATAACCCTGAATTTACGATGATCGAGCTGTATGAAGCTTATGCCGATTATCAGGACATCATGAAATTGACGGAAAACATGATTGCCCATATTGCTCAGGAAGTATTGGGTACGACCAAAATTCAATACCAAGGCCATGAAGTCGACCTGGCTCCGCAATGGAGACGTGTTTCGATGGTGGATGCTATTAAAGAAGTCGTAGGTGTCGATTTCAGCAAGCATATGACCGATGAGGAAGCTCATCAATTGGCCAAAGAACATAAAGTGCCGGTAGAGCCTATGATGACATTCGGCCACATCGTGAACCAGTTCTTCGAAACGTTCGTTGAAGAAACGCTGATTCAGCCTACTTTTGTATACGGGCATCCTGTTGCTATTTCTCCATTAGCGAAAAAGAATGAACAAGACCCGCGGTTTACCGACCGTTTCGAATTGTTTATTGTTGCCCGCGAGCATGCCAATGCCTTTACGGAGCTGAATGATCCTATTGATCAGCGGGAGCGGTTTGAAGCTCAGCTGTTGGAGCGCGAGCAAGGCAACGATGAGGCACATGAAATGGACGATGACTTTATTCGTGCTCTGGAATACGGTATGCCGCCGACAGGCGGACTGGGCATCGGCATAGACCGTCTGGTCATGCTGCTGACCAACGCTCCTTCTATTCGCGATGTGCTGTTATTCCCATTGATGCGTGAGCGTCAAGGCGACTAAGCTTTATATTTCAACGAAACGTATCTTCCCGTTGTGGAAGGTACGTTTTTTCTATATAGACTTTATAAACCTCTGGGTTCTCACAAAGCACCTGAATTGGTTTGAGCCAAGGTCCGCTTCGCGGGTTTTCGGGAAACGAATTTACAGGATAAGGAAACAAAATAAGGTTGCATTTTAGGTTCGGTTTTGGTATATTACTCTTTGTCGCTTTTGAGGCTCTGTTGGTTAAGTGCTTGATTTCATCAGATGATGAAGTGGTAATAAAAAGTACTTGCAATTGAGCAGGCGAATGTGATATATTATAAAAGTCGCCGCTAAACAAGGTGACGATAAACAAGAGAACATTGTCCTTTGAAAACTGAACAACGAGTGAATGTTTGAACAGAGAATGAAAATTCTCGCTAGCATTGAATTTTGAGCTTAAGACAAGCTCTAT
>NZ_JADBDR010000026.1:0-52102 GCF_014873645.1 Paenibacillus sp. OAS669
ACGCGTACCCATACCGAACACGAACGTTAAGCCTTCCAGCGTCGATGGTACTTGGACCGAAGGGTCCTGGGAGAGTAGAACGTCGCCAAGCAAATCCAAAAGTCTTTCCGTATAATTCGGGAAGGCTTTTTTGCATTTACAGCATCTTTTGCATGAAACGACCTTGCCACAGGGCATAAAAAAAAATGAAGAGTCAACAATAAATTGAGTGAGCTCCATAGTTGCAAATTTTCAGAAAACTGCTATAATGATATTAAAGTCAAAGAAAGTCAAAGTCAATTTACTTCTGGGAAGGAGGATGAATTGATGCGTAATGTCTCTGAAGTCATTGAACACTATTTGAAACAGATCATCCAGCAGAGCACTGACGGGATTGTGGAAATTCAGCGCAACGAGCTGGCGGATCAATTCGACTGTGTCCCTTCCCAAATCAACTACGTTATCAGTACACGGTTTACTTTGGAAAAAGGATACATCGTCGAAAGTAAACGCGGTGGCGGAGGCTATATCCGCATCCAGAAAATCGAGCTCAAGACCCATGGGCCGGTGCACGACCACATTTTCAAAACCATCGGCACCCACATCGATCAAACCGCTTCGGAAGGCTTACTGTATCAGCTAGAGGAGAACGGCTATCTCTCCCCTAGGGAAGCAGCGATTATGAGAGCCGCGATAGCGAGGGAAGTGCTGGTTTTGAAGTTGCCGCTGCGCGATGAGATCCGGGCAAAAATGTTAAAGGCTATGCTGATATCCTTGTTGAGTAAATAAGGAGGGACTTGTATGCTTTGTCAGGAATGTGGTAAAAAACAAGCTACACTGCATTTCACCAAAATCTTGAATGGTGAAAAGACCGAGTTCCATATTTGTGAATCATGTGCCCGTGAAAAGGGGGAGCTGATTCCAGGAACGCCGAACGGCTTTTCCATTCACAACCTTTTATCGGGACTTCTTGATTTTGAACCGTCCTCTCATAACTCTATGGCGGCCAAGACGCCTCCAAGCCGATGTGAGCAATGCGGATTGACTTACTCGCAATTCAGCAAGCTGGGACGGTTTGGATGCAGCTCCTGCTATAAGTATTTTGGAGAAAAGCTTGATCCTTTGTTTAAACGAGTACATGGAAATATTAGCCACACGGGAAAGGTTCCAAAACGTTCCGGTGGGTTAATTAAGCATAAGAGAGAAATCGAAACCTTAAAGAAAGAGCTGCTGGTGAAAATTGAGAAAGAAGAGTTCGAGGAAGCGGCTCATCTGCGGGACGTCATACGCGATCTGGAAAAAAAGGTAGCCGAAGGCTGAATTCCTTTTTGAGTAGGGAGGTGGAATTATGACAGCAAAACGATTTACAGAGCAGGCTCTAAGCGATTGGATGAAAGGTGACGGACCGGATTCGGACATTGTCATTAGCAGCAGAATCCGCATTGCAAGAAATTTGCAGTCTTACCCTTTCCCTATGCTGGCTACAAACCAGCAGTCCAAGGAAGTACTGGATCAAGTATCGAAAGTTCTAAGCAACGAAGATCTTCATACCATCAGTCATTTTTCTCTGGTCCCGCTGGATGAATTGAACGAGCTGGAAAAGCGGGTGCTGGTTGAGAAGCATCTGATCAGCCCGGCTCTGGCTGACGAATCCCGTAACGGAGCTGTCATCCTGAGCGACAACGAATCGATCAGCATTATGGTGAATGAAGAGGACCATTTGCGAATACAATGCTTGTGCCCGGGTTTTCAAATCAAAGAGGCCTGGGATATGGCGAACCAGATTGACGATATTTTTGAGGTACAGCTGGACTACGCATTTGATGAGAAAAGAGGCTTTTTGACCAGCTGTCCGACGAATGTGGGAACGGGTATTCGGGCCTCCGTCATGATTCACTTGCCGGCACTGGTTCTAACCCAACAAATTAACCGTATTTTATCGGCGATAACACAGGTGGGGCTTGCGGTTCGCGGTTTGTATGGCGAAGGCAGCGAGGCGCTGGGCAACCTGTTCCAAATTTCGAACCAAATTACGCTAGGGCAATCCGAGCAGGAGATCATAGACAACCTGCACGGAGTTGTAAGACAGCTTATCGAGCACGAACGGGCTGCCAGAGAGAAGCTCCAGTATGAAACGAAGGCGAAGCTTCTGGACCGTATCAGCCGCTCCTACGGGATTATGTCCTATGCGGCTATTATGGATTCCAAGGAAGCCGCTCAGCGCCTCTCTGACGTTCGATTGGGCATTGATTTGGGAATCATCAAGAATGTCCCTACGCAAGTCATGAATGAGCTTTTGGTCATGACCCAGCCGGGTTTTTTACAGCAATATGCAGGAGAAAAGCTTACTCCTGAAGAAAGAGACATAAGAAGAGCGCAGTTGATACGCGAGAAATTTTCGCAGGAGAAAGCTTCATGCTAATTAACGCACTCTTCCGGCGTGCTTTCGATCAATTTATTCTTTCATGGAGGTGTTACACATGATGTTTGGCAGATTTACGGAACGAGCGCAAAAGGTGTTGTCTTTGGCACAAGAAGAGGCCGTTCGTTTAGGTCATAATAATATCGGCACCGAGCATATTTTGCTGGGGCTGATTCGTGAAGGCGATGGTATCGCAGCCAAGGCGCTTATCGCTTTGGGGTTGGGACTTGAGAAGATTCAAGACGAGGTTGAGGCATTAATCGGCAGAGGGCAAGAACAGCCGACGAATATCGCTTATACGCCGCGCGCGAAAAAAGTGATTGAACTGTCGATGGATGAAGCCCGCAAGCTGGGTCACACCTATGTAGGAACCGAACATATTCTGTTGGGACTCATCCGTGAAGGAGAAGGCGTCGCAGCCCGCGTTCTGAATAATCTCGGGGTTAGCCTGAATAAGGCCCGCCAGCAAGTCCTTCAGCTGCTAGGAAGCAGCGAAGTGGTGTCTACGAACCATGGTAACACCGCTAACGCGAATACACCTACGCTGGACGGATTGGCTAGAGATTTGACGGCCTATGCCAAAGAAGGCAACCTGGACCCTGTGATTGGACGCAGTAAAGAAATCGAGCGCGTGATTCAAGTGCTTAGCCGCAGAACCAAGAACAATCCGGTCCTGATCGGGGAGCCGGGGGTTGGTAAGACAGCGATTGCCGAAGGACTTGCACAAAAAATTATTAATAACGAAATTCCTGAAACGTTAAGAGATAAAAGGGTTATGACCCTGGATATGGGCTCGGTCGTTGCCGGTACGAAATACCGCGGCGAATTCGAGGACCGTCTGAAAAAAATTATGGATGAGATTCGCCAAGCGGGTAACATCATCCTGTTCATCGACGAGCTTCATACATTGATCGGTGCAGGCGGAGCCGAGGGCGCCATCGATGCTTCCAACATTCTGAAGCCGGCGCTGGCTAGAGGCGAGCTGCAATGTATCGGTGCTACTACATTGGATGAGTACCGTAAGTATATCGAGAAAGACGCGGCGCTGGAGAGACGTTTCCAACCGATTACGGTGGATCAGCCTTCTCCGGAAGAAGCGATTCAAATCTTGCACGGACTGCGTGATCGTTATGAAGCGCATCACCGTGTGAAAATTACCGATGAAGCGATCGAACAAGCAGTAAAACTATCCGACCGTTACATCACAGATCGATTCCTGCCGGATAAAGCGATCGACCTGATCGACGAGGCGAGCTCCAAAGTAAGGCTTCGCTCTTACACGGTACCGCCAGATCTGAAAAAGCTGGAAAGCAAGCTCGAAGATATTCGCAAGGAGAAGGACGCGGCGGTTCAAAGCCAAGAGTTCGAAAAAGCGGCTTCCCTGCGGGATACAGAGCAAAAGCTGCGTGAAGAGCTGGATTCGACCAAAAATGAATGGAAAGAAAAACAGGGACGTACCGATTCCGAAGTTACACCTGATGATATTGCTCAGGTTGTGGCAAGCTGGACCGGCATTCCGGTAGTGAAGCTGGCGGAAGAAGAAACCGAGCGTCTGCTGAAAATGGAATCCATCCTGCACGATCGCGTGATCGGGCAAGAGGAAGCCGTTAAAGCCGTCAGCCGGGCTATTCGCCGCGCTAGAGCCGGATTGAAAGATCCTAAGCGCCCGATGGGCTCCTTCATCTTCCTGGGACCTACAGGGGTTGGTAAAACCGAGCTGGCACGCGCTTTGGCCGAATCCTTGTTCGGTGACGAGAATGCCGTGATTCGGATCGATATGTCCGAGTATATGGAGAAGCATTCGACCTCCCGTCTCGTAGGGGCTCCTCCGGGATATGTAGGCTACGAAGAAGGCGGCCAGTTAACCGAAAAGGTTCGCCGCAAGCCGTACTCCGTCGTTCTGCTGGACGAAATTGAAAAAGCGCATCCGGAAGTATTCAACATCCTGCTGCAGGTGCTCGAGGACGGACGTCTGACCGATTCCAAAGGCCGCACAGTGGACTTCCGCAATACGCTGATCATTATGACCTCCAACGTCGGAGCCGACACCATCAAGAAAAATTCTTCGCTTGGCTTCACAGCAATGCATGATGCCGGCAAGGATTACAACAATATGAAAGACAAAGTGATGGGCGAGCTGAAAAAGAGCTTCCGTCCGGAGTTCTTGAACCGGATTGATGAAATCATCGTGTTCCACTCCCTGGAGGAAAAACACATCGCCGAAATCGTAACCCTGATGGCCGAGGATCTTCGCAAGCGCCTGAAAGAGCAGGAAGTGGACTTTGTCTTGACGGATAACGCCAAGGCATTCCTGGCTAAAGAAGGCTTTGATCCGACTTACGGAGCAAGACCGCTGCGCAGAGCCATTCAGAAGCATATCGAGGATCGGCTGTCTGAAGAATTGCTTCGCGGACATATTTCCAAGGGCGATACGTTGACGATCGACGAGCAGGACGGGGAATTGACCGTGACTCGCAATCAAGGCGTTGCAACATCTTAATAAGCTTTTGCGTTATACATCCTGTACCCTGACTCGGGTGCAGGATGTTTTTGCGTTTTATGGGGGATAAGGGTTTTCTTTACCCCCACGAAATGGTAAACTTTGATAAGATACGATAGGCAACGGATGGAACATCAGCTAGGAGAATAATCAATGGCCAAACAAAAAACGAAATTTTGCTGCCAGGAGTGCGGCTATGAATCGCCGAAATGGCTGGGGAAATGCCCCGGCTGTCAAGCATGGAATACATTTGTGGAAGAAGTGGAGACCGTCACCAAAACGCAAGGCATCTCTTCTTCCTTACTGAAGTCGAAAGAAAAGCCTGTTTCGATCATAAATATTAAGAGCAGCGAAGAACAGCGTATCGTAACACGGAACAAAGAACTAAATCGGGTTCTCGGCGGAGGCCTGGTGCCGGGATCGCTGCTGCTTGTCGGCGGAGACCCGGGGATAGGCAAATCTACGCTGCTTCTGCAAACCTCGCATGATTTGACCCTAAGTAATCAAAAGGTACTGTACGTATCGGGTGAAGAATCGGTTAGGCAGACCAAGCTGAGGGCAGATCGGCTAAACGCAGCATCCGAACAATTGTTCGTATTGTGCGAAACGAACCTGGAATTAATTGAAGCCGCCATTGAAGAGGTGCAGCCTGATTTTGTCGTTATCGACTCGATACAGACGGTATATCATCCTGCTATCGGCTCGGCCCCGGGAAGCGTTTCGCAGGTAAGGGAATGCACGGGTCATTTCATGCGAATTGCCAAGATCAAAGGCATTGCGACCGTTCTTGTCGGGCATGTGACCAAAGAGGGGGCCATCGCAGGCCCGAGAATGCTGGAGCATATGGTGGACTGCGTGCTTTATTTTGAAGGGGAGCGTCACCATTCCTATCGTTTGCTCCGCGCGGTCAAAAACCGCTTCGGTTCAACGAATGAAATCGGCATTTTCGAAATGCAGGAGAGCGGACTAGTTGAAGTCAACAACCCTTCGGAGCTGTTTTTGTCCGAGAGGCCGCTCGGAGTATCCGGCTCTACTGTTGTAGCCAGTATGGAGGGAACCCGGCCGGTGCTCGTTGAGCTGCAGGCGCTGGTCTCTTCGACTAATTTTCCTTCCCCTCGGAGAATGTCAACCGGGATCGACCACAATCGGCTGGCATTAATCATAGCCGTACTTGAGAAGCGGATGGGCATGTTTTTGCAAAATCAGGATGCTTACGTTAACGTGGCCGGAGGGGTAAAGCTCGATGAACCGGCTGTCGATCTCGCTATAGCGGTCAGCATAGCCTCCAGCTTAAGGGAACAGCCTACCCAGCCGTTCGATGTGGTATTCGGCGAGGTGGGGCTGACGGGTGAAGTAAGAGGCGTTTCGCGGGTCGATCAGCGGGTAAAGGAAGCGGAGAAGCTTGGATTTAAGCGGGTCATCGTTCCGGAAAAAAGCCTGAAGGGCTGGACTCCTCCAAACGGGATAGAAGTCATAGGCGTCAATACGGTAGCCGAGGCGTTAAAGGCTGCATTGGGATAAAATGGTATTTTGGAAACCGATCCATACGGAAAGCGTAAAGTGATACGGGGGACCCCTAGGAAACGTGAGCGTCCGCTGTCGGGATATATAATATGAATTTCCTGATAACAACAGCGGCCGATAGGGGGCTGCCACCTGGAGACCGGAGCTATTACAGCTTTCATAGAAATCTGACTTTCCCGTCGGAAAGTCCAAGCAAAGCTTACGAAGTAGGTTTTCCTACGGAAAACCCGAAGAGAATGCTTACGAAGTAGACTTTCCTACGGAAAGTCCTTAGGAGGGACAACATGAGCAAGGAAGAAACCAAAAGAGATATGAGCCAGCTTCTGCAGATGGTAGCGCCAGGGACCGCTTTCCGGGAAGGGCTCGAGAACGTGCTCCGGGCAAAGACAGGCGCGTTGATCGTCGTCGGTTACAGTCCGGAAGTGATGGAAATCGTGGATGGAGGCTTCTCTATTAACTGTGACTTCTCGCCGAACTATTTGTACGAGCTTGCGAAAATGGACGGCGCGATCATTCTAAGCGAAGATTTGAAGCGTATTCTGTACGCCAATACACAGCTGATACCGAATTCCTCCATAACCTCTTCCGAAACGGGGATTAGACACAGAACGGCAGAACGCGTGGCCAAACAAACCTCCAAGCTCGTGGTGTCCATCTCCCAGAGACGAAATGTAATTACGCTGTATCAGGGGAATTTGCGGTATGCGCTGAAAGACATGGGAGTCATCCTGACCAAGGCGAACCAGGCGATTCAGACGCTGGAGAAATACAAGTCGGTGCTTGACCAGGCTCTGACCAATTTGGGCGCATCCGAATTTGAAGAGCTGGTTACGCTGCATGATGTAACGAATGTGGTGCAGCGCATCGAGATGGTGCTGCGCATCAAATCCGAGATTAAGCGGTACATTAATGAGTTGGGAACCGAAGGCCGTCTTATTAGTATGCAGCTGGAAGAGCTTGTCGGTGCAACGGAGCACGAGGCGCTTCTTTTGATCAAAGACTACGTCAGAGAATTGAATGAGGATAAGGTTAAAGATGTCCACCACAGCCTAAGACGTCTTGCAACGGATGAAATGCTGGATCATTCTCATATCGCCCGGATTCTCGGCTACCCTCATGCCAGCATCAGCGCTGAGGATACGGTATCGCCTAGGGGTTACCGTGTGCTGAACAAGATCCCACGTCTCCCGTCGGTGATTATCCAAAATTTGGTGGAGAAATTCGGTCAGCTGCCTCATTTGATGATGGCTACCATCGACGAACTGGATGAAGTCGACGGTATTGGGGAAGTCAGGGCACGTGCGATCAAAGAGGGTCTGAAACGAATTCAAGATCAAGTACTCATTGACAGACATATTTAACTTGCATACAATCAGAAAGTAGCCTAATATAATAAGTTATATTAGGGTACAGTATAACCAGAGGTGGACAAATAATGCTAACTAAATCTATTCCCAATCTTTTTACATTAGGGAACTTGTTTTTAGGATTTATATCAATCATTCTTGCTTTTAACAAGGAAGCGGAGTGGGCGGCGATTATGGTCATTATTGCCATGCTGTGTGACGGCTTGGACGGTCGCGTAGCAAGAGCGCTGAATGCCCAGAGCGAATTCGGTAAAGAGCTGGACTCTTTGTCGGATGTCATTTCGTTCGGTGTTGCTCCGGCTTTTATTATGTATGTAGTCGCTTTTACCGACATGCCTGCTGCGGCTGCCTGGATCGTAACAGCGATCTTCCCGATTTGCGGCGCGCTTCGCTTGGCTCGGTTTAATGTGGTAGCCGGTGTTCCGGGGTATTTTATCGGTCTTCCGATTCCGGCAGCCGGAGGCGTTCTTTGTACGCTGGCGTTGTTCCATACCGAACTGAACACGATTATTTTGGTGTTGAGCACCCTGTTGTTATCGTACTTAATGGTTAGTACTGTGAAATATCCTAACTTCAAAAAAGTCGGTATTCCGAAAAAAGCCATCTGGATTACACCGATAGTCGTCGCTATCGCCGTATTCGTAGCTTATAAATTTCCGGGCACCTTATCCAAAATGATCTTTGTACCGCTGCTGTTATATGCACTGTACGGCTTAAAAAAAAACGTTGAACGCCTCCTGCCGAAACGGAGAAGAAAGAACAACTCCAGAGACGAGGCCAATTCCGAAACCAGATCTATGTAAGAACAGCGAAAATGAAAAGCATTTATTTTCCTTGAAAAGGGAAGTAAATGCTTTTTTTATTTTTTTCTTGAGCTGGAACGATTAGGCAGGAAACTTTTGGTTCATAATTGTAACGAGGTATTTTTAATTTCAACGTTTTGGAGGTGATTCTATGATGAAAAGATGGTTGCAATGTTTATTTGCAGTTATCGGGGGCGTGTTGGGATATGAGTGGAGTGATACCGTCGGACAACCATTTTTTAAAATCATAGAAACGGTGTTCGGTTTGGAGCAGGTAAGCGGAGAAGCTTACTGGATGATGTTTGCCGGAGTAGCGCTTTTTTATTTGGTTAGTTCCTGGACAGTGAATTATGGGCTGCAAATGATGCAAGCTAGCGAAGAGAAAGTATCGGCAATGCCTATTGCGGATATAATCGCAGGAACATTAGGGATGGTCCTTGGATTCTTGATGAGTGTGATGCTATTGACCCCGTTCGAGCAAGCAGGACTATTCTCGCCGCTCCTTCAAGTGATTTTCACGGTAATGTTCGGGATTATTGGCTTTCGTCTTGGCTATGTGAAGAGAGAAGAGCTTATCGTGCTGCTCACCAAAAGCAGTTCAGGCAAAGAACGAGGCTCCAATGAAGGAAAGGGCTTCGAGGAGCATAAGATTCTCGATACCAGCGTGATTATCGACGGACGTATTGCGGATATTTGTAAGACGGGATTCATTGAAGGGACACTGGTCATTCCCGAGTTTGTGTTAGAAGAGCTGCAGCATATTGCGGATTCGTCAGACTTGCTTAAAAGGAACAGAGGGCGACGGGGGCTCGATATTTTGAATAAAATTCAAAAGGAGCTCGAAGTGAAGGTGCTGATCTATGAAGGGGATTTTGAAGAAATCTCCGAGGTGGACAGCAAGCTGGTGAAGCTGGCTAAAGTGCTGCAGGGCAAAGTGATCACGAACGATTTCAATTTGAATAAAGTATGCGAGCTGCAAGGAGTCTCCGTACTGAATATTAATGATTTGGCTAATGCCGTCAAGCCGGTCGTGCTGCCGGGTGAAGAAATCCTGGTTCAGGTCATTAAGGACGGCAAGGAGCACGGGCAAGGCGTTGCTTATTTGGATGACGGAACGATGATCGTGGTCGAGGGAGGCCGTGATTTCATCGGAACGACTCTGGATGTTCTTGTTACGAGCGTGCTGCAGACATCTGCGGGAAGAATGATTTTTGCCAAACCGAAACTATTGGAAAAAGCGCTCTAAAACGTATATGATAGGAAGAGTGCATCGTAAAGATAAGTAGTAGGTGAAGGCTATGAATCAGCTGGGAGTCGTAATCGTAGCGGCAGGGAAAGGCTCGCGGATGCGGACCGAGGAAAGCAAGCAATATTTGGAATTGGACGGTAAACCGATCCTGGTACATACGCTGGCGCTGTTCCAACGAATTGCCCATGTCGATACGATCGTATTGGTCACAGGGGCAAACGATGTGGAACGCTGCAAGGCTTACGTGGAACAGTACGGGCTTCATAAAGTGCGTCATATCATTGTCGGCGGCAAGGAACGGCAGGATTCGGTGTACCGGGGGCTGCAGGCGCTTAAAGGAAGCGTGGAATGGGTTATGGTCCATGACGGGGTACGCCCTTTTGCTGCAGAGGAGCACATCATGGCGTGCTGGCGTAAAGCCAAGGAGACCGAGGCCGCCGTGCTGGCCGTTCCAGTTAAAGATACCATTAAAGTAGTCGATCCGGAGGGAACGATCCAGTCCACCCCGGACCGGCGCAGCTTGTGGGCGATTCAGACCCCACAAGCTTTTCGTTTTTCCTTATTGCTTGAGGCCTATGAGCGGGCTGAGAAGGACCATTTTACAGGGACGGACGACGCTATGCTGGTAGAGAGGATCGGCACGCCGGTGCAGGTTGTGGAAGCGGATTATTATAATATTAAAATAACGACTCCCGAGGATCTTCCATGGGCGTCGTGGATCATACAAAATGTCAGGGGAGAGGACAAATCATGATTCGAGTGGGACAAGGATTTGACGTGCATCAATTAGTAGAAGGGCGTAAATGTATTATCGGGGGCGTAGAGATCCCATATGAAAAAGGATTGCTGGGCCACTCTGACGCCGACGTGCTGCTGCATGCCATCAGCGATGCCATACTCGGCGCTCTCGGGCAGGGCGATATCGGTAAGCATTTTCCGGATACAGCGGCGGAATACAAGGATGCAGACAGCTACAAGCTGCTGCTGGACGTATGGAAGCTGGCGAAGGAAGCGGGATATAGGCTCGGAAATATCGACTCGACGATCATTGCCCAGAAGCCTAAGATGGCTCCGCACATTCCGGCTATGGTTCAAAGAATTGCGGAAGCGCTCGAGGCAGACCCTTCTCAAGTGAATGTCAAAGCGACGACGACGGAGCAGCTCGGCTTTACCGGACGGGGAGAAGGAATCGCCGCACAATCGGTTGTTTGTTTGATTCAAGGTGTGCTATCATAACTACTACCTATAGGGTTTAACGGTTTTTGCAGATAGGAGAGGAGCATCAGCAATGTCAGAACAATTTCGCGTAAGATATGCACCAAGCCCGACGGGCCATCTTCATATCGGTGGCGCGCGTACGGCTTTATTCAACTATTTGATCGCCCGTAAGAAGAACGGGCAGTTCATCATCCGGTTTGAGGATACGGACCAAACCCGTCACTTGGAATCGGGAATCGACAGCCAGCTGAACGGGTTGAAGTGGCTTGGCCTCGACTGGGACGAAAGCGTGGACGTAGGCGGTCCTTACGGCCCTTACCGTCAAACCGAGCGTCTAGGCCTTTATCGTCCGTTTGTCGAGAAAATGCTGCAAAACGGTCATGCGTACCACTGCTATTGTTCCGAAGAGGATCTAGAGCAGGAGCGGGCAGAACAGGAGGCTCGAGGCGAGATGCCTCGTTATTCCGGCAAATGCCGTCATTTGACTCTGGAGCAGGTAGAGCAATTTAAAGCGGAAGGACGCAAGCCTTCCATCCGTTTCCGCGTGCCGGAAGACAAGATCATTGCGTTCGAGGATCTTATCCGCGACCATGTCGAGTTTGAATCCAACGGCATCGGTGACTTCATCATCGTGCGACCGGACGGCATTCCGACGTACAACTTCGCGGTTATTCTAGACGATCATTTGATGAACATCACTCTCGTTATTCGCGGCGAGGAGCATTTGTCCAATACGCCGAGACAAATTATGATGTATGAGGCTCTGGGTCTTCCTGTACCTGATTTCGCCCACTTGGCGCTGATCTTGAATCAGGACCGCAAAAAAATGAGCAAGCGTGACGAATCTATCATCCAGTTCATTGAGCAATATAAGGAGCTGGGTTACTTGCCTGAAGCGGTATTGAACTTTATTACGCTGCTTGGCTGGTCACCGAAGGGGGAAGAAGAAATCTTCACCAAGGAGGAGCTGATCGCTCAGTTCGATCTGGATCGACTCTCCAAGAGTCCGGCTGTCTTTGATATGGACAAGCTGAACTGGATGAACAATCATTATTTGAAGAAAGCGGAGCCTTCGCGCGTAGTGGAGCTGGCACTTCCGCATCTGCAAAAAGCGGGACGCGTTCCGCAGGAGCTTACGGCCGAGCAGCAGGAATGGGTGAGCCGCCTTATCGGGCTTAACCAGGACAGAATGCAATATGCCGCCGAAATCGTGAAGCTTTCCGACCTCTTTTTCCAAGAGAATGTAACGGTGGAGGACGAGGAGGCGAAGGCCGTTCTTGCGGAGGAATACGTTCCTGTCGTACTGGGAAGCTTCCTGAAGCAAGTAGAGGAAGCAGAGTCATTCGCGGTGGAGAACATTCCCGGATTGCTTAAAGCAGTGCAGAAGGAAACCGGCTATAAAGGGAAACAGCTGTTTATGACGATCCGCGTCGCTCTGACGGGTCAAGTTCACGGGCCGGATTTGAACATGTCCTTGTATTTGCTCGGCAAGGATAAGGTCATTGCCCGACTGAAGAAGTTATTGTAAACCTTACGGTTTTTCGTTATACTAAGTAACATTAATAATTGATGATGGCGTTGAACAGGAGAGTACGATTGAACAGGGATTTGCAGAGAGGGTGACCGGGCTTGCCGCGTAAAAGCGGGGCTTGTGCTGGAAGTTATCCATTCCCGTTAATCCGAATTGCACCTGGGAGCCGCACTGACGAGCTTTTTCCCCATGGGAAAACAGGGTAGTCATGCCGTCACGTTCACGTTACGAACGCCGAGATGGACGAGAATTGGGTCCGAAGCAGAGTGGAACCGCGCAATTTTTACGCCTCTGCAGCCTTTTACAGGCTGTAGGGGCTTTTTTCATTTCATGGGGTTGCTTGCATCTAGCTTGATGAGGAGAAAGGTGAGTCATCATGTTCAAGTCGATGAAAGAAGATATCGAAACGATTTTTGAGAACGACCCTGCTGCCCGCAGCTGGTTTGAAGTAGCTTTTACCTATTCCGGTCTGCATGCGCTCTGGGCGCATCGTGTGGCCCATTTTCTTTATAAGAGAAAATGGTTTACGACAGCGAGAATCATCTCCCAGTTCAGCCGCTTCATGACAGGGATTGAGATTCATCCGGGAGCTGTCATCGGCCGCCGGTTTTTCATAGACCACGGGATGGGTGTGATTATTGGGGAAACCTGCGAAATCGGCGATGATGTCGTTTTGTACCAAGGCGTCACGCTCGGGGGAACAGGGAAGGAGAAAGGGAAACGCCATCCGACGATCGGCAATAATGTCGTCATCGGCTCCGGCGCCAAGGTGCTTGGTTCCTTCACGGTAGGTGACAACTCCAACGTAGGCTCCAATGCGGTTGTTCTTCGGGAGGTTCCTCCGAATTGTACGGTGGTAGGCAATCCGGGGCGGATTGTGAAGCGGGATGGCGTTCGTGTCGGAAGATTGGACCATAATAATCTGCCTGACCCGGTCGTTGATATGTTCCGTCAAATGCAAGAGCAAATCGATGATTTGAAGCAGCAAGTTCAAGAATTAAAGAACCAGAATGGAGGCGTTAACGAATCATGGCGCTAAAAATTTATAATACACTGACTCGAGCGAAGGAGACGTTCCAACCGCTAGAGCCGGGAAAGATCAAAATGTATGTGTGCGGCCCAACGGTTTACGACTATATCCACATCGGCAATGCCCGTCCTGTCATTTTCTTCGATGTGGTTAGACGTTACCTTGAGTTTATCGGCTATAACGTTACCTACGTTGTAAATTTTACCGATGTGGATGATAAGCTGATCAAACGAGCGGCTCAAATGGAGCTCACCGTTCCGGAAGTAGCGGATATGTTCATCCAGAAGTTTTACGAGGATACGGAAGGGCTGGGCGTCCGGAAAGCGACCTTGAATCCGCGTGTAACGGAAAACATCGATGAAATCATCGCTTTTATCGACGGGCTGGTTGAGAAGGGCTATGCTTATGAGAATGGCGGAGACGTTTATTTCCGTACGACGAAATTCGATGAATACGGTAAGCTGTCCCACCAAAACCTGGAGGAGCTTCAGTTCGGCATTCGTGTTGAGGTGGACGATCGCAAGGAAAATCCGCAGGACTTCGTCTTGTGGAAGGCGGCGAAGCCGGGTGAAATTTCCTGGTCAAGCCCATGGGGTGAAGGAAGACCGGGCTGGCATATTGAATGCTCCACGATGGTGCATAAGTATCTGGGGAATACAATTGATATTCACGGCGGGGGCCAGGATCTTCAATTCCCGCATCATGAGTGCGAGATTGCCCAGTCGGAGTGCTATACCGGCCATACGATGGCCAATTACTGGATGCACAACGGATACATTAACATCAATAATGAAAAAATGTCCAAGTCACTCGGCAACGGCGTGAATGTGAATCAGCTGCTGAAGACGATCAGCCCGCAGGTCATCCGGTATTTCATGCTGTCCGCGCATTATCGCAATCCGCTTAACTTCAGCGATGAGACGATAGAGCAGGCCAAGAACGGATTGGCGCGTATCGACAATTGCATCGCTAACATTAAGCATCGACTTGCCAACGCGGCAGAAGGAGCGGCGTCTGAGGAGGTGGCTCGCTCCGTCGCAGAGGTTTTGAATCAATTCACAGCCAAAATGAACGACGATTTCAACACTCCGGATGCTATCACTTCCGTGTTCGAGCTGGTCAATATCGCGAATCCTTACGTTCAACTGGAGAACGTCACACAAGGAACGCTCAACCTGCTGCTGGAGCATTTTGAAAAGATGGACAGCATCCTGGGCATACTATCCAAAGTGGAAGAAGAGCTGCTGGATGAGGAGATTGAGCAGCTGATCGTGGAACGTACCGAGGCCAGAAAGTCCAAAAACTGGGCGCGTGCGGACGAGATTCGCAATTTGCTGACCGAGCGCGGCATCCTGCTGGAAGATACGGCACAGGGTATCCGTTGGCGGAGAAAATGATGAAAGATCCCATCCCTTTCGATTCCGATCTGTTCTGTTTTCCGCCGGCTAAAGACCCGCAGCAGTTAAACCCTCTCGTGCTTGCATATATTGGAGACGCGGTCTATGAAATGTTCATTCGGCAGTATGTCATCTCAAAAGCGAATCATCGGCCTAACCACCTGCATAAGCAGTCTACCCAATATGTGTCGGCACGGGCGCAAGCCAAGGCTTTGCAGGCATGGCTTCCTTTGCTTACCGAAGAGGAAACGGATGTTGTGAAGCGGGGCCGCAATGCTAAATCCGGAACGTCTGCCAAAAACGCGGACATTCTGGAATATCGCCACAGTACCGCCTTTGAATGCTTGATCGGATATTTGTATTACACGAAACGATTGGAAAGACTTCATTATTTGCTCATGCTGTCCCTGGAACGCGATGAGGGCAAAGTATAGCAGGGCAAAAGCCGATCGTCAAAAGAAGGAGAGACAACGTATGGAGGAATTTATCGCTGGCAAGCATTCCGTGCTGGAGGCGCTTCGCTCCGGAAGAACCATCAACAAGATATGGATTGCCGAAAATGCGCAAAAACAGCTGACCCAGCCTATTATTGCCGAAGCGAAGCAAAACGGGGTCATCGTCCAGACTGCCGATAAGCGCAAGCTGGACCAAATGGTCAACGATGTGCAGCATCAGGGTGTAGTAGCACAAGTGGCCGCCTATGATTATGTGGAAGTGGAGGACATTCTGGCATACGCCCAAAGCCGCAGCGAGGAGCCTTTCATCCTGATTCTCGATGAGATCGAGGACCCCCATAACCTGGGCTCGATTCTGCGTACAGCCGACTGTACCGGAGTACATGGCGTGATTATACCGAAACGCAGATCCGTAGGCCTGACTGCCACAGTATCCAAAACCTCGGCCGGCGCAGTAGAATACGTGCGTGTGGCTAGGGTAACGAATCTGGCCCAGACGATAGAGCAGCTCAAGGAGCGGGGCATCTGGGTGGCCGGTACCGACGTCGCCGCGCAGCAGCCGCTGTACCAAACTAACCTGAACATGCCTCTCGCTCTGGTCATAGGAAACGAGAATAAAGGCATGGGCAGACTCATCAAGGAAAAATGCGACTTCCTGCTGAAGCTTCCGATGTTCGGGCACATCAATTCGTTGAATGCGTCGGTGGCGGCGTCCGTCTTTATGTACGAGGTTGTACGCCAACGTTTAACCGCGAAATAGACGGCTGGAAACATGATCCAGGAAATCCTTATTGTAGATGGATATAACATTATCGGTGCCTGGCCGGAGCTGCAAAAGCTAAAGGATATCAGCCTGGAGGAAGCGCGCGACCGGCTTATTGAGCTGTTGGCGGAATATCAGTCTTTTTCGGGAACCAGGGTGCTGCTTGTGTTTGACGCTTACTTCGTGCCGGGCCTCGGCGGTAAATATTTGCAAAGCAAGCTGTCTGTGTTTTATACCAAGGAAAAAGAAACGGCGGACGAGCTCATCGAGCGGCTCGTAACCGAACATATCGGGCGCCGCAAGCAAATTTATGTGGCGACCTCCGATATGACCGAACAGCACGTGATCTTTGGCAAGGGAGCATTTCGTGTGCCGGCCGGAGAGCTTCTCAACAAGGTTAAGCAGTCCAAACGGGAAATTCAGCACAAGATACAGCATGAACCTACTGGAAAAAGAAACACATTTGACAGTAATTTGAAGGGCGACATGAAGGCTCTGTTCGAAAAATGGCGGAGAGGCCAGTCATAATCGGCTATTTCCGGTCTTTGGGTCTATGGAATTTGGTTGACGATGTTAGATTACATAATGTATACTTATCCTAGCTTTCATGGGAAATAAGGAATCGTAGTCTTGCCAGGCCGGAGGGATTGTCCGTGAGTGTCGACCTCAAAGAACTGAGAATGTACGAATATGACCTCAAGGCAGATGAAGACATTGTCGATGCGGTTCGCGACGGAGACAGCGACGCATTGGAGTACTTGATTAACAAGTACAAGAACTTCGTTCGAGCCAAAGCGCGCTCTTATTTTTTGATAGGAGCGGACAGGGAAGATATCGTACAGGAAGGTATGATAGGTTTATATAAATCGATCCGGGACTTTCGAGGGGATAAACTCGCCTCCTTTAAGGCTTTTGCGGAGTTATGTATCACCCGGCAGATCATCACGGCTATTAAGACCGCTACACGCCAGAAGCATATTCCTCTTAATTCTTACGTATCGCTGGACAAGCCCATTTATGATGAAGACTCTGACCGAACCTTGCTTGATGTGATCTGCGGTACCCGCGTGACGGATCCGGAAGAATTGATCATCAATCAAGAAGAGTTCAGCGGTCTGGAAGACAAGATGGGAGAGATTCTGAGCGATCTTGAACGCAGAGTGCTGATGCTTTATTTGGATGGCCGTTCCTATCAGGAAATAGCGGTAGATTTGGACCGTCATGTGAAGTCGATTGATAATGCTTTGCAGCGCGTTAAGAGAAAGTTGGAACGATATTTGGAAGTTAGAGACGCATAGAAGGCACCCCATGGCATAGGCAGGGTGCTTTATTTTTTTTTTATCCGGAAAGCTCTGGCCCGGTAATGATAGCATTCCTTTTCGATACAGGTTTACAGAATCGTACCTTGGTCCATACTGGTACTTATAGGCGAAGGCGAATGGAGCGGTATGGTAGTAATAGGTTTCCCTTGACACCTAAATGGCGCTGTGCTAAAGTACATAGGTAGCCTTAAAACTGTAAGGCGTTTTTTTGCTGAACCTTTAAGGTTTAAAAAATTGAGGCTGGTCCGTAGGAGGTGTACATCATGCGGGTTATTATCACGTTAGCGTGCACGAACTGCAAGCAAAGAAACTATACGTCCAATAAAAATAAGCGCAACCATCCAGACCGCATGGAGTTGAAGAAGTTTTGCAAGTTTTGCAATGAACATACCGCTCATCGCGAAACTAGGTAGTTTCTTGGAGGTGTAGTTGTGTCCTTTTTGGCTAGAATGAGGCAAGGATTCGGCAACACGTTTTCTTTTTTTGTGGACAGCTGGTCCGAATTGAAAAAGGTGAAGTGGCCAAGTCGTAAGGAATTGACCAGCTACACGCTTGTCGTTCTGTTTACGGTTGTCTTCACGACCATTTACTTCTACGTACTTGATTTGGGCATTTCTGAGCTGCTTCGTCTTGTTTTTAATAAAACGGGAGCATAGGTGGCTAATATGGAAATGGAAAAAAGATGGTACGTCGTACATACCTATTCCGGGTATGAGAATAAGGTCAAGGCAAACTTGGAGAAGCGCGTTGAATCAATGGATATGAAGGACAAGATCTTTCGTGTTCTGGTTCCGATGGAAGAAGAGCTTGTGAATAAAGACGGCAAGAAGAAGACGGTTATGCGTAAGGTGTACCCGGGTTATGTTTTGGTCGAAATGATTCAAACCGATGACTCGTGGTATGTTGTGCGTAATACGCCGGGAGTAACCGGTTTTGTCGGTTCGACAGGATCGGGTTCGAAGCCAACGGCATTGCTTCCTGAAGAAGTGGATGCTATTCTCAAGCATATGGGCATCGAAGAGCCGAAGCCGAAGATTGACTTCGAACTGAAAGAAACCGTTCGTGTGAAAGTGGGACCTTTTGCGAATTTTGTCGGGTCTGTAGAAGAAATTCTTATCGACAAGGCAAAGCTGAAGGTACATGTAAACATGTTCGGGCGGGAAACGCCTGTGGAGCTTGATTACCACCAGGTAGAAAAGCTCTAGGTCGTAGAGGTCCGCCACACTACGTACAAGGGGGTGTCACACAATGGCAAAAAAGGTTATCAAGATTGTTAAGCTTCAAGTTCCTGCTGGTAAAGCGAATCCGGCTCCGCCAATCGGTCCGGCTTTGGGTCAAGCAGGTGTTAACATCATGGCTTTTTGTAAAGAGTTCAACGCTCGTACTGCAGACCAAGCTGGTTTGATCATTCCGGTTGAAATCACAGTATTCGAGGACCGTTCCTTTACGTTTATTTGCAAAACTCCACCGGCTGCTGTATTGCTGCGTGTTGCTGCAAAAATCGAAAAAGGTTCCGGCGAGCCTAACAAAAAGAAAGTTGCTACAGTGAAACGTGCAACTGTCCGTGAAATCGCTGAACAAAAAATGCCCGATCTTAACGCTGCATCCGTTGAGGCTGCAATGCGCATGGTCGAAGGTACTGCTCGCAGTATGGGTGTTGTTATCGAGGACTAATTCCTGTTTCCAGGAAAAACGAGTGCCAGCCGGCATAGCTTTGGCTATGTAATGGTTGCACAACGAGTGACAATCGACATGATTTATATCATGTAACGATTGCACTATCAGTGACAACTGACATCATAGATATGATGTAACAGTTGCACTATCAGTGGGAGGATATTCCGCTAATACCACAGAGGAGGACAAACAAAGTGCCTAAACACGGTAAAAAGTATTTAGAAGCTGCTAAGCTTATTGATGCTGACGCGGTTTTCGAACCGTTGGAAGCTATTGAGCTTGTAAAAAAAGCGGCGACTGCTAAGTTTGACGAAACCGTTGAAGTTGCAGTGCGTTTGGGTGTAGACCCGCGTAAACAAGACCAAGCTGTTCGTGGCGTAGTTGTATTGCCGCACGGCACTGGTAAAACGAAACGTGTTCTTGTATTTGCTAAAGGCGAAAAAGCAAAAGAAGCGGAAGCTGCTGGCGCTGACTTCGTTGGCGATCAAGACATGATTAACAAGATCCAACAAGGTTGGTTCGACTTTGATGTGTGCGTAGCGACCCCTGACATGATGAGTGAAGTGGGTAAGCTGGGACGTATCTTGGGTGGTAAAGGTTTGATGCCTAACCCTAAAGCCGGTACAGTTACGTTTGACGTAGCTAAAGCGGTTCAGGAGATCAAGGCTGGTAAAATCGAATACCGCTTGGATAAAGCTGGTCAAATCCATGCTCCTATCGGTAAAGTATCCTTCGATGCTGAGAAGCTGGCTGACAACTTCCGTGCATTGGTTGATGCTTTGAACAGAGCGAAGCCTGCGGCTGCTAAAGGTGTATACCTGAAAAACATCGCTGTTTCCTCGACTATGGGACCTAGCGCGCGTGTAAACGTACAAACCTTTAGATAAGGATAAGCTTGGCAGTTGACTTTTTAAGTCGCACATGCTAACCTATCTAAGTTGATAATCGAATATGACTTACCGTAGACAGCAGGTGCTGGTGAACAGCTTAATTTCCTGCCGAGGTGTTATGATATAGAATCGGTTTTCTTTGCTTCAACACAAAGAAACGTGAATCATCATGCCTTCGCATTGTCTGCGAAGGCATTTTTGCTTTAAGCGGAATCCTTCGCAGACATGACCGATAGAACGTATGGAACGGTAACTAGCGGAATGTTTACGAGTTAAGTTGATACGGTAACTGACGAGTCCGTTTTCTTCTTTGAAAACTTACTTTTTGATGACGGAGACCGTTTTCTCACGAAAACTTTAGGAGGTGCAAAAATGGCAAACGCGAAAATTCTTGAGCAAAAATCTCAGCAGGTTGCGGAAGTAACCGAGAAGCTGAAAGGCAGCTCTTGCACGATCGTTGCTGACTACCGCGGTTTGAACGTGGCTCAAGTTACTGAGCTTCGTAAGCAGCTGCGCGAAGCAGGCATTGAATTCCAAGTATTGAAAAACACTTTGGCTAGACGTGCTACCGCGAGTGCTGAACTGAGCGAGTTGAATGAGTACCTTACAGGTCCTACAGCCATCGCTTTCAGTAAAGACGATATCGTTGCTCCTGCAAAAATCTTGACGGCTTTTGCAAAGAAAAACGAGCATCTGAACGTTAAAGCAGGTGTAGTAGAAGGTAAAGTTGTTGATGTAAACCAAATCAAGGCACTGGCCGAGCTTCCTTCCAGAGAAGGCTTGCTGTCCATGTTGCTCAGCGTGCTCCAAGCTCCTGTTCGCAACTTCGCCCTTGCGGTTAAAGCTGTGGCAGAAAAAGACGGCGGCGCGCAAGAAGCTTAAGCTTCTTTCAATTTTAATCTCGTAAAACAATAAATTATTGGAGGTATATATACCATGAGTAAAGAGCAAATCTTGGAAGCCATTAAAGGCATGACAGTTTTGGAATTGAACGATCTTGTTAAAGCAATCGAAGAAGAATTCGGCGTAACTGCTGCAGCTCCAGTAGCTGTTGTAGCTGGCGGCGGCGCTGCTGCTGAAGCTGCTGAGCAAACAGAATTCGACGTAATTCTGGCTAACGCTGGCGCTTCCAAAATCAACGTTATCAAAGTTGTTCGTGAGATCACTGGTCTTGGTTTGAAAGAAGCTAAAGACTTGGTTGACGGCGCTCCAAAACCAATCAAAGAAAAAGTGGGCAAAGAAGAAGCTGATGCTATCAAAGCTAAACTTGAAGAAGCTGGCGCATCTGTAGAAGTAAAATAGTTTCTGTTTCCATTAAACCCCTTGGAGCTTGTTACTTCAGGGGGTTTTCTCTATCTTCATCGGGGTGGCCACAGCACGGACGATAGATAAGAACGTCTAGGGAGGTGAGGGAAATCAACGACCATTATTATTCACAAAAGCCGACTGCGGCACATGACGTACACACAGTGGAAGAGACACTGAGAGGACACAAGTTTACCTTTAGTACCGATGCCGGAGTCTTTTCCAAAAAGGGGGTCGATTATGGGTCCAAGGTGTTAATAGCTGCAATGCAGCTGCCTGAAGATGCTCAGGTGCTTGACGTGGGCTGCGGATACGGACCGATCGGGCTTGCCGCTGCGATGTGTGTGCCTCGAGGGAAGGTAACTCTTGTAGATATTAACGAAAGAGCAGTAGAGCTGGCTCGTTCCAACGCCCAGCGCAACCACATCACCAATGTGGAAATTTTGCAAAGCGATAAGCTGGCAGAAGTGCTCGACCGCAAATATGATGTTGTTCTGACGAACCCTCCTATTCGGGCGGGGAAAGAGACGGTACATCAAATTTTTGAGCAGGCATATGAGGTTCTGAATCCTGGCGGTGCATTGTGGGTCGTCATTCAGAAGAAGCAGGGAGCCCCTTCAGCCTTCGCCAAGCTGGAGAGTCTATTTTCGAAAGTAGCGGAAGTGGACAAGGATAAGGGCTATCGGATCTATAAAGCGGTGAAATAAGTGGGCTGTATGACAATTATGTTGACTTGACATTTTGTATGTGGTATTATTATAAAATGTCAGCATTAAGATTGGGTTATATGTCTTTAGTATGCTAAAATGTCAAGACATTTTTTCGTACCCGGGTGAATAAAGTTTAAGCATTCGACGTATAATGTTTAAATTTTAGGTAAAACCTACAAGGTATGGAGAAAATTATGGTAACATGAAAGTTGATGCATTTAGAAGCTTCCAAAAGAAGTATCACTTCAACAGTATTTACTCGAGAAGGCTTCAGGAGAGGCTTTTATTTTGTTCTATTGAGTAGACATGAGGGGTGAATCAAAGTTGGCGGGTCATCTTGTTCAATTAGGTCGACGCAAACGCAGGTCATACGCTCGGATTCATGAAGTTCTGGACGTTCCAAACTTGATTGAAATCCAACAAAAATCATACGAGTGGTTTTTGGAAGAAGGATTGCGTGAAATGTTTCAGGATATTTCCCCGATACAGGATTTTACGGGGAATTTGGTATTGGAGTTTATCGATTACAGCTTAGGAGAGCCTAAGTATTCGGTTGACGAGTCCAAAGAACGTGATGTTACTTACGCAGCTCCGCTTCGTGTGAAAGTGCGCTTGATCAATAAGGAAACTGGTGAAGTCAAAGAACAAGAAGTATTTATGGGAGATTTCCCTTTGATGACGGAAACAGGGACTTTTATTATCAATGGTGCCGAACGGGTTATCGTCAGTCAGCTGGTTCGTTCTCCTAGCGTCTATTTTAGCACGAAAGTGGACAAAAACGGCAAGAAAACATATACGGCTACCGTTATTCCTAACCGCGGCGCATGGCTGGAGTTAGAGACGGATGCCAAAGATATCATTTATGTTCGTATTGACCGTACTAGGAAGATTCCGGTTACTGTTCTGCTGAGAGCTCTTGGCTTTGGTACGGACGCGGAAATCTTGGACCTGCTCGGTGACGATGAGTATATCCGGAATACGCTGGATAAGGATAATACCGATTCTACAGATAAAGCGTTAATTGAAATCTATGAACGTCTGCGTCCGGGCGAGCCGCCTACGCTGGATAATGCGAGAAGCTTGCTGGTAGCTCGTTTCTTCGATCCGAAGCGCTACGATTTGGCTAATGTCGGTCGCTATAAAATCAATAAAAAGCTTCACATCAAGAATAGATTGTTCAATCAGAGATTGGCTGAAACCTTGGTGGATTCCGAAACCGGTGAAATCATTGCAGAAGCAGGTCAATTGCTGGACCGTCGTCTTCTTGACGAGATTCTCCCTTATTTGGAGAATAACGTTGGATTCAAAGAGTATACGGCAGTTAACGGTGTAACGGAGATGGAGCGTATTCCTTTCCAATGCATCAATGTGTACTCTCCTATCGAAGACGGCAAGATCGTAAAAGTCATTGCCAACGGCAAGATCGATAAGTCGGTCAAAAACATTACGCCTGCAGATATCATTTCATCCATTAACTACTTCATCAATCTTCTGCATGGCATTGGCAGCACCGATGACATCGACCACCTGGGCAACAGACGTTTGCGTTCCGTCGGCGAATTGCTGCAGAACCAATTCCGTATCGGTTTGTCCCGTATGGAGCGTGTAGTTCGTGAGCGTATGTCCATTCAAGACGCTAACGTGATAACGCCGCAGGCTCTGATCAACATCAGACCGGTTATCGCTTCGATTAAAGAGTTTTTCGGAAGCTCCCAGCTGTCTCAGTTTATGGACCAAACGAACCCGTTGGCTGAGCTGACGCACAAGCGTCGTTTGTCCGCATTGGGTCCCGGCGGTTTGACGAGAGAGCGCGCTGGCTTTGAAGTCCGCGACGTTCACCACTCTCACTATGGCCGTATGTGTCCTATCGAGACTCCGGAGGGTCCGAACATCGGGTTGATCAACTCCTTGTCCACTTTTGCGAGAATCAATGAGTATGGCTTCATTGAAGCACCATACCGTTGGGTAGATCCGAAGACGGGAGTCGTCACGGAGCAAATCGCTTATTTGACGGCGGACGAGGAAGATAACTACGTTGTTGCCCAGGCGAATGCCGAGCTTACCGAAGAAGGTCTGTTTGCGAATGATTCTGTAATCGTTCGTTACAAGGATGATATTTTGACGCTGCCTAAAGCACGCGTTGACTATATGGACGTTTCTCCGAAACAGGTTGTGTCTGTCGCTACGGCTCTGATTCCGTTTCTGGAAAACGACGACTCCAACCGCGCCCTCATGGGTTCGAACATGCAGCGGCAAGCAGTGCCTTTGCTTATCCCTAAAGCGCCTCTCGTAGGTACGGGAATGGAGCATAAAGCGGCAAAGGATTCCGGCGTATGTATCGTATCCAAAGTAGACGGTGTTGTTGAGCGTGTAACGGCTAACGAGATTTGGGTCCGCCGTCAGCAGATGGTAGATGGCAAGCTCGTAAACGGAGATTTGATCAAGCATAAGCTTCATAAGTTTATGCGTTCCAACCAAGGTACTTGCATCAACCAGCGTCCGATTTGCCATAAAGGCGAGAAGGTTCGTGTCGGAGATATTTTGGCTGACGGACCATCTACGGAAATGGGCGAATTGGCATTGGGCCGCAACGTGGTCGTAGCGTTCATGACTTGGGAAGGCTACAACTACGAGGATGCTATCTTGCTTAGCCAAAAGCTAGTTAAAGAGGATGTGTACACATCCATTCATATTGAGGAATACGAATCCGAAGCGAGAGATACGAAGCTTGGACCGGAGGAAATTACGCGCGATATTCCAAACGTAGGTGAGGATGCGCTGAAGAATCTGGATGAGCGCGGTATTATTCGTGTCGGTGCCGAAATCGGCGCAGGTGATATTCTTGTTGGTAAAGTAACACCTAAAGGGGTTACGGAACTAACGGCGGAAGAGCGCTTGCTGCATGCAATTTTCGGTGAAAAAGCCCGTGAAGTTCGTGATACGTCCCTTCGTGTGCCGCACGGAACCGACGGTATCGTCGTTGACGTGAAAGTATTTACCCGTGAGAACGGCGATGAATTGCCTCCGGGCGTAAATCAGCTGGTTCGTGTCTATATCGCTCAAAAGCGGAAAATCTCCGAAGGCGATAAAATGGCCGGACGTCACGGTAACAAAGGGGTTATCGCGCGCATTCTGCCGGAAGAGGACATGCCGTTCTTGCCGGACGGAACTCCTGTTCAAGTCGTCTTGAACCCTCTGGGCGTTCCTTCGCGGATGAACATCGGTCAGGCGTTCGAGGTTCACTTGGGTATGGCTGCCAACTTGCTTGGTATTCATACAGCTACACCGGTATTCGACGGTGCTCGTGAATATGACGTATTCGATACGATGGAAGAAGCAGGTATGAACCGCAGCGGTAAAACAAAACTGTATGATGGTCGTACGGGTGAAGAGTTCGAACGCGAAGTTACCGTTGGGATCATGTACATGATTAAACTGGCGCATATGGTTGACGATAAAATCCATGCCCGATCTACTGGTCCTTACTCTCTTGTCACGCAGCAGCCATTGGGAGGTAAAGCTCAATTCGGCGGACAGCGTTTCGGGGAGATGGAGGTTTGGGCGTTGGAAGCTTATGGTGCCGCTTATACACTGCAAGAAATTTTGACCGTGAAATCCGATGACGTTGTCGGTCGTGTCAAAACATATGAATCGATTGTAAAAGGTGAAAACGTTCCTGAGCCTGGTGTTCCGGAATCCTTTAAAGTATTGATCAAAGAGCTTCAGAGCTTGGGTATGGACGTTAAGATCCTCTCTGGAGACGAGCAAGAAATCGAAATGAAGGAAATGGACGACGAAGACGAGGTAACTAGCGATAAGCTGAACCTTAATCTCGAAGGCGCGGAGTTAGGTGTAGAATAACGCAATGTTCGTGAGACCGTCAGGCTCTACAGAGGCAGCCTTAATAAGGCTTATGCTTACAATGCAGTTTTGTTCCACAAAACTTTAAGGAGGGTTGCTCCTTGATGGACGTTAACAACTTCGAATTCATGAAAATAGGCTTGGCCTCTCCTGAAAAGATTCGTTCATGGTCCCGTGGGGAAGTCAAAAAGCCGGAAACAATTAACTACAGAACGTTGAAGCCTGAGAAGGAAGGCTTGTTCTGTGAAAAAATATTTGGCCCTACAAAGGACTGGGAATGTCACTGCGGCAAATACAAACGCGTTCGTTATAAAGGCGTAGTTTGTGATCGCTGCGGCGTGGAAGTTACCCGTCAAAAGGTCCGTCGCGAACGGATGGGTCACATTGAGCTGGCGGCGCCGGTATCCCATATCTGGTATTTCAAAGGGATTCCGAGCCGCATGGGCTTGGCTTTGGATATGTCTCCTCGTTCGCTTGAAGAGATTATCTATTTCGCATCTTATGTAGTAACCGATCCAGGAGATACACCGCTTGAGAAAAAGCAGCTGCTGTCCGAGAAAGAATACCGCAGCTACCGTGAGAAATACGGGTATGCTTTCCAAGCTGGAATGGGTGCAGAAGCGGTCAAAAAGCTTCTTCAGGATATCGACATCGATAAAGAGGTTGAACAGCTGAAAGAAGAACTTAAGACCGCGCAAGGGCAGCGTCGTAATCGTGCCATTAAGCGTCTTGAAGTTATGGAAGCATTCCGCAATTCGAAAAATATGCCGGAGTGGATGGTTCTGGATGTACTTCCGGTCATCCCGCCAGAGCTTCGCCCGATGGTTCAATTGGATGGCGGACGTTTTGCCACTTCCGACTTGAACGATTTGTACCGCCGTGTTATTAACCGGAACAACCGTTTGAAGCGTTTGTTGGATCTCGGCGCACCGGACATCATTGTTCAGAACGAGAAGCGCATGCTGCAGGAAGCTGTCGATGCGTTGATCGACAACGGCCGCCGTGGCCGTCCTGTAACTGGTCCTGGTAACCGTCCGTTGAAATCCTTGAGCCACATGCTCAAAGGTAAGCAAGGGCGTTTCCGTCAAAACTTGCTCGGTAAACGGGTTGACTATTCCGGTCGTTCCGTTATCGTAGTAGGACCAAGCTTGAAAATGTACCAATGCGGTCTTCCTAAGGAAATGGCATTGGAACTGTTTAAGCCTTTCGTTATGAAAGAGCTTGTGAACAAAGGTCTTGCCCACAATATCAAAAGCGCAAAACGTAAAGTTGAGCGTGTAAGCCCTGAGGTGTGGGATGTTCTCGAAGAAGTAATCA
This sequence comes from Paenibacillus sp. OAS669, assembly GCF_014873645.1. Taxonomy (NCBI): domain Bacteria; kingdom Bacillati; phylum Bacillota; class Bacilli; order Caryophanales; family Paenibacillaceae; genus Paenibacillus; species Paenibacillus sp. OAS669. The sequence continues at coordinate 27,321 of NZ_JADBDR010000026.1, forward strand.
AGGAGCATCCAGTTCTTCTGAACCGTGCCCCTACGCTGCACAGACTAGGTATTCAAGCGTTCGAACCGATCCTGGTAGAAGGCCGCGCCATCAAGCTGCATCCGCTCGTATGTACGGCGTATAATGCGGACTTCGACGGTGACCAGATGGCCGTTCACGTACCGTTGTCCTCTGAGGCACAAGCAGAAGCACGAGTGCTCATGCTTGCATCGGGTAACATCTTGAACCCGAAAGACGGTAAGCCGGTTGTTACACCTTCGCAGGATATGGTCTTGGGCAGCTTCTATCTGACCACGGATAACAAGTTTGCTAAAGGCGCTTTGACTATCGTTCGTTCTGTGCACGAAGCGGTTTCCTTATACCAACGCGGAGCTGCTGCACTGCACGCGCGTATTGCGATCCCGGCGAAAGTGCTCAATAAAACGAGCTTTACGCCTGAGCAGCAGGAAGCTATGCTCATTACGACGATCGGTAAAGTCATTTTCAACGAAATTTACCCTTCCGATTTCCCGTATATCAACGAGCCGACTAAGACTAACCTGTTGAACGGTGCGTCGGACCGCTATTTCGTATTTGAAAAGGGCGCGAACATCCGTAAGATCATGGAAGAGCTGCCTGAGTGTAAAGCCATCGGCAAAGAGTACTTAGGCTCCATTATTGCCGAATGCTTCCGCAAATATCATACGACTCAAACGTCGGTTATTTTGGACCGCATCAAGGAGCTGGGCTTTACCTACTCGACCAAAGCGGGGATTACGATCGCTGTATCCGACGTAACGGTTCCACCTGAGAAGGATGCGCTTCTGAAAGAGTCGGAAGATAAAGTTAATGTGGTAACGAACCAATATCGCCGTGGTCTGATTACGGACGACGAACGGTATGACCGCGTTATTGCGATCTGGAGTAAAACGAAGGATGAAATCACGGATATCCTGATGAAGTCCCTTGATAAATATAATTCCATCAACATGATGGTGGAATCCAAAGCACGGGGTAACAAATCGCAGATTACACAGCTGGGCGGTATGCGCGGTCTGATGGCGACGCCAACCGGACGTATCTATGAGTTGCCAATCAAATCGAACTTCCGTGAAGGTTTGACGGTCTTGGAGTATTTTATTTCCACGCACGGTGCTCGTAAAGGTCTGGCGGATACGGCGCTTCGTACAGCGGACTCCGGTTACTTGACTCGTCGTCTCGTCGACGTTGCGCAAGACGTTATCGTTCGTGACGAAGATTGCGGTACCGATAAAGGCTTTATGGTTAGCCGTATTCAAGACGGTAAAGAGGTCATCGAAGATCTGTACGATCGTATCGAAGGCCGCTACGCGTTCGAAACGATTCGCGATCCGCAAACCGGCGAGGTTATTATCGGCCGCAATGAATTGATCGAAGCAAATATCGCTGACAGAATCATTGAAGCTGGTATCGAAAAACTGCAAATCCGTTCCGTACTCAGCTGCCGCTCCAGACACGGCGTCTGCAAAAAATGCTACGGCCGTAACCTGGCGACAGGCAATCACGTGGAAATCGGGGAAGCTGTCGGTATTATCGCCGCTCAGTCCATCGGTGAACCGGGAACTCAGTTGACGATGCGTACGTTCCATACAGGGGGCGTTGCGGGAGACGATATCACGCAAGGTTTGCCGCGTATCCAGGAGCTGTTCGAGGCTAGAAATCCGAAAGGTCAAGCGATCATCACGGAAATTGATGGTACTATTAAAGATATCCGTGAAGCGAAAGACCGTCGTGAAATCGAAGTCCATGGCGAAGCTGAATCCAAAACGTATGCAGTACCTTACGGATCCCGTATCCGTGTATCGGTGAACCAGCACGTTGAAGCCGGTGACGAGCTGACGGAAGGCTCCATCGACCCTAAAGAAATGCTGCGTATCAAGGGTATCCGCGGCGTGCAGAACTATATCCTTCAAGAGGTTCAACGCGTTTACCGTAACCAGGGCGTTGAAATCAACGATAAGCATATCGAAGTTATGGTTCGCCAGATGCTTCGCAAAATCCGTATCGTTGACGCTGGAGATACAACTCTGCTGCCAGGCTCGTTCGTTGACATTCATGAATACGAGGAAGCGAACAAAGTTGCTCTGTTCGCAGACCTAGAACCAGCCGTTGCAAGGCCGGTGCTGTTAGGTATTACCAAAGCATCCCTTGAGACGGATTCGTTCCTGTCCGCGGCATCCTTCCAGGAAACGACACGCGTATTGACTGACGCCGCTATCAAAGGCAAGGTCGACCAGCTGCTCGGCTTGAAGGAAAATGTTATCATCGGTAAGCTCATTCCTGCGGGAACAGGGATGCCGAGATACCGCAATATCCGTATTACGAACCCGAATGAACCGGAAACCGATGAGAATCTGTCCGTAGAGATGGAAACTGTTACGGTAGAATAATAGCAAGAAGCCTACTAGACACTTGATGTCGAATAGAGAATGGATAAATGCTTGTCTTCACCTAAGAAAATGTGAATTATTTTCTTTTTGTGAAGACAAGCAATTTTCTTGACACAGTGTTCATGGGATGCTAATATATCGAAGTGTGCCAATTTATAATAGTCACCTGTGCTTTGGAGGATGTTTTTATGTCTTATGAAAAAGTGAAACAGGCAGCGAACATAAGCATAGGCACGAAGCAAGCGACAAGAATGGTGGAGCTAGGCAAGGCCACAGAGGTCTTTGTTGCTCAAGATGCAGATCCGCGAATAACGATAAAGATGGTTAACCTCTGCAAGAAAATGGGGGTTAAGGTAACATACGTTGATTCCATGAAGTTGTTAGGTAAGGCGTGTGGTATTGAAGTTGGAGCTGCAATGGCAGCTGTAGTGAATGAGTCAAACTGATGTTTTTGTCTGCAGAACAGCGATGTGATGATGGCAAAAACTTTTACTTTGTTCATTTACGATTCGCCTGGATCTGTGGGCTTAAATCATGAAACGCAAATTTGGAAGGAGGTGGCGACATGCCAACAATTAACCAGCTCGTTCGTAAAGGACGTCAAGCAAAAGTCGAAAAATCGAAATCTCCGGCTCTTCAAAAAGGTTTTAACGCTCTGAAAAGAGAAGCTACAGACCTGAGCGCTCCTCAAAAGCGCGGTGTATGTACTCGTGTAGGTACAATGACACCGAAGAAACCGAACTCCGCACTTCGTAAATACGCTCGTGTGCGTTTGACTAACCGTGTAGAGGTTACTGCCTACATCCCAGGTATCGGACACAACCTGCAAGAGCACAGTGTTGTTCTGATCCGTGGTGGCCGGGTAAAAGACCTTCCAGGGGTACGTTATCACATCGTTCGTGGTGCTTTGGATACATCCGGCGTTAACAACCGTATGCAAGCTCGTTCGAAATACGGTACGAAGCGTCCAAAAGCGAAAAAGTCCTAAAAACCAAAATAGAATGAACTTTTTGAGAAAGGGGGATAACTATGCCTCGTAAAGGTCCAGTTACTCGCAGAGACGTATTGCCAGATCCTATTTACAATAGCAAGCTGGTAACTCGTTTGATCAACCGCATTATGATCGATGGCAAAAGAGGTGTCGCTCAGACAATCCTTTATAACGCCTTCAATCTGATTCAAGAACGTACAGGTAAAGAGCCGATGGAAGTGTTTGAAGCAGCCATCAAAAACATCATGCCTGTTCTTGAAGTAAAAGCCCGTCGTGTAGGTGGTGCGAACTACCAAGTACCTATCGAAGTAAGACCAGATCGTCGTACGACTTTGGGTCTTCGCTGGTTGGTAAACTACTCCCGCCTTCGCGGTGAGAAAACGATGGAAGAAAGATTGGCTCAAGAAATTATTGATGCCAGCAACAACACAGGTGCTTCCGTTAAGAAACGTGAAGATACGCACAAAATGGCAGAAGCCAACAAAGCGTTCGCGCACTATCGTTGGTAAAATTCAATTCCTGATAATAGGAAGGAGACAACCTAATGGCTAGAGAGTTCTCCTTAAAAGATACGCGTAATATCGGGATTATGGCGCATATTGATGCGGGTAAAACGACTACAACGGAGCGTATCTTGTTCTACACAGGCCGTACTCATAAAATCGGTGAAGTGCACGAAGGTGCTGCAACGATGGACTGGATGGAACAAGAGCAAGAGCGCGGTATTACAATTACGTCTGCCGCTACGACTGCTTCTTGGAAAGGTCACCGCATCAATATCATCGATACCCCGGGACACGTTGACTTCACTGTTGAAGTTGAACGTTCCCTGCGCGTGTTGGATGGAGCAGTAGGTGTGTTCAGTGCGAAGGAAGGCGTTGAGCCTCAATCCGAGACAGTTTGGAGACAAGCTGATCGTTACGGAGTTCCTCGTATTGCATACGTAAATAAAATGGACATCATCGGCGCGGATTTCTTGGGTGTAATTGAGCAAATGCGTGCAAGACTTGGCGCAAATGCAGTAGCTATCCAATTGCCGATCGGTGCTGAAAGTGATTTCGTTGGTATTATCGACTTGGTTGAACAAGTTGCCCACATGTTTAAAGACGATTTGGGTAAAGAAGTCGAAATCGTTGAAATCCCTGAAGAATACAAAGCAAAAGCGGAAGAGCTTCGCCTTGAACTCGTGGAGAAAGTTGCTGAGCTTGATGAAGAGCTTACAATGAAATACCTCGAGGGTGAAGAATTGACTGTTGAAGAGATCAAAAAAGCTCTTCGTCAAGGCGTTTGCCAAGTTAAGATCTTCCCTGTTGTTTGCGGTTCTTCTTACCGTAACAAAGGCGTTCAATTGATGATTGACGCTGTTGTGGATTATTTGCCAGCTCCTATCGACGTTCCTGACATTAAAGGAACTTTGGAGGACGGTACGGAAGTTACTCGTAAATCTGCTGACGATCAACCGTTCGCTGCTCTTGCGTTCAAGATCATGACGGATCCGTTTGTAGGTAAATTGACATTCTTCCGCGTATATTCCGGTATCTTGAGCTCCGGTTCGTACGTAATCAACTCCACTAAAGGCAAACGTGAAAGAATCGGCCGTATCCTTCAGATGCACGCTAACAGCCGTCAAGAAATCAGCGAAGTTTACTCCGGTGATATCGCGGCAGCCGTTGGTTTGAAAGATACGACAACCGGTGACACACTTTGCGATGAGAAGCATCCGGTAATCCTGGAGTCCATGAACTTCCCAGAGCCGGTTATCCAGCTTGCTGTTGAGCCTAAAACCAAGGCTGACCAAGACAAAATGGGTATCGCTTTGCAAAAACTGTCTGAAGAGGATCCAACTTTCCGTGCTCACACGGACGAAGAGACAGGTCAAACGATTATCGCCGGTATGGGTGAGCTTCACCTGGAGATCTTGGTTGACCGTATGCTTCGTGAGTTCAAGGTAGAAACCAATGTGGGTAAACCACAGGTTGCTTACCGTGAAACATTCCGTCAAGCGGCTAAAGTTGAAGGTAAATTCGTTCGTCAATCCGGTGGCCGTGGTCAATACGGACATTGTTGGGTTGAGTTCGAACCTCTTGAGCCGGGAACTGGCTTCCAGTTCGAAAGCAAAATCGTCGGTGGTGCTATTCCTCGTGAATACATTGCTCCGATCCAAGCTGGTATTGAAGAGTCCATGAAGAACGGCGTATACGCTGGCTTCCCGCTGGTTGATATCAAAGCAACTGTCGTTGACGGTTCTTACCATGATGTTGACTCCAGTGAGATGGCGTTTAAAATTGCCGGCTCCATGGCTTTGAAAGCAGCTGCTGAAAAATGCCGTCCGGCATTGCTAGAGCCAATCATGAAGGTTGAAGTTACCGTACCGGAAGAGTACATGGGCGACGTAATGGGCGACCTGAACTCCCGCCGCGGACGTATCGAAGGTATGGACACCCGTCACGGTGCACAAATCATTCGTGCGAAGGTACCTCTTTCTGAAATGTTTGGATACTCCACTACTTTGCGTTCCAGAACACAAGGTCGCGGCGTATACTCTATGGAAATTTCCCATTATGAAGAAGTGCCTAAGTCCATTGCAGAAGAAATTGTTGCAAAGCACAAAGGCGCCTAATAATAAATGTCTATTTAAGGAGGCAATCTAACCATGGCAAAAGCGAAATTTGAACGTAATAAACCCCATGTTAACATTGGTACCATCGGTCACGTTGACCACGGTAAAACAACTTTGACAGCTGCTATCACAACTGTATTGTCCAAAAGATACGGCGGTGCTGCAGTAGCATTTGACCAAATCGACAAAGCTCCAGAAGAGCGCGAGCGCGGTATCACTATCTCCACCGCACACGTTGAGTATGAAACTCCTAACCGTCACTATGCACACGTTGACTGCCCAGGTCACGCTGACTATGTTAAAAACATGATCACTGGTGCTGCACAAATGGACGGAGCAATCCTGGTTGTATCCGCAGCTGACGGCCCAATGCCGCAAACTCGCGAGCACATCCTGTTGTCCCGCCAAGTAGGCGTTCCTTACATCGTTGTATTCTTGAACAAATGCGACATGGTTGAAGACGAAGAGCTTCTTGAATTGGTTGAAATGGAAGTTCGCGACCTGTTGAACGAATACGAGTTCCCAGGCGACGACACTCCAATCGTTCGCGGCGCAGCTCGTGAAGCTTTGCAAAACCCAGACGGTCCTTGGGCTGACAAAATCGTTGAGCTGTTCGAGCAAATCGATACTTACATCCCAACTCCTGAGCGCGACACTGACAAGCCTTTCTTGATGCCTGTCGAGGACGTATTCTCCATCACTGGCCGTGGTACAGTTGCTACAGGTCGTGTAGAGCGCGGTACTGTTAAAGTTCAAGACGAGATCGAAATCGTTGGTCTTGTTGAAGAAACTCGCAAATCCGTTGTAACTGGCGTTGAGATGTTCCGCAAATTGCTGGATTCCGCTCAAGCTGGTGACAACATCGGTGCATTGCTTCGTGGTGTAGACCGTAAAGATATCGAGCGTGGACAAGTTTTGGCTAAACCGGGTTCGGTTAAACCTCACACTAACTTCTCTGCTCAAATCTACGTTTTGACTAAAGAAGAGGGTGGCCGTCACAAGCCTTTCTTCACTGGATACCGTCCTCAGTTCTACTTCCGTACAACTGACGTAACTGGTATCATCAACCTTCCTGAAGGTACTGAGATGGTTATGCCTGGTGACAACATCACCGTTACGGTTGAACTGATCTCCCCAATCGCTATCGAAGAAGGTACTCGCTTCGCGATTCGTGAAGGCGGACGTACTGTTGGTGCGGGCGCGGTTGCTACCATCAGCAAGTAATTTTTGATAGAAAGAATCCCTTCATCTTCTATAAGATGAGGGGATTTATTTTTTTAGGCAAAAACATAAAGATTTGCTTGCTATTTTGTTTCATATTTTATATAATAGTGAGCGTTGGTCTGTGACGTTGCGATGAAGTGAGAGGTTGCTGACACACCCGGCCCCTTTGCCATAGGGACGGCGTCAGGAGATTTTCACTGAGTATGTCCGATACTAAATTGGGCGATAGAAGGAGGGAATACTATGGCAAAGCAAAAAATTCGTATTCGTTTGAAGGCTTATGATCACAGAGTACTTGATCAATCCGCTGAGAAAATTGTAGAAACTGCGAAACGTTCCGGTGCAGGCGTATCGGGTCCGATTCCGCTGCCAACGGAGAAGCAAATCATCACGATTCTTCGTGCAGTTCACAAATACAAAGACTCTCGCGAGCAATTCGAAATGCGCACACATAAGCGCTTGATCGATATTGTTAATCCAACGCCGCAAACAGTAGATGCTTTGATGCGTTTGGATCTGCCGTCCGGTGTGGACATCGAAATCAAACTATAATTCACATTGTGAATAAATAAATGAGCGTATATAAGGAAAAGAGGTGTCAACGATGAAAGGTATCTTAGGGAAAAAACTTGGAATGACCCAAGTGTTTACTCCAGAAGGTTTGGTGATTCCAGTAACGGTTATCCAAGCAGGTCCTTGCACAGTGCTGCAAAAGAAGGATGCTGAAAATGACGGTTACGAAGCGATCCAAATCGGCTTCGACGATAAAAAAGAAAAGAACGCAATTAAGCCTGAGTTGGGCCATGCGAAAAAAGCGGGCGCAACACCTAAGCGCTACGTAAAAGAAATTCGCGGTATGTCCGGATTTGAAGTTGGCCAAGAAATTAAAGCTGACTTGTTCGCGACTGGCGAGTTCGTTGACGTAACAGGTACTTCCAAAGGTAAAGGATTCCAAGGCGTTATCAAAAGACATAATCAATCCACAGGTCCAATGGCTCACGGTTCCCGTTATCACCGCGGTCCAGGTTCCATGGGTTCGATCCAAGCTAACCGCGTTCCTAAAGGTAAAAACCTGCCAGGACATATGGGTAGCGAAACAGTAACCTTGCAAAATCTTGAAGTTATCAAAGTAGACATTGATCGTAACGTTATCTTGGTTAAAGGCTCCATCCCTGGTGCTAAAAACAGCTACGTTAGCGTGAAATCTACAGTTAAGAAATAAGTAAAGCAGGAAAGGAGGATTAACAGATGCCAAAAGTAGCATTATACAACGTTAGTGGTTCCCAAGTGGGAGAAGTTGAGTTGTCGGATTCCGTATTCGGTATCGAGCCGCACGCTCACGTTTTGAACGAAGCAGTGTTGATGCAACGTGCTTCCCTTCGTCTTGGTACACATAAAGTAAAAGGTCGTTCTGAAGTTCGCGGCGGCGGTCGTAAGCCTTGGAAACAAAAAGGTACAGGCCGTGCTCGTCAAGGTAGTATTCGCGCTCCTCAATGGAAAGGTGGCGGTACCGTATTTGGTCCGACTCCGCGCAGCTATTCTTACAAACTTCCGAAGAAAGTACGTCGTCTTGCGATTAAATCTGCATTATCTTCCAAGGTAATCGGAAATGAAATCATCGTGTTGGATCAATTGCAATTGACTCAACCTAAGACGAAAGAATTCGCAGCTATTCTTAGCAACTTGAAAGTGGATCGTAAAGCTTTGGTAGTAACAGCTGGTTACGAAGAAAACGTGGCATTGTCCGCACGCAACATTCCTGGCATCAAATTTGTGGTGGCTGAAGGAATTAACGTGCTTGATGTTATGGTATATGACAAGCTGATCATTACTAAGGATGCGGTACAGAAGGTAGAGGAGGTGTTTGCGTAATGAAGAACCCTCGCGACATTATTAAGCGCCCTGTGATCACTGAACGTACGAGTGATATGATGGCCGAGAAGAAATATGTCTTCGAAGTGGAACTCCGTGCGAACAAGACGGAAATTAAACAGGCCATTGAGTCTATTTTCAAAGTGAAAGTAACGAATGTTAACACATTGAGAATGCCTGCTAAGCCTAAGCGCTACGGTCGTCATTCCGGATATACATCCGAGTGGAAAAAAGCGATTGTTTCCTTGAGCGCAGACAGCAAAGAACTCGAATTCTTCGAGAACGCGTAATCTAATTTTTTGAAGTAAGGAGGGAATCCAAGTGCCAATCAAGAAATATAAACCAACATCACCAGCACGTCGTGCTATGTCGGTTTCTACATTCGAAGAAATTACAACTTCAACACCTGAGAAATCATTGTTGGCTCCACTTAGCAAGAAAGCGGGCCGCAACAATCAAGGTAAAATTACGGTTCGTCACCAAGGCGGTGGCCACAAGCGTAAATACCGGATTATCGATTTCAAACGGACCAAAGACGGAATACCTGGACGCGTTGCTACAATCGAGTATGATCCAAACCGTTCGGCTAATATCGCTTTGATTCATTATGCGGATGGTGAGAAACGTTACATCATCGCTCCTAAAGGTTTGAAAGTGGGAGACCAAATTTTCTCCGGCGCAGATGCGGATATCAAAATCGGTAATGCATTGCCGCTTGAGAACATTCCTGTAGGTACGGTTATCCACAACATAGAGCTGAAGCCAGGTAAAGGCGGACAATTGGTTCGTGCAGCTGGTACAGAAGCTCAATTGCTTGGTAAAGAAGATGAGTATGTAACAGTTCGTCTTTCTTCCGGCGAAGTAAGAAAAGTACTGAAAGTTTGCCGCGCTACAATCGGTTCCGTAGGTAACGAAGACTACGAATTGGTTAAGATCGGTAAAGCTGGACGTTCCCGCTGGTTGGGTCAAAGACCTGAAGTGCGCGGGGTAGTAATGAACCCTAACGATCACCCTCACGGTGGTGGTGAAGGCCGCGCTCCAATCGGACGTAAATCCCCGATGTCTCCATGGGGTAAACCGACTCTGGGTTATAAAACTCGTAAAAAAGGTAAAGCTTCTGATAAATATATCGTTCGTCGTCGTACGAAGTAATATGAATCTCGTCACGATTATTGAAGGGAGGAACGAAACATGGGTCGCAGTTTAAAAAAGGGTCCTTTCGTGGATGACTATCTTTTGAAGAAAGTCGAAGCGCAAGGTGATACTACGAAAAAACAAGTCATCAAAACTTGGTCTCGCCGTTCTACCATTTTCCCGCAATTCATTGGTCACACTTTTGCGGTGTATGATGGCAGAAAGCACGTACCGGTGTATGTAACGGAAGATATGGTTGGACACAAACTGGGTGAGTTTGCTCCAACTCGTACTTACAAAGGTCATGATGACGACAAGAAAACAGGCAAGCGCTAATCGTAGCGTTTGGTAATATGAGTGTCAATGAGAGGAGGTACTTCCATGCCAGAAGCAAAATCCATTGCAAGATTCGTACGTATTGCTCCTCGTAAGGTGCAATTGGTTATCGACTTGATCCGCGGCAAGCAAGTAGGAGAAGCTATTGCGATTCTGCGTCATACGCCGAAAGCAGCATCCCCGATTGTGGAGAAGGTATTGAACTCCGCTATCGCTAATGCTGAGCATAACTACTCTATGGACCCTAACAACCTGGTGATTTCCCAAACCTTTGTTAACCAAGGTCCAACAATGAAGAGATTCCGTCCTCGCGCTATGGGACGTGCGAGCCGTATCAATAAACGTACCAGCCACATTACTGTAGTGGTATCTGAAAAATAAGGAGGGATAACGTGTGGGTCAGAAAGTAAACCCGGTAGGACTTAGAATTGGTATTATCCGCGATTGGGAATCCAAGTGGTACGCTGGCAAAGATTTCGGCGATCTGCTGCTTGAGGACGTGAAAATCCGCGAGTATTTGAAAGAAAAGCTGAAGGAATCGGCTGTTTCTCATATTGATATTGAACGTGCTGCGAACCGTGTTAATGTTACTATTCATACGGCGAAGCCTGGTATGGTTATCGGTAAAGGTGGCTCTGAGGTTGAAGTTATTCGTAACTACATCTCCAAGCTGACTAACGGTAAGAAAATCCACATCAATATCTCTGAAATCAAAAATCCTGAGCTGGACGCAATCTTGGTTGCAGAAAGCATTGCTCAACAGTTGGAGCGTCGTGTTTCGTTCCGTCGTGCGATGAAACAAGCGATCCAAAGAACGATCAGAGCTGGAGCAAAAGGGATCAAAACATCAGTAAGCGGTCGTTTGGGTGGAGCGGAAATCGCCAGAACGGAAGGATACAGCGAGGGTACAGTTCCTCTTCATACATTGCGTGCGGATATCGACTATGGTACAGCGGAAGCTCATACTACTTATGGTCGTATCGGTGTAAAAGTATGGATCTATCGTGGCGAAGTTCTTCCAACGGCTAAGAAAAAGGCTGTAACGGAAGGAGGCAACTAATCATGTTAGTTCCTAAACGTGTAAAACACCGTAAAGAACATCGTGGTAACATGCGCGGCCGTGCTAAAGGCGGTACGGAAGTGCATTTCGGAGAATATGGTTTGCAAGCTATGGAACCAGCTTGGGTAACTAACCGTCAAATCGAAGCTGCCCGTATTGCTATGACTCGTTATATCAGACGTGGTGGTAAAGTTTGGATCAAAATTTTCCCTGCGAAGCCAATTACTCAAAAGCCTCTTGAGGTCCGGATGGGTAGTGGTAAAGGTAACGTGGAAAAATGGGTTGCTGTTGTTAAGCCAGGTAAAATCATGTTCGAACTTGCCGGCGTAAGTGAAGAGATTGCTCGCGAAGCAATGCGTCTTGCTTCTCACAAGCTGCCGATCAAAACGAAGTTTGTTAAAAGAGAAGATGTAGGTGGTGAAGCAAATGAAAGCTAGTGAATTTCGCAACTTAACCACTGCTGAGATTGAACAAAAGGTTGCCGGATTTAAGGAACAACTCTTTAACCTCCGTTTTCAACTGGCTACCGGTCAACTGGAGAACCCAGTTCAGATTCGAGAAGTCCGCAAAGAGATTGCTCGTGCAAAGACTATTTTGCGTGAAAGAGAACTGGGTATCATTAGTTAATGAATGAGAGAGGAGGATCTCACAATGAGTGAACGTAACGAACGTAAAACTCAGGTAGGTAAAGTCGTTAGCAACAAAATGGATAAAACTATCGTTGTTGCTGTTGAGACTTATAAAAAGCACGATCTTTACCACAAGAGAATCAAATATACTAAGAAATTCAAAGCCCATGACGAAAACAACGAAGCTCAAATCGGTGACGTTGTAAGAGTAATGGAAACTCGTCCGATCTCCAAAGACAAGCGCTGGAGACTGGTTGAAGTTGTAGAAAAAGCGATTATCGTTTAAGATATGCTAATTGCATCAATTCCGGAAGGAGGGTTTAGACAATGATTCAACCTCTATCTCGTTTAAATGTGGCTGACAACTCTGGCGCTAAGAAACTTATGTGCATCCGCGTATTGGGTGGTACTGGCCGTCGCGTAGGACACATCGGTGATTTGATCATCTGCTCCGTGAAAGAAGCAACACCAGGGGGCGTTGTCAAAAAGGGCGATGTAGTTAAAGCAGTTATCGTTCGTACGAAAAGCGGCGCTCGTCGTAAAGACGGTTCTTACATCAGCTTTGATGAGAATGCAGCGGTTATCGTAAAAGAAGATAAGAGTCCTCGTGGAACTCGTATCTTTGGACCAGTTGCTCGTGAACTTCGTGACAGAGATTTCATGAAAATCGTTTCTCTTGCACCAGAAGTTATCTAATAAAGAAGACCCTCGGTGGAGGGGCTACTTACGAAGTTAGCGTTCATGGAACGCTAAGCAAATGTCTTACGATGTGGGTTTTCTTGAGAAAACTCTTAGGAGGTGGAATTTCGATGCCAAACAAAGGTAAGAAGCTCGAATCTTACAACAATAAATTGCACGTGAAAAAAGATGACAATGTGTTCGTGATTACAGGTAAGGACAAAGGTAAAAAAGGTCGTGTAATCGCAGCATATCCTCGTGAGAACCGCGTGTTGGTTGAAGGTGTGAACATGATCAAGAAGCATGCTAAGCCTTCCCAAGCGAATCCACAAGGCGGTATTATTTCGCAAGAAGCGCCAATTCACGTATCTAACGTGATGCTGGTTGATCCAAAGAGCGGCCAACCTACCCGTGTAGGTTACAAAGTATTGGACAACGGTAAAAAAGTGCGCGTAGCAAAAAAATCCGGTGAAGTCATCGACTAATCGTATAAGTTAGGAAAGGAGGTACATGAAACATGGCAGCAAGATTAAAAGATCGTTTTCTGAACGAAGTTACTCCTTCGTTAATGCAAAAGTTCAGCTATTCCACTGTTATGCAAGTGCCTAAAATTGAGAAAGTCGTTATCAACATGGGTGTTGGTGAGGCGGTTTCCAATTCCAAAGTACTTGATGTAGCAGTTCAAGACCTTCAACTTATTGCAGGTCAAAAGCCAGTAGTAACTAAGGCGAAAAAATCTATCGCAGGTTTCAAACTGCGTGAAAATATGCCAATCGGTGTTAAGGTTACATTGCGCGGCGAGCGTATGTATCACTTCTTGGACAAATTGTTCAACGTGGCACTTCCTCGTGTTCGTGACTTCCGCGGTGTTTCCAACAAAGCATTCGACGGACGCGGTAACTACACACTTGGTCTTAAAGAGCAATTGATTTTCCCTGAAATCGAGTACGATAAAGTGGATAAAGTTCGTGGTATGGATATCGTTATCGTAACGACAGCTAAAACCGACGAAGAATCCCGTGAATTATTAACCCAATTAGGAATGCCGTTTACGAAGTAATCGAAACGGTACCAAGCGGAGGTGTAAAAGTAAGTGGCAAAAACTTCGATGAAAGTGAAGCAGCAGCGCCCTCCTAAATTCAAGGTGCAGGCGTATACTCGCTGCGAACGCTGTGGTCGTCCGCATTCCGTTCTACGGAAATTCAAAATTTGCAGAATTTGTTTCCGTGAATTAGCATACAAAGGCCAGATCCCTGGCGTTAAAAAGGCAAGCTGGTAATAACCCTAGTTTCGGGAAGGAGGTTCACAAATATGGTGATGTCAGATCCAATTGCAGATATGCTTACTCGCATTCGTAATGCAAACGTAGTGCGTCATGAGACAGTTGAAATTCCGGCTTCGAAGATCAAGAGAGAAATCGCTGAGATCCTCAAGAAGGAAGGCTTTATCCGTGATGCTGAATATATCGAGGATAACAAGCAGGGGATTATCCGTCTCTTCTTGAAATACGGTCCTAACAACGAACGTGTTATCTCCGGTCTGAAAAGAATCAGCAAGCCGGGCTTGCGTGTTTACACTCAAAGCCAAGAAGTACCTCGTGTACTTGGCGGTTTGGGTATCGCGATTATCTCGACTTCCAAAGGCGTTATGACCGACAAGGAAGCTCGTCAATCCAAAGCAGGCGGAGAAGTTATCTGCTACGTGTGGTAATACAGAATTAAAATGAACGGAGGTGCAAACCATGTCCCGTATTGGTCGCAAGCCAATTACAATCCCAGGCGGAGTTAATGTAACTTTGGACAATACTTTAATTACTGTTAAAGGTCCTAAAGGAACATTGTCCCGTGAATTACACAGAGACATGAAGGTGGTTGTTACAGAAAACGAAATTTCTGTAGAGCGTCCTTCTGATAATAAATTACATCGCTCCTTACACGGTACGACTAGAAGTGTTGTTGCCAACATGGTTAATGGCGTAACCGAAGGATTCGCGAAATCTCTTGAGTTGGTTGGTGTCGGTTACCGCGCTAACAAAACTGGCAACAAGCTGGTTTTGAACGTAGGTTACTCCCACCCAGTAGAAATCGAGCCTGAGAACGGCATCGAATTTGAAGTTCCTTCTAACACTAAGATCATCGTTAAAGGTATCGATAAAGAGTTAGTCGGTGCAACGGCTGCTAAAGTACGTTCCGTACGTGAGCCTGAGCCTTATAAAGGTAAAGGTATTAAGTACGAAGGCGAGCGTATTCTTCGTAAAGAAGGTAAAGCAGGTAAGAAGAAATAAGGTCGCCTAGAGCGATAATTTCTTATCCAAGTTGAAAGGAGTGACCTCGAATGATTACAAAAGGCGATAAAAATAAAGCCCGTTTGAAAAGACACCTGCGTGTTCGTAAGAAAATTCAAGGTACGACTGAACGTCCACGCTTGAATATCTTCCGTTCCTCCAAGCACATGTACGCTCAATTGATCGACGATGTGAAAGGTGTAACGATTGCTGCAGCTTCCACTCAAGATAAAGAGTTGAAAGAAAGCATCGGTAACGGCGGTAACGTGGAAGCAGCTCGCAAGGTCGGAGCTTTGATTGCTGAGCGTGCTAAAAAGAACGGTGTTCAACAAGTTGTTTTTGACCGTGGTGGATACTTGTATCACGGACGTGTGCAAGCATTGGCTGACGCTGCTCGTGAAGCAGGTCTTGAATTCTAATCAAAACATAAACAAGGAGGTAAAGTCACTTGCGTATTGATCCCAATACTTTAGAGTTAACTGAAAAAGTTGTTAACATTAATCGCGTTGCTAAAGTAGTAAAAGGCGGACGTCGTTTCAGCTTCAGCGCATTAGTAGTTGTAGGCGACGGTAAAGGCTGGGTAGGCGCAGGAATCGGTAAAGCTGGTGAAGTACCTGATGCAATCCGCAAAGGTATTGAAGATGCCAAGAAAAACCTGATTCATGTACCTATCGTTGGCACTACGATTCCTCACTTGGTAATCGGAAAATTCGGCGCAGGAAGCGTATTGTTGAAACCTGCATCCAAAGGTACTGGAGTTATCGCCGGTGGTCCAGTTCGTGCCGTATTGGAGCTTGCTGGTGTAGGCGACATCTTGACAAAATCCCTAGGTTCTTCTAACTCCATCAACATGGTTAATGCTACATTGGAAGGTTTGCAGCGTCTGAAGCGTGCTGAAGAAGTTGCAAAACTGCGTGGCAAAACTGTTGAAGAACTGTTAGGTTAGGAGGGATAACCATGGCTAAGCAATTACAAATTACCCTCAAGCGCAGTCTGATCGGTCGTCCAGAAGGACAACGTCGTACAGTTGCTACTCTTGGACTTCGCAAGCTGCACCAAACAGTTACACAACAAGACAATGCTGCTATCCGCGGCATGGTCAATCAAGTGAGTCACTTGGTAGAAGTTAAAGAAATCGAAGCATAAATCCGATTAATAAAATGCATTAGAGGAGGTGCAAACGATGAAGTTGCATGAACTTAGTTCTGCCGAAGGATCCCGCAAAACACGCAAGCGCGTAGGCCGCGGTATCGGAAGTGGAATGGGAAAAACAGCTACTCGCGGACATAAAGGGCAAAACGCTCGTTCCGGCGGTGGTGTTCGTCCAGGTTTTGAAGGAGGTCAAAACCCTCTATATCGTCGCTTGCCTAAGCGTGGTTTCACTAACAGATTCCGTAAGGAATTCGCGATTGTGAATCTGACTGAGCTTAACAAGTTTGCTGCTGGTACGGAAGTTACTCCTGAATTGCTGCTTGAATCCGGCATTGTGAAAAATGCAAGAGACGGCATCAAAGTTCTGGGTAACGGCGAAATCACTGTACAGCTGAACGTGAAAGCTAATAAGTTCTCTCAATCTGCGGTAGAGAAAATTCAGGCTGCCGGCGGTAAAACCGAGGTGATTTAATGTTTCGTACCATATCCAATATTTTTAAAGTGGACGATTTACGGAAAAGAATCATTTTCACCTTACTGGTTTTAATCGTCTACAGAATTGGTGCTTTCATTCCGGTACCTAACATCAACACAGATATTTTGAAGCTTCAAGATCAGGCCAATTCCAGTGATGTATTTGGCTTGCTGAACACCTTTTCCGGCGGCGCCCTGTTCCAATTCTCCATCTTCGCGATGGGAATTATGCCTTATATCACAGCCTCGATCATAGTTCAGCTATTATCGATGGATGTGATACCAAGGTTTGCGCAGTGGGCTAAAGAAGGGGAAGTAGGCAGACGGAAGTTAGCGCAAATTACCCGTTATGGTACAATCGTGTTGGGGCTGGTTCAAGCGTTTGGTTTGGCGATCGGATTTAACCGAATCTACGCTGGCCTTGTTGTGAATCCTACATTCGCAACATATGCTTTAATTGCGATCGTTCTTACAGCGGGAACTGCATTTCTGATGTGGTTAGGGGAACAAATCACTGAAAATGGAATTGGAAATGGTATTTCCATGATCATCTTTGCGGGGATTGTTGCTGCGATTCCTACCGGAATCTCGCAAATCGTCAAAACTCAGTTTGCAGAAGCTGGCGATGCACTATTCTTGAACATCCTTAAGATGGTCATTATAGCTATCGTCGTCATCGCACTGATTGCCGGAGTCATCTTTATTCAACAAGGTGTACGTAAAATTCCGGTTCAGTATGCAAAACGTGTTGTTGGCCGTAAAATGTATGGTGGACAATCGACACATATCCCTTTAAAGGTTAATGCAGCAGGCGTAATTCCGGTTATCTTTGCCCTTTCGCTGCTAGTATTCCCTCCAACGCTCGCAAGCTTCTGGAGAGGCAATCCGGTAGCGGACTGGATCATTACGAACTTGAACTATACACATCCTGTCGGGATGGTTTTGTATGTGCTGCTTATCATTGGATTCACGTTCTTCTACACGTTTGTTCAGATCAACCCTGAGCAAATGGCGGAACAGATGAAGAAAAACGGAGGCTACATTCCAGGGATTCGTCCAGGGAAGACGACTTCGGTTTACTTAACCAAAGTGATGACTCGCATTACTTTGTCCGGTGCTTTGTTCCTGTCCGCGGTTTCTATCCTGCCAATGCTTCTCGGAAGTGTGGCCGGCTTGCCGAACTCGGTAAGAATCGGCGGTACTTCTTTGCTGATTGTTATCGGTGTTGGATTGGAAACGATGAAGCAAATCGAATCCCAATTGATCAAGCGCCATTACAAAGGCTTCATTAATAAATAGCAAATAGGTTCTGGTAGTTATTTATTAGCTATCGGCACCTATTGTGCTGTTAGCATCGTTTGATGCGATGGGGAGGAAATCATTATGAACGTGATTTTTATGGGACCTCCTGGTGCAGGAAAAGGTACACAGGCGGAAGGAATCGTTAATGAGTTTCAAATCCCGCATATCTCGACCGGTGATGCTTTCCGCTTGGCAATGAAGCAGGAAACACCGCTTGGTTTGGAAGCAAAAAAATATGTGGATCAAGGTTTGCTCGTTCCGGATGAAATCACCATTGGTATCGTAAAGGAACGTCTGCAGCAGCCGGATTGCAATAAAGGCTTCTTGCTGGATGGTTTTCCAAGAACCATTTCTCAAGCTGAAGCACTGGATGACATCATGGCCTCTTTGGGCAGAAGCATAGACCATGTAATCAACTTAAAAGTAGACCGCAGTCTGCTTTTGGCTAGATTGACTGGTCGAAGAATCTGCAAGGCATGCGGAGCTACGTATCATATCTTGTTTAACCCTCCAGCACGTGAAAATGTGTGTGATAAATGTTCTGGCGAATTGTATCAAAGATCAGACGATACCGAAGAAAAAGTAGGCACCCGTCTTGATGAATACACGAGCAAAACAGCACCTCTATTGTCGTATTACCGTAACAAAGGAAACTTACGTGAGGTTAACGGCGAGCAAGAAATAAGTGCGGTTACTACACAAATCATTTCACTATTGCGAGGGCAAGCGGAATGATCATTTGTAAGTCTGCAGCTGAATTGGAGTTAATGAGAGAAGCCGGCCGCATAGTGGCCGATACGCATCTTTTGTTGCAAAAGGCCATTCAGCCCGATATTACAACTAAAGAGCTGGATCAAATCGCAGAAGAATATATTCGCAGTCAGGGCGCTACCCCATCTTTTAAAGGCTATAACGGTTTTTCTGGCAGCATCTGTGCTTCAGTCAATGATGAATTGGTTCACGGCATACCCAGTGGGCGTAAGCTTAAAGATGGCGACATCATCAGCATTGATATCGGTGCAAACTACAAGGGATATCATGGTGACTCTGCTTGGACCTATGGAGTAGGGAATATTTCAGATACAGCCAAGAAGTTGTTGGAAGTAACCGAGAGATCTCTATATGCCGGTCTTGCGGAAGCCAAACCGGATGCGCGATTGTACACTATCTCTCACGCGATTCAAAAATGCGTCGAGAATGAAGGTTTTTCAATTGTTCGAGAGTATGTAGGACATGGTGTAGGTAGAGAGCTTCACGAAGAACCTCAAATTCCGAATTACGGCTTACCTGATCGAGGACCTCGATTGAAGCCTGGTATGGTATTAGCGATTGAGCCAATGGTCAATGTAGGGGAACGATACGTCAAAACCCTAGAGGACAACTGGACAGTCGTTACAGTGGATGGCACACTGTGCGCGCATTTCGAGCATACCATTGCTATTACCCCGGATGGGTATGAAATACTCACTAAATCTCGGTAGGTGATAGAGTGGATTCGGTAAACATTCCACAGCTCGGACAACTCGTTAGGATCATTCGTGGTAAGGACTCCGGGAAGTACGCCGTTATAATCAGCGTCGAAGACCAACGATTCGTATGGATTGCCGACGGCGACAAACGGAAGTTCGACCAGCCTAAGAAGAAAAACTTGATTCATCTCGAGTTACTGCAAACAATCAGCAGCGAAGTAGTGGATAGCTTGAAAGAAAGCGGTCGTGTGACGAACGGAAAGTTACGCTTCGCACTGAAGAAGTACGTGGATCCAATGAATTCAGAAGCACATGAGAAAGGAGAATGACTGTGGCCAAAGAAGATGTAATTGAAGTTGAAGGTACAGTGATTGAACCTCTTCCGAATGCAATGTTTAAGGTGGAGCTTGAGAATGGTCATAAGATACTTGCTCATGTATCCGGAAAGATCAGAATGCACTTTATCCGGATCTTGCCTGGTGACAAAGTGACTGTGGAGCTTTCCCCTTATGATTTGACCAGAGGCCGTATAACCTATCGTTTTAAATAGATACGAGTTAGTCTTACGAAGTTAGTTTTCTTACGAAAACTCACAGGAGGTAATAAACATGAAGGTAAGACCATCGGTCAAACCGATCTGCGAAAAATGCAAAGTCATTCGCCGCAAAGGCAATGTAATGGTAATTTGCGAAAACCCTAAGCATAAACAAAAACAAGGATAAGGAGGTGCTCCTATAAATGGCACGTATTGCTGGTGTAGACTTGCCGCGTGACAAACGCGTAGTTATTGCTTTGACCTACATTTTCGGTATTGGCAGAACAACTTCCGAGAAAATTCTGGCTTCTACTGGTGTTGACGCATCGACTCGTGTTCGTGACCTGACTGAAGACGAAGTAAGTAAACTTCGCGATGCAATTGACAAAACCGTTAAGGTGGAAGGCGACCTTCGTCGTGAGATCGCTCTTAACATCAAACGCTTGATTGAGATCGGTTGCTATCGTGGTGTTCGTCACCGCCGCGGCTTACCTGTTCGTGGTCAACGTACTAAAACTAACGCTCGTACGCGTAAAGGTCCTCGTCGTACTGTAGCTAACAAGAAAAAATAGTAAAGGAGGTTAACAATTAAATGGCTAAACCGAAAAAAGTTGTTCGTACAAAACGTCGTGATCGGAAAAATATCGACTCTGGAGTGGCACATATCCGCTCTACGTTTAACAATACGATTGTAACTATTACCGACCCGCACGGTAATGCAATTTCTTGGGCAAGTGCTGGTAACCTGGGCTTTAAAGGCTCGCGTAAAAGCACACCGTTCGCTGCACAAATGGCCGCTGAGTCCGCAGCTAAAGCAGCAATGGAACATGGTATGAAAGCCGTTGAAGTTATGGTTAAAGGTCCTGGCGCTGGTCGTGAAGCTGCGATTCGTTCGCTGCAAGCTGCAGGTTTGGAAGTTAACCTGATTAAAGACGTGACTCCAATTCCACATAACGGTTGCCGTCCTCCAAAACGTCGTCGTGTCTAATTCAGGATTGCAAAAGAGTGGTATAAATATCCAATAAGTGTGAATACTGTTTGGATAGGCATACTGCACGTTCTATGCGTCTTAAGTTATCCAGAGGGAAACGACGTTTTGAAGGAGGGTTATAAATGATCGAAATCGAAAAGCCGAAAATAGAAACCGTATCATTGAGTGAGGATGGCACTTACGGTAAGTTTGTTGTAGAGCCTCTTGAAAGAGGTTATGGAACGACCTTAGGGAACTCGCTTCGCAGAATCCTGTTGTCCTCTTTGCCGGGGGCAGCAGTGACTTCGGTTCAAATCGACGGAGTCCTGCACGAGTTCTCCACCGTACCTGGTGTCATGGAAGATGTTACGGAGATTATCCTTAACCTTAAAGGGCTATCGTTGAAGATTCATTCCGACGAGGAGAAAGTGTTGGAAATCGACGCAGAAGGTGAAGGGCCCGTTGTAGCCGGCGATATTCGTGGTGATAGCGATGTGGAGATCCTTAATCCGGATTTGCATATTGCTACGCTTGCCTCCGATGCACGTCTTCACATGCGAATTCATGCTAATCGGGGACGCGGATACGTTCAAGCGGATAAGAACAAGAAGGAAGATCAGCCAATCGGCGTAATTCCAATTGACTCGATCTATACTCCGATTACCCGTGTGAATTACAGCGTAGAGAACACTCGCGTCGGCCAAGTTACCAACTATGATAAACTAACCCTCGAAGTCTGGACCGATGGAAGTATTCGACCTGAAGAGGCCGTAAGCTTGGGCGCTAAAATTTTAACAGAGCATTTGATGCTGTTTGTCGGCTTGACCGATGAAGCTAAGGATGCCGAGATTATGGTGGAAAAAGAAGAAGATAAGAAAGAAAAAGTGCTCGAGATGACGATCGAAGAGCTGGATCTTTCTGTTCGTTCTTACAACTGCCTGAAGCGCGCAGGTATTAATACGGTTCAAGAATTGATTACGAAAACGGAAGAAGACATGATGAAGGTTCGTAATCTTGGACGTAAATCCCTTGAAGAGGTTCAAGAGAAGCTCGAAGAGCTTGGACTTGGTCTCCGAATGGAAGACTAAAACGTCAGGTTATAATTAAGCAGAAGGAGGTTGCACACAAATGGCATACCAAAAGTTGGGTCGTGATTCCAGCGCACGTAAAGCTCTTTTTCGTGACCTGGTAACCGACTTGTTCATACATGAGCGCATCCAAACTACTGAAGCTAAGGCTAAAGAGCTGCGCTCTATTGCAGAAAAACTAATTACGTTGGCAAAACGCGGAGATCTTCATGCTCGCCGTCAAGTTGCTTCCTTTGTTCGTCGTGAAGCAGCTAACGAAAATCAAGACGCGATCCAGAAGCTATTCTCTGAATTGGCTCCACGTTACGCTGAACGTCAAGGCGGTTACACCAGAATCTTGAAGCTGGGTCCTCGCCGCGGCGATGCAGCGCCAATGGTATATTTAGAATTAGTAGATCGTGCATAAAAAGGATGGGAAAGGGTGGACGGGATCTCTTGATTCTGATGAAACCCTTTTTTTTGTAGCCTAAGCTTGAACGGTTTAATGGAGGACGGCCGTGAGGAATATATGCATGACCGTCAGTTATGACGGGACAGCTTACAATGGTTTTCAAACGCAGCCTAACTTAAATACGATTCAGGACGTGCTGGAACAAGCCGTGCACTCTCTAACCGGAGAAAAGGTCAAATTGACTTCGTCGGGCAGGACGGACGCAGGGGTTCATGCGAGAGGTCAAGTTATTAACTTCTATACAGAATCGAAGATTCCTATCGAGAGATGGTGTATGGCGCTTAATACAAGACTACCGGATGATATTGTCGTAAGCGGCGCTAGAGAGGTAGATTTATCTTTTCATGCGACCCGATCAGCTGTACAAAAGACGTATCGTTACTCCATCCGCTGCGGCCGTCATCCTGACCTGTTTAAACGTCATATGGAGTTTTACCATCCGACTGCTTTGAACACGGATGCTATGGCAGAAGGGCTCAAATGGTTAATCGGTACACATGACTTTACATCCTTTTGCTCCGTCAGATCCACGAAATTGTCCCACGTCAGAACGTTATTCGACGCCAGGCTGGAATGTGAACCTGTGGACCCTCAGCTTCAATCGTTTACCATTCATATATATTTGACCGGCAACGGCTTTTTATACAACATGGTTCGAATCGTAGCAGGGACCTTGATCCAGGTGGGAGAAGGCAAACGTTCAAGTGAATCGATCCGCGACATTCTGGCAGCCCGCAACCGGGCTAAAGCCGGACCTACAGCTGTGCCTCATGGGCTTATGCTCTGGGAAGTATTATATAATCTAGATACAATCATTACTTGATTTGTCGCAGATTTTATAGTACAATATCACTTGGCGTTTCTTGATCGGCTATCCCACGGCCCCGGGTCAAGGAAAAGGCTAACCTTAATTTAACGATAACTATAAACGAATGATACAGATAGATTGATGATGGAATGGCAGATGTCTTCATGTTCATCACATGACTGTGTCGTTTCATCCAACTAGTAACGAAGTGAACAATTGTTTAGGAGGAACTATTCATGCGTACCACATATATGGCTAAGTCAAATGAAGTAGAGCGCAAATGGTACATCATTGACGCAACAGATAAAACTCTGGGCCGTCTTGCGAGCGAAGCTGCCAGCATTATCCGCGGTAAGCACAAACCGCAATTTACGCCTCACGTTGATACTGGGGATTTCGTAATCGTAATTAACGCAGAAAAAATCAGATTGACTGGTAAAAAGCTGCAAAACAAAATGTACTATCGCCACTCTTTGTACTCTGGCGGTTTGAAAGTAACATCCGCTCAAGATTTGCTTAATACAAAACCAGAACGTGTACTTGAATTCGCAATTCATGGCATGCTTCCAAAAAATCGCCTTGGCGATAGCATGAAGACAAAATTGAAAGTATATGCCGGTTCTGAGCATCCGCATCAAGCACAACAACCTGAAGTTTGGGAACTTCGCGGTTAATTTAAAGGGAGGGCTGTTTTGTGGCACAAGTTCAATATTATGGAACAGGTCGTCGTAAGCACTCGGTAGCTCGTGTACGTTTGGTACCAGGTGAAGGACGCATCATTATTAATAAACGTAACCTTGATGAGTATTTTGGTCTTGAGACTTTGAAGTTGATCGTTAAACAACCGCTTAACTTGACAGAAACATTGGGCAAATACGATGTTTTGGTTATTGCTAACGGCGGCGGTATTTCCGGACAAGCAGGAGCAATCCGTCACGGTATTTCCCGTGCATTGCTGAAAGCTGATCCTGAATTGCGCGGTTCCTTGAAAAAGGCAGGTTTCCTGACTCGTGACCCTCGTATGAAAGAGCGTAAAAAGTACGGCTTGAAAGCAGCTCGTCGCGCTCCTCAATTCTCCAAACGTTAATATCAAGCATTATCGCGTATACAAGAACCTTTTCACTATTTCGGTGGAAAGGTTTTTTTGTTTTTCGGCGTGCCCAGCTAAGCACGCATCTTCTATCCGGTGAAAGTCCGGTCGTGGGAGGGGCCAAGCCCCCGCGTAGCTTGGATTCTTATGTATGGCGAAATCTGTGCGTAAAAGCGAATCGACGAAAGTACTTGTCGGAGACAAGGC
>NZ_JADBDR010000027.1:0-51244 GCF_014873645.1 Paenibacillus sp. OAS669
ACTGTGTAAACTTAGGAACCGCCGTATACCGAACGGTACGTACGGTGGTGTGGGAGGTCGGCTAATCAATTAATGGTTAGCCTCCTACCCGATTGAAATAGGAGCGATTAACGAATGATTACTGCCGCTGTAAAGAAATAGCAGGCGCACTACTTGTATAATCCAAGGGGTTTAGTACAATAAAAACAGTGCTTAGTTATGATTATTGGAGGAGGACTGGAATTTATGAGTACGGAGCAAGCCGCAGGCTATTTTGGTTCCTTCGGGGGCAGCTACATTCCGCCGGAGCTTCAAGAGGTAATGGATTATTTGGCACAGCAGTTCGAAACATATAAGAATGATCCCGAATTTGTTGAGGAATTTCAATATTATCTGAGAGAGTACGTCGGACGTGAAAATCCGTTAACGTACGCCAAGCATTTGACCGATAAGCTGGGCGGAGCCAAAATCTATTTAAAACGCGAGGACCTCAACCATACCGGATCCCATAAGATCAATAACGTATTGGGTCAAATCCTGCTGGCCAAACGGATGGGAGCCAAGCGCATTATCGCGGAAACGGGAGCGGGACAGCATGGTGTGGCCACTGCAACGGTCTGCGCGATGTTCGATATGGACTGCACCATCTATATGGGAGCGGAAGATACCCGCCGTCAAGCATTGAACGTATTCCGCATGGAGCTTCTCGGCGCTAAAGTCGTAGCGGTTGAAAAAGGCCAAGGCAGGCTGAAGGACGCGGTGGATGAAGCGCTCGGCGATCTGGTGCAAAACTATCGCAACACCTTTTACCTGCTGGGGTCGGCTGTAGGACCGCATCCGTTCCCTACGATGGTCAAGCACTTCCAGTCCATTATCAGCGAGGAATCCAAGCGCCAAATCTTAGAGAAGGAAGGGCGTCTGCCTACGGCCGTTCTGGCATGTGTAGGAGGGGGAAGCAATGCGATCGGAGCCTTCGCTCATTATATTGACGAGCCGTCCGTTCGTCTGATCGGCGTGGAGCCGGACCAAGCGCCATCCCTGACGCAAGGGGTGCCGGCCGTACTGCACGGCTTCAAATGCCTGGTGCTTCTCGACGAAAACGGAGAACCGCGCAAAACGTATTCCATTGCGGCAGGACTCGACTATCCGGGCATCGGGCCGGAGCACAGTCATTTAAAAGAAAGTGGACGGGCCGAGTACTATACCGTAACGAACGAGGAAGTGCTTAATGCGTTCCAGGTGCTGTCCAAAACCGAAGGCATTATTCCGGCACTGGAGAGCGCTCACGCTGTTGCTCATGCTTTGAAACTCGCGCCGACCTTGACCAGGGACGACATTCTGATCGTCAGTCTGTCCGGCCGCGGGGATAAGGATGTGGAACAAGTGTTCCATATGCTGCAAAATCAATAGGACAGGCCTTGAGAGTCCCTTGCCTCGGACGATGAAGCTTTTCTTCATCCCGGGGCAAGGTTTTTCCATTATTGGGGAATGATTAAATTCGGGGCTCATGGCCTTGTGTAGCAAAGCCTCCATATGAAGCCTGGGTGGAGAGTTATACCCCACCGGAGCAGTTCAAGCTTGCACGTTTTTCAACAAATTCGCCCCACCTCGTGGGGTTTTATTATGCCATCAGGACACTTCTTTTTTCCAGCAAAAGGATTTCAGTGAAAATGTCAATCATGTTAGGATAACGTTCGGCAATTGTGGTATAATAGACAAGATTTGGCGTAAAGGGGACATAGTATGGGAAAAGTATTTGTGTGCGATCATCCGTTGATACAGCACAAGCTCACTTACATAAGAGACAAGGCGACAACGACGAAAGATTTTCGGGAGCTTGTCGATGAGGTGGCCACGCTGATGGCTTACGAGATTACAAGGGATATTCCTTTGCAAAAGGTAGAGGTGCAGACACCTGTAGCTACCGCCGAATGCCGTGTTATTTCCGGCCGGATGCTAGGATTGATCCCCATTTTGCGTGCCGGTTTAGGCATGGTGGATGGAATATTGAAGCTTGTCCCGGCAGCCAAGGTCGGCCATATTGGGCTGTACCGCGACCCGCAAACGCTCGAGCCGGTAGAATACTACGCCAAACTGCCTACCGATGTAACGGAGCGGGAGCTGATCGTTATCGATCCGATGCTGGCCACCGGAGGCTCGGCGAATGCTGCCATTACCGCACTGAAGAATAGAAACTGCTCGCAAATTAAGCTGATGTGTCTGATTGCTGCGCCTGAAGGTGTACAAGCGGTCCAACAAGCGCATCCGGATGTCGATATTTATGTTGCTGCCATTGACGATTATTTGGATGATCACGGTTATATCATCCCGGGCCTCGGCGATGCCGGCGACCGTTTATTTGGGACGAAATAAGGCAATAGAAGTAGTAGGGATGAACGGCATAGTGGAGGGGGAACGAACATGAGCAAAATTAAGGTAATTACGATTTTCGGCACAAGACCGGAAGCTATCAAGATGGCTCCACTGGTGCTGGAGCTTCAGAAATATCCCGAGCAGATCGAATCTTTGGTGTGCGTGACCGCGCAGCATCGTCAGATGCTCGATCAGGTGCTGGATACGTTCAAAATTAAGCCGAATTACGACCTGGACGTAATGAAGGAGCGCCAAACGCTGAATGAGATTACGATTCGCGTGCTGCAGGGCCTCGATCCGGTGTTCCGTGAAGAGAAGCCGGATTTGGTTCTTGTGCACGGCGATACGTTGACTACCTTCCTCGCGAGCTATGCGGCTTTCATGCAGCAGGTAAAAGTAGGGCACGTGGAAGCGGGACTGAGAACTTGGAACAAGATGTCCCCGTATCCGGAAGAAATGAACCGTCAGTTAACCGGTGTGCTGTCGGACCTCCACTTCGCTCCAACGGACTTGTCCGCGAACAATCTCCGTAAGGAGAACAAGTCGGAAGATACGATCTTTGTTACGGGCAATACGGTAACGGACGTGTTCCAGTATACGGTACAAAAAGACTTCACCCATCCTGTACTGGAGTGGGCCGAAGGCAAACGCCTCATCCTGATGACGGCACACCGCCGTGAAGCGCAGGGAGAGCCGCATCGCCAAATTTTCCGCGCCGTTCGACGTATTGCCGATGAATTCGAGGATATCGCGATTGTCTATCCGGTGCATCCAAGCCCTGCGGTGAAGGAACCGGCCTACGAAATGCTGGGCGGACATCCACGAATCAAATTGATCGAACCGCTGGATGTATTCGAGTTCCATAACATTTACCCGCATGCGCATATGATTTTGACCGATTCCGGAGGTCTTCAGGAGGAAGCGCCATCGTTCGGGGTGCCGGTCTTGGTTCTTCGCGAGACGACGGAACGTCCGGAAGGGATCGACGCAGGCACGCTGGAGCTGGTAGGAACCAACGAGGAGAAGGTCTACGAACGGGCTAAAGCGCTGCTTACCGATGCTGATTTATACCAAAAAATGAGCCAAGCGGCCAACCCTTACGGGGACGGAAAAGCGTCGGAACGTATCGTGCAAGCCATCCTTTACCATTTCGGACAAGCTTCTGCAAGACCCGAGCCGTTCCAACCGTGACAATCTCATGACAAACGCTACAGCGTACAGTTGCACTGTTTGGTTTGTAAGCCAAAAAAACCTTGATATGACGGGCTTTTTGTGACTTTGATCACGGTTTGTTAACAAAGATCGGCAATTGACAAACCTCGCATAGCTTCGTTACAATAAGTGAGGATTCTCAGGAGGATGCCTATGAAACAGCCAAACCGCAACGATAATCCGTGGCGAGCCGCTGCATTGTCGAGCGCCATTGGAATCGACCTTGTTGTATGCTTGTTGGCCGGATATTGGTTCGGCGACTGGTTAAGTCATACGTTAGGCGGGCAGTTATGGCTGCTGGGAGGCTTTCTGCTGGGTCTTGTCTCTGCAATTATCAGCATTTATTTTATGATCAAGCAGTACGGAGGGCTATAATGGATGATTTTTCGGCCCATCTGAAAACGGTTCAAAATGTGTTTCTCTTTTTTCTTTCCTTTTGTTTGGTCGTATGGGCGATTTTCGTCGAATTCCGACCGTATTCGGCAGGATTGATGCTTGGTTCAGTCGTCAGCATGATCAACGCTAGGTATCTTGCTTGGAAAATTCGCAAGCTATCCGAGAAAGTGATCGCAGCTCCACCTGAGCAAAAAGTACCTACCAAAGCCAACATAGGTTTTTTAACAAGGGCAGCCATTGCCGGTTTGGCGGGGCTTCTGGCCATTCGCTTTCCGGAGCATGTCGCGCTTGTTACGACAATTATCGGATACTTTTTTGCTCAATTGGCAACACTCGTATTGGGTATTCTTTCTATTAAAAGATCCAAGAAGTAAAACCATTCGTGGAAAGGGGTGAAAATGGAAAACATGGAACATCACGTGCCAGGTATAGAACTGTTTGGTCTTCACTTCGATCTGTCTGCACTGCTTATGATCGTCGTGACTAGTATCATCGTTTTAATTCTCGCCATTTCCGGCGCTAGCAAAGGATCCGTTACGAATCCTTCGAAAATTCAAAACTTTATGGAATGGGTCGTAGAGTTTGTTGAGGGCATTATCGGCAGCACCATTGGGACGAAGCACGGCAAACCGTTTATCGCACTCGGAATGACGCTCATCATGTATATTTTTGTCGGTAACATGCTGGGACTTCCGTTCTCTATCGTTACTGAAGATCACGTTGCTTGGTGGAAATCGCCGACTGCAGACATCGCCGTAACGGCTGCCTTAACGGTTATTGTCATCGTTCTTAGCCACTACTTGGGTATTACTCGTAATACCAAACACTATTTTGCGCATTACTTTGAATACAAAGGCGCTATGCTTCCGCTGCATTTGATTGAAGTGGTATCTAAGCCGCTGACGCTCGCTTTCCGTCTTTACGGTAACATTTATGCGGGTGAAATTATGATTTCTGTCATCTTGGGGGCTGGCTGGTTTGGTATTGTGCCTCTATTTGTTTGGCAGGGTTTCAGTGTGTTCGTAGGTGCGATTCAAGCATTCGTATTTACGATGCTGACGATGGTTTACATTTCGCAAACTTTGGTCCACGAAGAAGAAAGCCACTAAGTAGCAAGACTCACCTCGGGCTATATACTCGAGTCATTTTATAAAAAAACTTTTCAATCTAAGGGAGGATTTTCTCAATGGGAGCTTTAGCATTAGTAGCAGCAGCAATCGTATTTGGTTTGGGTGCACTTGGTGCAGGTATTGGTAACGGTTTGATCGTAGGTCGCGCTTTGGAAGGTATTTCCCGTCAGCCTGAGCTTCGCGGTACTCTTCAAACAACTATGTTTATCGGTGTAGGTCTAGTAGAGGCAATGCCAGTCGTAGCTTTGGTTCTTGCGTTCATCTTGATGGGCCAAGCTTAAGAAATCGTTTGGCGGGGATGGCGACATAGCCTCCACGCCTTCGTTTTGCCCACGTTATCAGAAGGGAGTGACCTTACTTGCATATCGAATGGACCACGTTTTTTATTCAAATCGTAGCCTTCTTGATTTTGTACTTCCTGCTGCAAAAGTTTGCGTTCGGCCCTTTGTTCGGCATGATGGAAAAACGCAGACAGCTCGTGAAGGATCAAATTCAAACGGCTGAAAATAGCCGCAAGCAAGCTGAGCAATTGTTAGAGGAGCAAAAACAGGCCCTTCAACAAACTCGTAAAGAAGCACATGATATTATTGAACAAGCTAGACAAACGAGCTCCAAACAAGCGGATGAGATTGTTGCAGCAGCACGTAAAGAAGCTGACCGTTTGAAAGATGAAGCGCTTAAAGATATCGAGAATGAGAAAAACAAAGCGGTTGCAGCTCTTCGCAGCCAAGTGAGTGCGATGTCCGTATTGATCGCCTCCAAAATTATTGAGAAGCAAATCGACGAGAAAACTCAGAATGATTTGGTTGAGCATTACCTCAAAGAGGTAGGAGGCAACGTATGAGTGACATCGTAGTAGCGAAGCGATATGCCAAAGCTTTATTCGAGGTAGCTCAGGAGAAGGGCATTATTTCCGGAGTGGAAGAAGAGCTGAAATCTGTAGTTGGTGCGATTAGGGATAATGCGGATCTGCAGAAGTTCCTGAACCATCCGAATATCGGGGCTTCCGTCAAAAAGGACCTGCTGAAGCAGATTTTTGAAGGCAATGTTTCCGAACCGGTGTGGAATACGCTGCAGATTTTGATCGATAAGGGTAGAGAGGGCGTTTTGGC
The DNA here is from genome assembly GCF_014873645.1 of Paenibacillus sp. OAS669. Classification (NCBI taxonomy): domain Bacteria; kingdom Bacillati; phylum Bacillota; class Bacilli; order Caryophanales; family Paenibacillaceae; genus Paenibacillus; species Paenibacillus sp. OAS669. The sequence goes on from NZ_JADBDR010000027.1 coordinate 6,203, forward strand.
CCAGTTGGTTACTGATTATGTGAAGATCGCCAATGAAGCTCTGGGTCAGGCTAGCGCTACGGTGTACGCGCCGTTTGCGATTTCCGAAGCCCAACAGGCTGAAATTGCGGCACAATTCGGCAAACTGACGAATAAAACCATCCGTGTTCAAACCGTTATTGAGCCTAAGCTCCTTGGCGGCATTCAAGTACGGATCGGAGACCGTTTATATGATGGAAGCTTGGCGGGGCGTCTGAATCGTCTGGCAAGTTCGTTAAAATAAGCACTAGCACTGTAAGAATAGGGGTGAAGTTCGTTGAGTATCAAACCTGAAGAAATCAGCACATTGATTAAACAACAGATTGAAAACTATAAATCCGATATGCAAGTGGTTGACGTAGGTACAGTTATTCAGGTTGGTGACGGTATCGCTCGTGCTCACGGCTTGGAAAACGCTATGGCTGGAGAGCTGCTTGAGTTCGCTAACGGCGTTTTGGGCTACGTTTTTAACCTTGAAGAAAGCAACGTAGGTATCGTTATTTTGGGACCTTACACAGACATTCGTGAAGGTGACCAAGTAAAACGTACCGGCCGTATCATGGAGGTTCCTGTTGGTGAAGAACTGATCGGTCGTGTCGTTAACCCATTGGGTCAGCCAGTGGATGGTAAAGGTCCTATCAACACAGCGACTTTCCGTCCGGTTGAATCTCCGGCTCCAGGCGTTATGGCCCGTAAATCGGTCCATGAGCCAATGCAAACCGGTATTAAAGCAATCGACGCGATGATTCCTATCGGTCGCGGTCAGCGTGAGTTGATCATAGGTGACCGTCAAACAGGTAAAACTGCGATTGCCATCGATACGATCATCAACCAAAAAGGTAACAACGTAAAATGTATTTACGTTGCTATCGGCCAAAAACAATCCACCGTCGTTAACGTGGTTGAAACTCTGCGTAAAGCCGGCGCTATGGATTACACGATTGTCGTAACAGCGAGTGCTTCCGAGCCTGCTCCGTTGTTGTGGCTTGCACCTTTCGCAGGCTGCGCGATGGGCGAGTACTTCATGTACAAAGGCGAGCACGTGCTTATCGTTTATGATGACTTGACGAAGCAAGCAGCGGCATACCGCGAGTTGTCCTTGCTGCTCCGCCGTCCTCCGGGTCGGGAAGCTTATCCGGGTGACGTTTTCTACCTGCATTCCCGTTTGCTCGAGCGTGCAGCTAAGTTGAACGACTCTTTGGGTGGAGGCTCCATTACAGCCCTTCCGTTCATCGAAACTCAAGCGGGTGACGTATCCGCCTACATTCCGACGAACGTTATCTCGATCACAGACGGACAGATCTTCCTTGAGTCCGACCTGTTCTACTCCGGTCAACGTCCAGCGGTTAACGTTGGTATCTCCGTATCCCGGGTAGGTAGCTCCGCGCAAATCAAAGCGATGAAAAAGGTTGCCGGTACGCTGAAAACCGACTTGGCCCAATATCGTGAATTAGCTGCGTTCGCAGCGTTCGGTTCCGATTTGGATAAAGCGACTCAAACTCGTTTGAACCGTGGTTTGCGTACATTGGAAATCTTGAAACAAGGCGTTCACCAGCCGCTGCCGGTTGAGAAGCAAGTTGCTTCCATCTACACGGTGGTAAGAGGACATCTTGACGAGCTTCCAGTACAGGATATCACTCGCTTCGAAGCTGAATTCCTGGCTTACCTGGATTCCAACCGTCCTGAAATTTTGCAAAACATCCGCGATACGAAAGATTTGACGTCGGATAATGAGAACGCACTGGTTGATGCAATCCAGCAGTTCAAAAAAGGATTTGCAACTTCCGCGCAATAGATGAACGAATCTGAGCTTCTCGTACGGGAAGCTCGGTGTTCCATTTTAAGTCTTTTAACAGGCTTTTCGAGTGAAGGCTTTTCTGTCAAAGGAGAAGCTTCGAGAGAGAGGTGAGCAGGCATGGCAAAAGGAATGCGCGAGATTAAGCGCCAGATCAAGTCCAAACAAAACACGAAGCAAATCACGAAAGCGATGGAGATGGTTGCTGCCTCCAAGCTGAGAAGAGCGCAAGAGGCTGCTGAAGCGGCACGCCCTTACGCTGACAAGCTGAAGGAAGTGGTCGGCAGTATTGCGGCAGGCAGTAAAGGCATCAAGCATCCGATGCTGCAAAATCGCGAAGTGAAGAAAACGGGCTATCTCGTTGTGACTTCAGACCGCGGTTTGGCGGGTGGTTACAATGCGAACGTGTTGCGCCGGGTTATGACGGAGATCCAGGAAAGACACAAGTCTCCTAGCGAGTATTCCATCTTCGTTATCGGGCGTAAAGGTAGAGATTTCTTCAGCAAGCGCAACATGAACATCGTCGAAGAGGTGGTTGGGCTATCTGATTCACCGACCTTCGGAGATATCAAGACAGTTGCTAGTGCTGCAGTGAAAAACTTTGAGAACGGATCTTACGATCGTTTGTTCCTCGTATATAACAGATTTGTCAATGCGATCTCCCAAATTCCTACGGTAAAGCAGCTTTTACCTATGGAAGATATGAGCGGAACGGCAGTATCGAACTACGAATACGAGCCTTCTCCGGAAGGTGTATTGGAAGTGTTGCTGCCTAAATATGCGGAGACGCTGATTTACAGTGCCGTATTGGACGGTAAAGCAAGTGAATTCGGCGCGAGAATGACGGCCATGAGCAATGCAACGAAGAACGCGACAAAGATGATCAATACTTTGACATTGTCGTACAACCGTGCTCGTCAGGCTGCGATTACCCAAGAGATCTCCGAGATCGTCGCGGGCGCGAACGCACAAAGCTAATACGAATCAATCATCAACCTAAACACAATTTAGGAACGGATAAGGCAAAGCTGGCGCGATAAGCGGAAGCAGAGTCAATGCTATCAAGCAGCTTTGTCCAATGACAGAGCTTTTAGGAGGGAAAACAGTGAGCAAAGGGCGCGTTGTGAACATTACGGGACCGGTCGTCGACATTGAGTTTGATCGTGGACACCTCCCTGAGATCTTAAATGCGATTAAAATTGAAAAAAAGGCAGAGCAAGCAGGCGAACAAACTATTAGCCTGACGGTTGAAGCAGCTGTTCATCTGGGCGACAACATGGTGCGCTGCGTTGCGATGTCTTCTACTGACGGTTTGGTTCGCGGTATGGAAGCTGTTGATACTGGTGCACCTATCAGCGTTCCAGTTGGTGCAGCTACTTTGGGCCGCGTATTTAACGTGTTGGGTGATCCAATCGATGGGATTGAGGAAGTCGATCGCTCCGTGACGAACCCAATCCATAGAAGCGCTCCTTCGTTTGAAGAGCTGTCTACGCAAGTAGAAATTCTGGAAACAGGGATCAAAGTTATCGACTTGATCGCGCCTTACGCAAAAGGCGGTAAAATCGGTCTGTTCGGTGGTGCGGGTGTAGGTAAAACCGTTACACTGCAAGAGTTGATTCACAACATCGCATCCGAGATGGGCGGTTTCTCCGTATTCGCGGGTGTTGGTGAGAGAACGCGTGAAGGTAACGACTTGTACCATGAAATGAAGGAGTCCGGCGTTATCGACAAAACGGCGATGGTGTTCGGTCAGATGAACGAGCCGCCAGGTGCGCGTCTTCGCGTTGCTTTGACAGGCTTGACAATGGCTGAATATTTCCGTGATGTAGAAGGCCGCGACGTTCTTCTATTGATCGACAACATTTTCCGTTTCACGCAAGCAGGTTCCGAGGTATCCGCCCTTCTGGGACGTATGCCATCTGCGGTAGGTTACCAGCCTACATTGGCTACAGAGATGGGCCAATTGCAAGAGCGTATCACATCTACCAAAAAAGGTTCCGTTACTTCGATCCAAGCGATCTACGTTCCTGCGGATGACTATACGGACCCGGCTCCGGCTACAGCGTTCGCTCACTTGGACGCTACAACAAACCTGGAGCGTAACATTGCAGCAATGGGTATCTTCCCTGCGGTTGACCCATTGGCATCCTCTTCCCGTATTCTGACTCCAGAAATTCTTGGTGAAGAACACTATAATGTTGCTCAAGGCGTTAAGAAAATCTTGCAACGTTATAAAGAGTTGCTGGATATCATCGCGATTCTCGGTATGGACGAGTTGTCCGACGAAGACAAACTGGTCGTAAAACGCGCAAGACGGATTCAATTGTTCTTGTCCCAGCCGCTTCACGTGGCCGAGGCGTTCAACGGTATCCCTGGTCTGTTCGTACCGGTTAAAGAAACAGTTCGCAGCTTTAGAGAGATTCTGGATGGTAAGCATGACGATCTTCCAGAACCGGCGTTCCACAACGTGGGTACGATCGAAGATGCGATCGCAAAAGCGAAAACTTTGTAATCTAACAAGCATCGCTGGGCAATCTTAACGGCTTGTCCAGCGGTATTTATAAAGAGCACGGCAGCAAAAATGGCAAACTAGGGAACTCAAGTTCGTTAGTTGCTGACCAAGTGGTTTGCTGAAGCAAACTCTTAGGAGGAATCCAAGTGAGTACTTTCCTACTGGAAATCGTAACTCCTGAACGTAAAGTGTTTGCTGAAGATGCAAACATGATTATCGTGAAGGGTGTAGCTGGGGAGCTTGGTATTCTGCCAAATCACATTCCTTTGGTTACTCCATTGAAAGTGGCACCGGTTACCGTGAAGCAGAACGGTAAGCAATTGTATATTGCGGTAAACGGCGGCTTTATGGAAGTCCGCAAGGACAAAGTGGTTATTCTGGCGGAAAGCGCTGAGCTGCCGGAACAAATCGATCTTGAGCGTGCTAAAGCAGCCAAAGAACGTGCCGAGAAGCGTCTGGCGTCCAAGGACAACTACGACTTCAAACGCGCGGAAGTGGCTTTGCAGAAAGCATTGAATCGGATTGAAGTGTATGGTAAAAGATAAGAAGTTAACATAATCAAGCGAGAGGAACCTAGTTTCTCTCGCTTTTTTACCATATACAATTTACATTTTGACTTCACAATGTGCTCGAATCAGCATTTAGGCACTGGAGGGTTCGCTTTTTTTCTCGCCATATAGGAATATGAAACCTCCCCTCTCGGCCGTCTGTGGAATATTTTAAAAAAGGAACTTTTTGCTTTAAAGGAAATTCAGGAAATATTAGACACCCCAACAGGCATTTGTTATAATTATTTAGGCATAAATTAACAGTAGCAGCGTGCTTGGTCAGATTTGCTTTTAGAAAAAAACGGCTTAGGAAATTCATCTTGTTTACGCTTACATTGTAAATGAGAAGAAACGACGATGTCCTTCTGCCAAATCGGCCCTGCACAAGCTCCAGAAAAACATACTTTCCAATACTTTAGTGGGAGGCGGATCGTTCACGATGTACATGAACAATTACGTGGTCGTTGCCATTTTTCTCATGCTTGGAGTGTTACTTCCAGTTGTAGCGCTTACAGTTGGACGATTGCTACGCCCAAACAAGCCGGTGGAGGAGAAGTATACCACTTATGAAAGCGGAAATGAGCCCGTCGGCGAGAGCCACGTGCGCTTCAATATCCGTTATTACTTGTTTGCCTTGATGTTTGTTATTTTTGATGTAGAAACTGTATTTTTGTACCCATGGGCCGTTGCGTATAAGCAATTAGGCTTGTTTGCGCTTGTAGAGATGTGCATCTTTGTCGGGCTTCTCGTTGTAGGGTTAATTTACGCTTGGAAGAAGAAGGTGCTGCAATGGACTTCAATTTAGAGTCAATTTCCCCGGAAGAAAGACAAGAGCTGGAACGTAATGTATTTATGACGACGTTAGAGCAAGTGAAAGCCTGGGCTCGAAGCAATTCCTTGTGGCCATTGACCTTCGGTCTTGCCTGCTGCGCCATTGAAATGATGGGAACCGGAGCATCGCACTACGATTTGGACCGGTTCGGGGTTATCTTCCGCACATCTCCAAGGCAATCCGACGTGATGATCGTGGCCGGCACCGTAACGAAGAAAATGGCTCCGCTGCTGCGCCGTCTATACGAGCAGATGCCGGAACCGAAATGGGTGATCGCCATGGGCTCCTGTGCGACGGCGGGCGGTCCTTACGTGAAGTCCTATGCAGTCGTAAAAGGCGTTGACCAGGTCGTTCCCGTGGATGTATATATTCCCGGGTGTCCTCCGAACCCTGCCGCTTTAATCTATGGTATCAATAAGCTTCAGGAGAAGATACGGTATGAAGCAAAAACGGGTAAGCAGGTGACCAATCGATGAGCGATGAGCAAAAGAAGGATGGGCTGCAGCCTGATGAAGGAGTACAGCCATCTGCCAATGCAGACACATCGGCACCAGAACCGCAGCAAAAGCCTGCAGACAATGCACCGGAATCGAAAGATAAGCCGAGCGAAGCGGCCGCAGCTCCTAAGGAAGCTGCGGTGAGCGAAACGGCTTCTAACGAGAAGCCGAGCGATGGGGAGCCGGAGTCGGCTCCGGCAAGGCCCCCAAGACCGGAGAGAAAGGCCGCTGCTGCTACAGGCGCTGCTGCGGTTGAGAATGCTGCACCGGCGAAGGCGGCTTCAGCGGACGAGGACAAGGAAGCTAAAGCGAAAGCGGCTGCTGAAGCTCGCGCGGCGCGTGCTAGTGCCCGGGCAAAGAAGCCGGACGGTGAAGCGGAAGCCGCTGCGCCTAAAGAGCCTTCCCCGAATCAGCCTAGGCTGGACCTGTGGGTGAAGCTTCTCAAAGAGAAGCTCGGCGACGATATTGTAGAGGAAGCTTTTATCAACGAACGGGATGCACATCTTCCTTATATAGTTATCCAGAATGAACGATGGGTGGATGCGGCGAAGCAGCTTCGGGATCATCAGGATTTTAAAATGAACTACTTGCGGAATGTATCCGGAATTGACCAGGAGACGCATATGGAGGTTGCTTACCACATGCTCTCGCTGGAGACGAAGCAAGAGATTTGCATTAAAATTAAAACGAACCGTGAAGCTCCGTCCATCCCTTCGGTTACCCCTGTTTGGCCAACAGCCAACTGGAACGAACGGGAAATTTACGATTTATTAGGAATTGATTTTCCGGGGCATCCGGACTTGAGAAGGATCATGATGTCTGACGATTGGGTCGGCCATCCACTGCGCAAAGACTATGAACCGCTTGACCCGGAGGTGTAGAGTCTCTTGATCAGAACAGAAGAGCTGTTATTAAATGTAGGGCCTCAGCATCCGAGTACTCACGGAGTGTTTCGGATCGTGGTTAAGCTTGACGGGGAAATCATTACTCATGCCGATCCGGTAATGGGTTATTTACACAGAGGAACCGAGAAGCTCGCAGAGAATCTGAACTATACGCAGATTATTCCTTACACCGACCGCATGGACTATGTCTCGGCTATGACGAACAACTATGTCCTTGTTCATGCCGTAGAGAAGCTGATGCAGCTGGAAATACCGGAACGGGCCGAATTTTTACGGTTAATTGTCATGGAATTGCAGCGGATAGCCAGCCATCTGGTGTGGTGGGGAACCTACTTATTGGATATCGGGGCGATGAGTCCCTTCCTTTATGCCTTCCGGGATCGGGAAATCATTATCAATTTATTTAACGAGCTGTGCGGGGCAAGACTGACTTACAACTACATGCGTGTTGGCGGTGTAAAATGGGATGCTCCGGAAGGCTGGATCGAGAAGGTACGCAAGTTTATTCCGTACATGCGTGATAAGCTTGATGAATACACCAACCTCGTTAGCGGCAATGAGATCTTCCTGGCCCGTATTAAAGGGATCGGTCAATATGATGCGGAAACCGCTATTGCTTACGGCTTAAGCGGGGCCAATCTGCGATGTACCGGGGTGAAGTGGGATCTTCGAAAGGACCAGCCGTACAGCCTGTATCATCGATTTGAATTCGATGTACCCGTTGGGCAGAGAGGCGACTGCTACGACCGTTACTTAATCCGGTTTGAGGAGATAAGACAGTCGTTGCGGATCCTTGAGCAAGCCGTAGAGCAATTTCCCGCCGAGGGCGAGATTATGGGAAAGGTTCCCCGGGTGCTTCGCGTTCCCGAAGGGGAGGTATACGCTCGGATTGAGGCGCCGCGCGGCGAAATCGGCTGCTACATCGTATCCAAAGGGAAGGATAAGCCTTATCGCTTGAAATTCCGCAGACCCTCCTTTGTGAATCTGCAAATATTACCTAAGCTGCTGGTCGGGGAAACCATGACGAATCTCATCACGATACTCGGAGGCATTGATATTGTCGTCGGGGAGGTGGACTGTTAATGGGAGGTTTATTGCAGGAGCAGCTGAACTGGACGAATTTTGCGATCTTCTTCGCGTGGGGAGTCCTTTTGCTGTTATTAGTCCTTGGGTTCGTAACCTATGCCATATACTTTGAACGTAAGGTTATCGGATGGATGCAGCTGCGGATCGGACCGAACCGAGTAGGCCCTCTGGGGCTTCTGCAGAGCGTTGCAGACGTGTTCAAGCTCCTGATTAAAGAGGACACCATCCCGCGTAAAGCGGAACGGGAACTGTTTATTTTGGCCCCGGTCATTGCATTTATTCCTGCGTTTGTCGTTGTTGCGGTCATTCCCTACTCGGAAAAACTGATCAGCACCGATCTCAATGTAGGATTGTTGTTCTACGTTGCCTTGTCTGGTATCTCCACCATCGGAATCGTGCTGGGAGGCTGGGCTTCCAACAACAAATACGCATTGCTCGGCGGGATGCGGTCAGCTGCTCAAATGATCAGCTATGAAATACCGCTGGTTATCTCCGTAATTGGGGTCATTATGATGACAGGCAGCCTGAACCTGAACACGATTGCCGAGCATCAGTCCGGAGGGTTCTGGCACTGGAACTTCCTGCCCCAAATCATCGGCTTTGTCGTATTCGTTATTGCAGGCGTATCCGAATTAAACCGTACGCCGTTTGACTTGCCGGAGGCGGAATCGGAGCTTGTTGCAGGCTATCATGTGGAGTACAGCGGCTTTCGGTTCGCATTCTTCATGCTGGCGGAGTATGTGTATGTGTTTGCTATTGCCGGATTGACAACGACCTTGTTCCTGGGAGGCTGGCATGCGCCATTCCCGTTCCTTGATTTCATTCCGGGCATTATCTGGTTCCTGCTGAAATTCTCTTTCATCGTGTTCTTCCTGTTCTGGATTCGGGCGACGCTGCCCCGGATTCGGGTAGATCAACTGATGGGGCTCGGCTGGAAAGTCTTGCTGCCGCTTGCTTTGATCAATATTTTTGTGACAGCCATTTATATGAGCATCATCGGATGATGAGTAAGCTTCTATAAAGAAATGATGCTTGGGAAAGGGTGAGAAATCATGAAAGGCATAGTCAAAGGTCTCGGCGTTACCCTCAAAAGCATGACCCAGAAAAAAGTAACCTACGCGTACCCGGATGTTCCTTTGGAAATGCCTGACCGGTTCAGGGGAATTCAGCATTTTGACCCTGATAAATGCATTGTCTGCAATATGTGCGCGCGTATTTGTCCGACGGAATGCATTACTTTAACAGGTAAGCCCAATCCGGATCCGGAGAAAAAGGGAAAGGTCATCGATACGTACGATATCAATTTTGAAATATGCATCTTGTGTGATTTGTGTACGGAAGTATGCCCAACGGAAGCTATCGTGATGACCAATAATTTCGAGCTCAGCACGTACAGCCGCGATGATTTGTTTAAAAACCTGCAGTGGCTGAATGAAAACAACGTGAATGTACGGAAAGAAAATAATTCGGCTCTTCCGAAAGGTGGGGCGAAGTAAATGTTCGGTAATATCGCGGCTTTTTTATCCAGCGGTGAGAATATTGCGTTCTTCGTATTCGCATTACTGGCCATCGGCGGCGCCATCTTTATGATCAGCTTCAACAAGGTAGTCCATATGGTGGTGGCTCTGGCGCTGACGTTTATCAGCTTGGCAGGGCTATACGTCGTCCTGGATGCCGAATTCGTCGCCTTTGTGCAAATTCTTATCTATGCCGGTGCGATTTCCATTCTTATGATCTTCGGAATTATGATGACCAAGCACCAAGGAGAAGAAGAGGAGCCCAAGCGGCCTGTTCATAACACGCTGTTATTTATCGGGGCGCTGGCCTTGTTCGGCGTGCTGTTCTACGCGATCCAAAATGTGAATCTTCCGGCAGGCGAATTCAAGGCGGCGGAGGACAACACATTGGAGATAGGGAAGCTGATCTTCAATCAGCATGTAATTCCTTTTGAGATCATGTCGGTTCTCTTGACCGTAGCATTTATCGGAGCCATCGTAGTGGCGAAGAGAGAGGAGGACTAGACTATGACGGGATTGGCTACCCCTTACTTGACCCTGGCGGCGATTTTATTTTGTATCGGCCTGTATGGAGCATTGTCCAAAAAGAATGCCGTCATTGTACTGCTGTCCATTGAGCTGATGCTCAATGCAGTCAACATTAACCTGGTCGCTTTTTCGAAACTGGGCGTTCATCCGAGCTTGACGGGGCAAATTTTTTCCTTGTTTAACATCACGATAGCCGCAGCGGAGGCTGCGGTAGGCATAGCCATCCTAATAGCGTTGTACCGCAACAAAGGAACGACGGACGTCAATGAGATGGATTCGTTGAAACGATAGCTTGCTAACAACGTATAGCAGCGCTTTCGAAGTAAGTTTGCGGATGCAAACTTGTAGGAGGAGGACATAAATTCATGATATCGGCCTACTCGCAGTATGCCTGGCTTATCCCGTTGTTCCCGCTGCTAGCGTTCCTTATTTTAACGGCAGTAGGGCGTCAATTAAAAGACGCGGGCGCATATATCAGCATTGTTGCCGTCTTCGCCTCGTTCGTGGTGTCTCTGCTCATTTTCATTGAACGGCTGGGAGGCACGATTGAGGACTACACATGGAACAAACTGCAGTGGATCAAGTTCGGAACGTTTTCCCTGAACATGGGGTTTGAGGTTACGAATTTGAATGCCTTGATGCTTGTGATTGTTACCTTAGTCAGTCTATTGGTCAACTTATATTCGAAGGGATATATGGAAGGCGATGAACGCATCAATGTATTTTTTGCCTACATCGCTCTCTTTACCTTCTCCATGCTAGGACTCGTCATTTCCGAGAACTTGCTGGAACTGTATATATTCTGGGAGCTCGTGGGAGTCTGTTCCTTTCTCCTGGTCGGCTTCTGGTATTTCAAACCGGAAGCGCGGGCTGCAGCGAAGAAGGCATTCATCGTTACGAGAATCGGCGATGTGGGCTTACTGATCGCTATTCTGCTCTTGTTCTGGGTCATGCCGAACCATTCGCTGGACTTTACCTCCATTCATAATGCAGTGACGGGCGGCAAAATATCCGACGGGATGGCAACCTTGATCGCTATCCTGATCTTCGTTGGAGCCATAGGGAAATCGGGTCAATTTCCGCTGCATACCTGGCTACCGGATGCGATGGAGGGCCCGACGCCGATCAGTGCTCTCATTCATGCGGCTACGATGGTGGCGGCAGGGGTATATTTGGTGGCTCGCACGTTTGACATTTTCCAAGCATCTCCGGCTGCTCTTACTGTGGTGGCGTGTATCGGAGGCTTTACCGCCATATTTGCAGCTACCATCGGAACGGCGCAAAACGATATCAAGCGGGTGCTTGCCTATTCCACGGTCAGCCAGCTCGGGTATATGATGATGGCCCTCGGAATAGGGACGTCGGTTGCCTATACGGCAGGGATTTTCCACCTATTTACACATGCATTCTTCAAAGCTCTGCTCTTCCTGGGAGCGGGCAGTGTCATTCATTCCGTACATACTCAAGACATCCATGAAATGGGTGGTCTGGGCAGCAAGATGAAGATAACGGCTTGGACGTTCGGGATCGGAGCGTTGGCTTTGTCGGGAATTCCGCCGTTGTCCGGGTTCTGGTCCAAGGATGCTATTTTAGCGGAAGCCTACACGCATAATCAGCTCCTGTTTTGGGTGGGATTGATCGCGGCGTTTTTCACCGCATTTTACATGTCAAGGCTGTTCTTCCTGGTCTTTATGGGCAAACCGCGCCATCAGGAGCATGTGCATGAATCTCCGGCAACTATGACCTTGCCTTTGATTGTTCTGGCTGTGTTGGCGGTGGTGGCCGGCTTTGTCTTTACCCCATTCAGTCCATGGCTTGGCACTTGGCTCACGGGGCATGCGGAGGAAGAGAGCGCCAATGCTGTGGTGATGACCCTTTCTACCGTCGTTGGAGTGTTGGGGATCGGGCTGGGCTATCTGGTCTACGTCAAAAAAATGATCTCAAGCGATGCCGTATCGAGCCGCGCTCCATGGCTGTACCGCTTGCTGAACCGCAAATATTATATCGATGAAATTTATGAACAGGTTATCGTAAGGCCATTGAAAGGTCTTGGTCTGGTGCTTCATCTGTTCGATGAATATGTTGTCGACGGCATCGTTAAGCTGGCCAGCTATTCTGTGGTCGGCATCGGACGGATCGGATCTCGTCTGCAAAATGGTCAGGTACAGACCTATGGGCTCGCCACCTTGCTGGGGCTGCTCATTCTGATCCTTGCCATCGCAGGAAGGAGGTTCATCCATGTCGGATAGTATGCATTTATTGTCCCTGATAGCTTTTTCCCCGCTGCTAGGGGTGCTGGTGTTACTATTCATGCCCGCCCACAAAGGGCAGTGGATCAAAACGGTCGCTATTGTGACCACCCTGATTCCGCTTGTATTATCTGCATGGCTCTACTCCGCCTTCAATCATCAGCTCGAAGGGATGCAGTTTAAGGAGGAGCTAGGCTGGATTCAAGTGCCTCTCAATCACGAGGCCCAGGGCCTGAATCAAATGACGTCCTTCTTCTTCCAGTTTAAATACATCATGGCTGTGGACGGATTATCGCTGCCTCTTGTATTCCTGACAGCCTTGATCGGTACGATGGCGGCACTTGCTTCCGTCTATATCAAGAAAAGATGGAAATCTTATTTTATCTTCTACCTGCTGCTGGAAACAGGAATGTTCGGTGTATTTATGGCGCAGGATTTGTTTTTGTTCTTCGTGTTCTTCGAGGTAACCCTGATTCCGGTCTTCTTCCTTATTGGGATATGGGGATATATGGAGCGCGAAAGGGCAGCGAACAAGTTTTTGATCTACAACGGGATTGGCTCGGCCATCATGCTTATCGCCTTCATCATTCTCATTTGTACCGCAGGGTTCGGACAGGTGTCCAATGACAGCGGCAATTCGATCTTTTACAGCGGGGACCTCAGTGTCATAACAAGCCATTTGTTCCAAAGCGAAGCTGCCTATGTCAATCAGAGCGATTACCCGTTCTACTTGAGCGACACGATGAAATGGGTGCTGTTCATCATGCTCTTGGTTGCATTCGGAATCAAGCTTCCGATCTTTCCGTTCCATACGTGGATGCTTAGGGTACATACGGAAGCCCCGCCTTCCATCGTCATGATCCACTCCGGCATCCTGCTGAAAATGGGGGCCTACGGCTTGATCCGCTTCGGCGTTCTGCTCTTTCCGCAGCAAGCTGTGCAGTGGGCGACCGTACTTGCTATTCTGGGTGTGATCAATATTTTATACGGAGCTATCCTGGCTTTCGTACAAAAGGATTTCAAGCTGGTTCTGGCTTACTCCAGTATCAGTCATATGGGGATCGTGCTGCTCGGGATCGCCGCATTCAATACCATTGGACTCGAAGGAGCGGTCTTCCAGCTGGTATCTCACGGTCTTATCTCAGCGCTGCTCTTCCTGCTGGTAGGGGCGATTTATGAACGAACCCAGACCACTATGCTGGATCAATTGGGCGGTCTCGCCAAAAACGTTCCTTTCATTTCCGGTATCCTGCTGGTAGCCGGAATGGCTTCACTCGGTCTCCCGGGATTGTCCGGGTTCATCAGCGAATTTCTGGCCTTCGCAGGCTTATTCCAGACAGCCAAAGTCATCACGGTCATCGGAACCATCGGGGTCATACTCACCGCCGTGTACGTGCTGCGCGGGGTTCTGGCCATTACTTACGGCCCTCCGAGAATTCAGGGAGACGGCATGAAGGATGCCCGCTTGATGGAAGCCATTCCTATGGTGGCCTTAGTAGCCTTCGTCGTTGTCCTGGGTATCTATCCTGCGGTGCTTAGCGGACCTTTGCATCAAACCGTCAGCGGCTTCGATCAATTCATTCAAACTGTAGTGAAGATAGGGGGTTAGGCCGGTGGAACAACTACGTCTCCAATGGAGCGATCTCGGATACTTGGCACCGGAGCTGACTCTGGTTATTGCGGCAGTGGTATTATCGCTGCTCGATCTTCTGCTGCCGAAGCAAACGAATCGTAAAGCCCTCGGTTGGCTGTCGCTGCTCAGCATCATCATCGCAGGCCTGTTCGTTGTCGGTGACCTGAACCCGACAGAGCCGAAACAGCTGTTGAATTACAGCTATCGCATTGATGACTTCGCCAGCATTATCAAGCTGATCTTGTTAACCGGTGCGGGTCTGGTGACCTTCATGAGCATCGGCTCCTTAAAGGAAGAGGAAGTTCCGCATATCGGGGAGTTTTACTATCTGCTCTTACCTGCAACCCTGGGAGGAATGATTATGTCGTCTTCGGGCGACTTGATCACTCTGTATGTAGGTCTGGAGCTGCTCAGCATCACCTCCTACATTCTGGTCGCCATGCGCAAAAAAGATCTGCGCTCCAATGAAGGAGCCTTCAAGTATGTTGTGCTGGGGGGGATTTCCTCCGCCATTATCTTGTACGGAATGTCCTTCTTGTACGGGATGTCAGGCTCGACCAGCATTCCGGAGATCAACGCAGCGCTAGGACAAAACGCCGAATCGATGCTGCCGTTCCTGTATGTGTCCTTCTTTATGCTGCTGGCCGGCTTCGGTTTCAAGGTTGCGGCGGCTCCATTCCATATGTGGGCTCCGGATGTGTATCAAGGAGCTCAGACGCCAGTCACCGCTTTCTTGGCCGTAGTGTCCAAGGCAGCCGCATTTGCTGTCTTGTTCCGCGTATTGTACGGCGTGTATGCCATCGGAGCCTTAATGGAGCTGCCGTTCCATGGCGACGTTCTAGTATCTCTAATGGTCGTATCTGCGGCAGCCATGATTCTCGGGAACTTTATCGCGCTGCGGCAGAGCAATCTAAAACGGCTATTGGCCTACTCCGGTATTGCGAACTCAGGATATTTGCTTATTCCGATCGCTACGCATTTTTCCATGGTCCATTATTCGAACTTCTCGGAATTTGCGTTTTACTTGATCGCTTACCTGTTTATGAATATCGGTATTTTCGCAGTCGTGATGATCATGGAGCGATCTACTGGCGATGAAACCGTAAGCGGACTGGCCGGCTTGTATTACCGGGCACCGGGTACAGCTGTGGCGACAGTGCTGCTGATTCTTTCGCTTGCGGGCTTGCCGATTTCCGGCGGCTTCTTCGGAAAAGTGTTCATTATGATGGGAGCGATGCAAACCCAGCATTACTGGTTAGCTGCAGTGATGATTGTGACAAGCGTGATCTCCTTCTATTATTACTTCGGACTGATCCGTCAAATGTTCATGCGCACCGATTTTGAATCGAGGAGCGTCACGGTACCGTGGCCGCTCGGCATTACCTTGTGGCTATGTGCCGGAATTAGCGTACTGCTCGGTCTTGTGCCGCAGTGGGTGCTGGGCTGGATCGATCGTATTTTCTCGCTCACACAGGATTTGTTTTTCTTCAGCTAGCAGGTTGGATGTCAGAGCCCGATTGACGCTTAAGATGGTGCGTCAGCCGGGCTTTTTTGAGGTTAAACCCTATTATAAGGCTGTCATACGCTGCTTTTTGACCCATTCTCTTACCAAAAACCGTTTCCCCCTATAGAAGTTCATAAAACCTCCATCATTTGCTAAGCGGTTTTCCGAAACTACGGCAGGAAACCGGATACTTTTATCGAAATAGTAAAGCTACTCCAATAAGCAAAAGAAAAGAAGGAACCATGAACATGCAACGTAAACTAGTGACTCGCCAACTCGTTCATTGGATCATGGGGATCGTGATGCTGCTGGTATGTGCCGGACAGGCTTTCGGTAAAGAGCCGCTGGTTACCATAGCAGCCCTAGCGAATGACCCCTTAACAGAAAAACAATCTTACTTGCAGCAGATCCATATTAACGAAGCCTGGGATAGCGCCAAGGGCAACCCGAATTTGACGATTGCCATTGTCGATACCGGTGTTGATTTGAATCACCCGGATTTGAAAAAGAATCTGGTGCCTGGAGT
The DNA here is from genome assembly GCF_014873645.1 of Paenibacillus sp. OAS669. Lineage (NCBI taxonomy): Bacteria > Bacillati > Bacillota > Bacilli > Caryophanales > Paenibacillaceae > Paenibacillus > Paenibacillus sp. OAS669. Next base: position 22,353 of record NZ_JADBDR010000027.1, read on the forward strand.
CAACCTGATGAATCCCAAGCTGCCGCCTCAAGACGATAATGGTCATGGGACGAATGTTGCCGGGATCGTTGCAGCAACAACCAATAATGATAAAGGGGTCTCCGGCATATTATGGGATGCCAAGGTGATGCCTATTAAAGCGCTGGAGTCGGACGGCTCCGGAGGGGAAGCCAAGCTTGGAGAAGGCATCCGGTATGCGGTTGATCATGGGGCCAAAATTGTTGTTCTATCTCTTGGTTTAAATAAATATTCAACTTATTTGAGCGATATTGTACGCTATGCGGAGGAGAAGGATGTCCTTCTTGTCGCGGCGACAGGAAATGAGGGGAATCGTGTTAAATATCCAGCCGCATACCCAACGGTATTGGCGGTCGGAGGTGTAACCGCAGATGGCGCGGCGCATGAGCTGTCCAATACGGGGCCGGAGATTGACCTTGTTGCGCCTTGGGATGTATTTACGACCGCGTTGGGCGGTTCTTACGAGTATAAGGACGGGACCTCCATGGCGGCTCCGCAAGTCGCTGCGGTTGCAGCTTTGGTATGGAGCAAATATCCGAATATGAAGCCATATGAAATCCGTCAGCTGCTACGCCAAACGGCAGACGATTCGATGTCTCCGGGCTGGGATCAACAGACAGGGTACGGATTGCTAAGAGCCGACCGGGCATTGACGGAGATGCCACTGCTCGATATCTATGAGCCGAACAACCGGAAGGATCAGGCCAAGGCGCTGTCCATCAGTAAGATGATCTCGGCATCCTTCACCGGCGGATCGGATCAGGATTGGTTTTACCTGGATGCTCCTTATGACGGGACCGTCAATCTGACCTTTGACCTTCAAGAAGGGCAGTCGGTTGCCGTTCAGCACACGGATGCCAAAGGGACATTTACGAGTGTGACGGCGGCTCCGGGACAGCCTGTTGCCTTGAACGTCAGCAAAGGTCGCAGCTATTTGCAATTTCGCTTGGCCGACAGGAACCAGAAGGCTGAAATTCCTTATAAGCTGACGACGTCGTTTGACATCTACCGTGATGTTTTCGAAGATAATGACCGGCAGTACAAGGCCTATGTGCTTCCCTCACGGAGCCAAACGATCAAAGGAACCTTCCATCAGATGAACGATCAGGATTGGTTTGAGTTCCCCGTGGAACAATCCGGTATGCTCACCTTCCATCTCAGTACGGATACGGCAAGGATTGATCCGGTTCTGTTCGTGCAGAAGCAGGGGGAAAAGGGCACTACCGTTGATGAGGGAGGAGACGGGGTTACAGAGGTGCTGGTAGTGCCGGAGGTGTTTCCGGGCAAATATTATATTCGCGTCAGCAATGTGAAAGAGTATGCATTTCCGGTCACCGGGGAATATACGTTACAAATAGAGTATGATGCGAAACAGATCGATCCTAATGAACCTAACAATCGTTCGTATCAGGCGACGACTATATCTCTGGATACGGAGTATACCGGGCTAATTGACAAAGTGGACGATATTGACTGGTTCCAGTTCCAGCTGAATGAAGAAAGCTATGTTCATTTGAGCTTGACGGGGATTCCCCGCAGCGTGAATATGTATGCCTTCCTATACGATCGAAGCATGAAGCCTATGGCCAGCACGAATTCATCGAGAGAGATTGAGATGAAGGAACGGCTTCCGGCAGGGACCTACTACCTGAAGCTTACGGCGAGTGCTCCGTTCGACCGCGATGTGTACCAGCTGATGGTCAGAGCCAAGCCATTGATCGGCGGGTATGCCGATATTCAGGGGCATTGGGCGATGGACAGCATTTTGGAGATGGGCAGTAAGCAGATCGTAAACGGGTACGACGACTATACGTTCCGGCCGGATTCTCCTATTACTAGAGCGGAGGCGACTACGATCATCAGCCGGGCCTTCAAGCTGTCCAAGCAGAAGAGCATCAGCTATACGGATGTGAGTATGAATCACTGGGCGTATGCGGACATAGCCAAGGCAGCGCAGAGCGGAATTATTGACGGATACCCGGACAATTCCTTTGCTCCGGACCAGCCGGTAAGCCGCATGGAAATGACGGCAATGATTGCAAGAAGCATGAATATTTCGGGCAAAAAACGCGGTGCTGTTCCGTTCACGGATGTAGACGACGATTATTGGGGCGTTGGCATTCTGAAGCAGATGAAGGCGGAAGGCTGGATTAACGGCTACGAGGACGGAAGCTACAAGCCGGATCAGCAAGCATCGCGGGCTGAATTCGTGACAATGCTGGCCAAAATTATGCCTTAAGATGAAAAGTGGGGTCAAATATGGATTATGTACAGCAAATGAACACCTCCATGGGAATGAACGGTATAATCAATATTTTCATTACTTTGATTTGTATCGCTTGTTCCTGGTGGGCGCTCCAAGAGCTGAACCTGGACAAAATGATGAAAAGGCCGAAAAGCATGCAGGGCAAGATGCTTCAGATTTTTTTATCCGTCGGTCTAGGCTACCAATTGGCGCGGTTTTTCATTGACTATTTTAACTGGTCTACTTGGCTGTCGGGGATGTTTTAACCGGCAGCCCGGTTTGTTCCATAACATCGTTGAGATGCACTGAACCGAGGAAAGCGTTAGGGATAACGAGGCGTGCCTCGTATGGATGTCGGGCTTTATCGAATGATTAGACATTTTTGTGAAAAAGATGGCTAAAGCAGGCAGGAAGATGCGGTTTGCGAATAACTAAGGTGAATCTTGTCAACAATGGATAGTACAACCGTTGTAAATCCCTTGTTTGCTCCGAATAGTATCTTGATTGGTTTTTCAAAATGAAAATTTACATGCTGAAGGTTCAATGCTAAACTAGTACAGTGTGCAATGAAAACAGCGCGGAGGGGGACCATGATGAGCAAAATTATCGTCCGCGGCGGCCAGAGATTGTCAGGCAAAGTTAGAATACACGGTGCAAAAAACGCCGTTTTGCCGATTATCGCAGCCTCTATTTTGGGTACAGAAGGAGACAGCGTAATCCACGACGCACCTCCCCTGGACGACGTCATCGTTATTAATAAGGTTTTGGAAAGTCTCGGGGTACAAATCGAATATAAAGATGAAACGATACGGGTCAATGCCCGGAACATTGTAACGTGCGAGGCTTCCTACGAGCTGGTCCGCAAAATGAGGGCTTCTTTTCTTGTTATGGGACCTTTATTGGCCCGTATGGGTCAGGCAAGAATATCATTGCCGGGCGGCTGCGCGATCGGCACGCGTCCTATTGATCAGCACTTAAAAGGCTTTGAGGCGATGGGAGCGGAGATCGAGCTGGGTCAGGGCTATATCGAGGCGAGAGTATCGGGCCGGCTGAAGGGTGCGAAGGTGTACCTGGACGTGGCTAGCGTTGGGGCTACCGAAAATATTATGATGGCCGCCACGTTGGCCGAAGGGACGACCACGATCGAGAATGCGGCTAAGGAGCCGGAGATTGTGGACTTGGCAAACTATTTGAATGCCATGGGAGCCAAAATTCGCGGTGCCGGAACAGGGCTCATTCGTATCGACGGTGTCGAGAAGCTGAGCGGTGCAGTACATACGGTCATACCGGACCGGATCGAAGCGGGTACATACATGATTGCTGCAGCAATTACAGGAAGCGACTTGTACATTGAAGGCGCCATTGGCGATCACTTAAGGCCGGTTATTTCCAAGATGCAGGAGATGGGTGTAACCATCGAGGAAGACGAGAACGGTCTTCGTGTATATACCGATAGAGCTCTTCGCTGCGTTGATGTGAAGACGCTGCCTTATCCCGGATTTCCTACCGATATGCAATCGCAAATGATGGCGCTCTTGTTAACGGCTGAAGGGACCGGTATCGTTACGGAAACCGTATTCGAGAACCGCTTTATGCATGTAGAACAGCTGGTTAATATGAATGCGTCCATTAAGGTTGACGGGCGTTCGGCTGTCATTAGCGGCGGCGCCAGACTGCGTGGAGCCAAGGTATGCGCTACCGACCTTCGCGCCGGAGCGGCACTTATCCTGGCTGCGCTTGCTGCGGATGGAGAAACGGAGATTACCGGCATCCACCATATTGACCGGGGCTACGTTGATATTGCCAATAAGCTGCGTATGCTGGGTGCAGACATTCAGCGGGTATCGCTGGAAGTCGTGGAGCCGGAGGAAGAATCCATTTCGATCTTCGCTGTAAGCCCTAGCTTGGCATAATTGAATAGAAGGTGTACGGCAGGAGGAGAATCTCTCATACGAGGGAGAGCTCCTCTTTTTTGTTTTCTATTTCCGTGTTCTATTCTATTTTTTGGGCTCATAAGATGGAGTTACCTGGCATCACAACAATAAGCTGTCTAAGAGCCGACAGAAGATGGAGGAAGTAGAAACGATGGACAAGAGAGTGATGATCCAATGGGCTGCGCTATCTTTAACTAGTTTCTTAGCCGTCATAATCATAGTACCCGCCATACTCGTAAAAAACGTTACTCCTGCGCCTCCGGCAGAAAGACAGCAGGACGCGGCAGCCTCACAGCCAGTTCAACAGGAAGGGATCGCCTCCCTCGTTATCCCGGTCTATTTGAGCAAAAACAAGCAAGTGGAATCTATTCCACTCGAAGCCTACGTAAGAGGCGTCTTGGCTGCCGAGATGCCGATAGAGTTTGAATTGGAAGCAATGAAGGCTCAGGCTATGGCGGCGCGAACGTACATCCTTAGAAGAATAGTGGAGCAGGATTTCAGCAACATGCCGGTAAGCAATGCCTGGGTAACGGATACGACTGCTCACCAAGCCTATGTGTCCGACGACGAATTGAAAGCGCGATGGGGAGCAGCCTATGCGGCTAATTCGGACAAGCTGGATCAGGCGGTGAACGAAACGAAGGATTTGATCTTAACCTATCAACAAAAGCCGATCCAGGCTACCTTCTTCTCTACCAGCAACGGATATACGGAAAATTCGGAGGATTACTGGAACGAATACATCCCGTATTTACGCAGCGTGCCCAGCCCTTGGGACACCAAGCTATCGCCGCGTTACAAGGAGACAACCACCATTCCTCTCAAAGAGCTGCAAAGCAAGCTGGGCATTCGCACGTCCATTCCGGTCTCCGCCAACGGCAGCGGGGCGTTAAAGGTGCTTCAGATGACCGAAGGGCACAGGATCAAGTCAATGGCCATAGGAGGAAAGACATTTACGGGTCGTGAAGTCCGTGAGAAGCTGGGCTTGGCTTCCTCTCAATTTCAATGGAGTTGGAAGGGGACGAATCTGCAGGTCACTACGTTCGGCTACGGCCATGGAGTCGGAATGAGTCAATGGGGAGCCAACGGAATGGCGATGGAGGGACGTAAAGCGGAGGAGATCGTCAAGTATTTTTATACCGGAATCCAAATTAGTAGAGCATCGAACCTAGTAAAAGGGAAAAGTTTCTAAAAAAATAGATCATCTCGCGTATAAAACTTGTATCCGTGGCAACAATGGTTAGCGAGGTGATAAATCTATGAATGATCAAAAGAGAGATTTGCAAAACAATGAAGAAGCTCCTAAAACTATCGAAGGAGCGCAAACCAAACCAGCTTTTTCCTGGAGAAGATTGCTAGCGAAAAAGTGGGTGTTTCCTGCAACTTACATGGCAGCGGCGGCAATTATCTTAACGTTAATGTGGGTGTACCAGGATGCCGGAAAGTCGACCCTAACGAATGAATTGGGAATCGACAGCAGCAAATCGGCATCGGTAACCGATAGCGTAATGAACCCGAACGCCGTAGCTGTCAACGCCAACACCGAAACGATGCAATGGCCGTTCAAGGATCGCAGTGAGCTTGATGTAGTGCTTCCGTTCTTCGACAGCAAGGCTTCTAACGAAGTAAGACAGACAGCCATGGTAGAATACGGCGACACGTTCACTCCGCACATGGGCATGGATTTCTCCAGACCGGACAATCAGTCGTTTGACGTTATGGCTGCTATGAGCGGCAAGGTGACGGCAGTGGAGAAAAATCCGGTCGTCGGCAACCTGGTAGAAATTACGCATTCCAACGGTTTGGTTACCGTATACCAAAGCTTGGCGGATATTAAAGTAGCCAAAGATGCCGAAGTGAAAAAAGGCGATATTATCGCCAAAGCCGGCCGCAACGAGCTGGAGAAGGAACAAGGCAACCACCTTCACTTCGAGGTTCGCCAAGGTGAGAGCGGTCAAGCCGTCAATCCGGAAACCTTTTTGACAAGTCATTAATCTGAACCAGGAATAAAGATGGCGGGGGGCGCATAGACGCTCCCTTTTTTTCGCATCGAAGCTTGTCATGGCTGCTTGTCCTTGAAAATAATTGTGTCTTAATGGGCTTGTCACGCTTGGAAACAAAGAATATAAGTAAACGCCCCTCATATAATGTACCAAACTAACTCGAGTAGGGAGGCGAGGGGAGTGCACGATTACATTAAGGAGCGAACCATCAAAATCGGACGTTGCCTAGTGGAAACTAAGCATACGGTTCGCACAATCGCTAAAGAATTCGGTGTTTCCAAGAGTACGGTGCACAAGGATTTAACCGAAAGACTGCCCGAAATTAACCCGGATCTGGCTAACCAAGTCAAACATATTCTGGAGTATCACAAGTCGATTCGTCACCTGCGCGGGGGGGAAGCTACGAAGATCAAATACCGGAAAACACGCAGCCCAAAAGCTCAGGATAAACTGGTCACCGCGAAGTAAAAGGTTATGATTTCGCTTACACTCCCTCAAACCGATCCGAACCGACAACAGAAAGCGATTCATGTCGAAAAAGCCGATTAAAAAAGAGGATTTTGCAAACGAATAGCGAATGGTATACAGTAACGATTATAATAGAGGTACCGCTTCTGTTTAAGGAATGGACGGTTTGTTTAGGGAGGAACATTTCAATGTTAAGCAAGGATATTGGCATAGATCTTGGGACAGCGAACGTCCTGATACATGTGAAAGGGCGCGGCGTTGTACTGGATGAGCCGTCGGTTGTCGCCATTGAGAGCGACACGAAGCGGGTGCTGGCCGTAGGGGAGGAAGCGTTCCGTATGGTTGGACGTACTCCCGGCAATATTGTGGCTATTCGCCCACTTAAGGACGGCGTCATAGCCGACTTCGAGATCACGGAATTAATGCTCAAGCACTTCATCAATAAGGTCGGAGGCAAGCAGTGGTACAGCCATCCTAGAATTCTCATCTGCGCTCCGACCAACATTACGTCCGTGGAGCAAAAGGCTATTCGTGAAGCTGCAGAGCGCAGCGGAGCCCGAGAGGTATTCTTGGAAGAGGAGCCTAAAGCCGCTGCGATCGGCGCGGGCATGGATATTTACCAGCCTAGCGGGAACATGGTTGTAGACATTGGCGGGGGGACGACAGATGTTGCCGTGCTGTCCATGGGCGATATTGTCACCTCCTCTTCTATTAAAATTGCGGGGGACAAGTTCGATAATAGTATTATGAAGTATATCAAGAGCAAATATAAGCTTTTGATCGGGGAACGCACCTCGGAAGATATCAAGGTCAAAATTGGAACAGTGTATCCGGACGGACGCAAGGAAACGATGGATATCCGCGGCAGAGATATGGTGAGCGGACTGCCGTTGACGATTACCATCAACTCGAATGAGATTCAGGAAGCGTTGTGGGATCCGGTTTCTTCGATCGTTGCTGCGGCAAAATCCGTATTGGAACGCACTCCTCCGGAGCTATCCGCAGATATTATTGACAGAGGCGTTATTCTGACGGGCGGCGGCGCTTTATTGCACGGAATTGATCAATTGCTGGCGGACGAGCTTAAGGTGCCTGTCCTTATTGCAGAAGACCCGATGCATTGCGTCGTTAAAGGAACCGGAATTATGCTGGACAACCTTGACAAGGTCTCCAAACGGAAGTTTTAACCCGGCTTCAACTATTAACTGGTACGTCTGGGAGGATACATAACCATGCTAAGAGGTCTTTATACCGCGGCTTCGGGTATGATTTCACAACAGCGCAGACACGACATCGTGACGAACAACATCGCTAACATCAATACACCGGGCTTCAAACAAGGCAATGCGATAAACCGCTCCTTTCCGGAAATGCTGATTTCGCGTATCGGGAACGGGAAGGGAGAGCCTCAAGCCATTCCTGTGGGCCGCCTCAATACAGGCGTTATGGCGGAGGAAAATGTGTCCGTCCATAAGCAGGGGGACATTCAGGAGACGAGCAGTCCGTTTGATTTTGCGATTGTATCCAACATGCAGGTGCCTGGTGCCCGATTTGATGCTTCAGGTAAATATGTGGATGCTAATGGGCAGCGAATTAATCAGCCGCAAGCTCTATTTACGGTTCAGGATCCTAATGGCGAGCAGCGGTATACATTGGACGGCAAGTTCTCCGTCGACGTCAACGGACGGTTAATTTCGACTAACGGGCTTCCGGTACTGGGTACGGATGGACAACCTATTGTGTTGATGGACACCACAACCCAAACGCCAATCATCGATTTTCGTGTAACGAAGTCGGGTCGGTTTCTGAATCCGGACGGAAGCGAAATTCTTAATGCTAACAATCAGCCTGTCAGTCTGTTGATTAGCCGCATTGAAGACCCGAACCAATTGGTGCGCGAAGGAAATGGGTTATATCGGTTGAATCCTGGCTTCGAAGGCATGGCAAGACCTGTTAATGCGAACGATCCTAACGAGATGGAGCAGCTGGAGGTACGCCAAGGGTTTATTGAGCGCTCCAATGTCGATGGGAGCCAATCTGTGGTTGATATGATGGCCGCTCTAAGAGCTTATGAGGCGAACCAGAAAGTGGTCCAGTTTTATGACAAAAGCATGGACAAGGCCGTTAACGAGGTCGGCCGAGTATAAGCGAATGGGTTGCCGCGGCAGCCTACTTGCTAGGTCAGGACTCGGCGATGTTTACGAAGCAAGCTTACTGCAGCAAAACTCAGCAGCGCTTACGTAGTAAGTTTTGCTTCGCAAAACTCTTAGGAGGAAACGCATGAACAACTCAATGATCAACGCGTCGGTATCAATGCAGGCTCTGCAGCAAAAGCTCGATATTTTATCCAATAACATGGCTAATATTGATACGAACGGATATAAACGCAAAGAAGCATCCTTCCAGGATGTCCTTACCAGCGTAAAGCAACAGCCTAACGGGTTTCAAAAGCAAGGCCGTTTATCTCCTCTTGGGTATAATCAGGGATGGGGTGCCATGCTAGTACAGGCTCAGCTCAATATGGGACAAGGCTCCCTGCAGCCTACAGGCAACGATCTGGATTTAGCTGTCGAGGGTAACGGTTTATTCGAAATCAATAGCATCACCCGGGATGCCAATGGGGCCTTAACAGCCCAAACCGTATGGACGAGGGATGGTTCCTTTCAGCTGAGTCCTTCGGAAAACCCGGCGGATGCGGACTTCTTTCTGACCACGAAAGATGGACGTTACGTAATGGGAACCGACGGGAATCCGATCCGAGTTCCGGCTAACCATAAAGTGAAGATTGAAGAGGACGGTACGATCATGGCGATGGACGATGCCGACAAGTCGGCTCCTCCGGTAGAAGTCGGCCAGATCAAGATGGTACGCGTTCTTCGCCCGCAGCTTCTGAAGCAGCTGGGTGATAATTTATACGGGTTACCGGCCGATGCTGCGAACCCCAATGATATTTTGGAGCCCGTAGCAACAACGGACAATACAGTAAATAGAGTGGCCGTGCGTCAAGGATTCCTAGAGAAGTCGAACGTGAAATTAGCCGATGAAATGACGGACCTGCTTCAAGTGCAAAGGTCATTCCAATTAAACTCGAGAGCGATCACTTCCGCAGATACGATGATGGGTCTTGCCAACAGCTTGCGCGGATAGGCCTCTTTTAAAGTGAGGTTGAGGTAATGACAGAAGCAGTTCCCAAAAAAGCAAGTAAGGATAAAGGACAGAAACGTCCCAAGTCCCCAAAAAAATGGAAGCGAGTCACCTTTTTAATAGCCAAGTGGTTGTCCATTCCGTTCCTATGTATGGTTGCTTTAGCTATTGGGCTTGTCTTGGGATACGTCTATATAGGAAAGCGTCCCATGAGCGAAGTCTATGAAATAGACACATGGCGTCATTTGTATGATCTGGTCTTTTCCGAAACTTAATACCGTCGTAGAAGCTCCCTTCGTGGGAGTTTTATTTTTGGTCTAAGAACGGTATAATATATGGATGATGGGAACGAATGCCCAAATCACGCGGAAGGGGAGAAAGGTTTTTACGTGTGGAACTTACCTAATCTGTTAACAGTATGCCGGTTTTTTCTTATCCCCGTGTATTTGTTGGTGTTCGAGGCAGGTTATGTCAGATCCGCTTTTTTTGTGCTGCTGCTGGCGGGGATGACGGATGTGCTGGACGGTTATATCGCGCGTAAAAAGAAGCTGGTCACCCAACTGGGCAGCATGCTCGATCCATTGGCGGACAAGATGATGATGATAACCGTCATTCTTTCCTTGGTGTGGTCCAGGATGATTTCGTGGGAGGCTGCTTTGGCCATGTTCTTGCGCGATGCTGGAATGATTGTGGGGTCAGCGATTTTTCACTTTCGCGGCAAACAGACGGTACCGGCTAATGCTATGGGTAAATTGACAACGGTTTTATACTATGTAGCCATTCTGCTTATTATTTTTCAGCTTCCTTATGCGAATGCCTATTTATGGTTTGTTATTATTGTTTCTTTCGTTACATCGACGATTTATGCCTTTCAATTTTACTTTCTCAATAAACCCGAAGATAAGGTGGCCGTTGAGCCGCAAAAGCCCAACATATGAAGAGGCCTGCCGCACTTCTGGAGCAAGAGTGGATGTGCAGCCTCGTTAGCCCTTATACTGTAAAAAGAGCTTAGGCCCAAGCTGGCATACATCGGCAAGCCTGGACATAAGCTCCCTTATATCAACCTTCACTACTGCAGGTCATGAAGGGACAGTTATATTGTAAGTTGAAAGAAAAATTTTTATACCCAATCTTGAGAGGAGTCACATTACTGTGCTGGATGCTGTACAAATTCAAGAAATTATTCCTCATCGACACCCATTTTTGCTTGTAGACCGAATCTTAGAGGTGGAAGCCGGCGTCAAAGCGGTGGGTCTTAAAAACGTAACGATTAACGAGCCTTTTTTTGCAGGCCATTTCCCGGGATATCCGGTGATGCCAGGAGTCCTGATTGTTGAAGCGTTAGCTCAAGTCGGCTCTGTTGCAATGCTGCTGGTAGAAGCCAACCGGGGCAAGCTGGGGTTTTTCGCCGGCATTGATGAGTTTCGTTTCCGCGGCCAAGTTGTGCCTGGTGATACTTTGATCCTGGAAGTAGAGATTACACGCCTTAAGGGCTCCATTGGGAAAGGACAGGCCGTAGCCAAAGTAGGCGACAAGGTGGTTGCCGAAGGAACCCTTATGTTCGCTTTGTCCGACCCCGCCAAAAAGTAATGGTTTTATTTCTTACTATTATATAGGTCTAAAAAGGAGATGGATTATGAGCACGCAAAACCGAGTGGAAGAACAATACAAACTATGGTTGAACGATCCTGCCATCGATGAAGAGACGAAGAATGAATTGAAAAGCATCGCAGATCAGCCGAAGGAAATAGAGGACCGCTTTTACCGCGATCTCGAATTTGGAACCGGAGGACTTCGCGGTGTTATTGGAGCGGGAACGAACCGCATGAATAAATATACGGTGGGCCGGGCCACACAAGGCCTTGCACAATTTATTAATAAAAGAGGTTACACTAATCCGTCGGTAGTCATAGCTTATGATTCGCGGAATCAGTCGCCGGAGTTCTCTCTGGAAGCAGCCAAAGTGTTGGCCGGTAACGGAATTAAGGCTTATGTTTTTGAATCGCTGCGTCCTACGCCAGAGCTCTCCTTTGCCGTTAGAGCCTTGAAGGCATCCGCAGGTATTGTAGTGACAGCCAGCCACAATCCGCCTGAATACAATGGATACAAGGTATACGGCTCCGATGGCGGGCAGCTGGTTCCTGATCAAGCGGAACAAGTGATCGGCGAGATTCAGCAGGTCCAGTCCTTCAGCGATGTGAAACGGGAGACGCGGGCCAGCGCGGAAGCATCCGGTCTTCTGCAGTGGGTTGGAGAAGAACTGGATGAGCAGTATGTTCAGGCTGTTACGGCCGTCAGCTTGAATAAAGAAATCGTAAGAACAATGAGCGATAGCTTCCGCGTCGTGTACACTCCGCTTCATGGAGCAGGGAACTTATCGGTTCGAGCGGTCTTGGGCGCTGTTGGCTTTAATCATGTTGAGGTTGTGGCCGAGCAAGAGCTGCCGGATTCTAAATTCTCTACAGTCAAGTCCCCTAACCCGGAAGAAAAGGATGCTTTCACTTTGGCGATTCGGCAAGCGAAGGAAGTCGACGCTGACATCATCATCGGTACCGACCCGGATTGCGACCGGATGGGTGCGGTAGTCAAGGATGCGAACGGGGAGTATTTTGTCCTGACAGGCAATCAGTCCGGTGCCATCATGGTTGATTATTTGTTAAGCAATCTGAAGGAACGCGGTGAGCTGCCTTCCAACGGGGTTGTAGTTAAAACCATTGTAACTAGCGAGATGGGCGCCGTTATTGCCAAGCATTATGGCGTGGAAACCTTGAATACTTTAACCGGATTTAAGTACATCGGGGAGAAAATGACGCAGTTCGAAGCTTCTAAAGAAGCGGAATTTTTGTTCGGTTATGAGGAAAGCTATGGCTATCTGGCCGGCAACTATGCAAGAGATAAGGATGCGGTCATCGCTTCCATGCTTATTTGTGAAGCAGCCGCTTATTATAAGAATCAAGGAAAAACCTTGTACGCGGTTCTTCAGGAGCTTTATGAGCGCCACGGGTATTTCCTGGAATCGCTTGAGTCGCGGACTATGAAAGGCAAAGACGGCGTAGAGCAAATTCAGGGCATTATGAGAGACTGGCGTGAAAATCCACCTACTGAAGTGAACGGCCAAAGGGTTGTCAAAGTCGAAGACTTCTCCCTCGGCTTGTATGGATTGCCGGTTGAAAATGTATTGAAATATACGTTAGCGGACAATTCGTGGTTCTGCTTGCGTCCATCCGGCACAGAGCCGAAGATTAAAGTATATTTTGCTGTCCGCGGCAATTCAGCGCAAGCAGCCTCCGACGCGATTCATGGCCTGGTTAACGCCGTCATGAGCCGGGTTGACCAAAAATAACGGTAGGAGTTGGAATGTGTTGACTGGGCGTTACTCGCACTGGAATCGGAAATGTATCAAATGGTTATGGTGGCTTGTTATTCTTGGGCTTTTGGCTTCGCTGCCCATTGCTTATGAAAGAAACGAAACCGAACAGCAAACGGCGCGCAAGGTTGAAATTGTGTTTGATTATCGGGACTTGCTTGAAATTTCCGATACCCAGACAGATCCGCGTCAATTTGTTATGACTCAGCTTAAAGAGCTGAAAAGCGCAGGCGTACAATCCATGGCGGTCTATGAGTCTACGTTAAGCGAGCTTAGATTAAGCCGGAGGATAGAGGTGTTTTCATCTCATGAAGCGACTGCGCTGACCCAGAGCCCGATCTCACCGAACGAAAACTTTACTTATATTTTGTTTGCTGAGAAGGACGCTCAGGATAAGCTCCAGCCGCTGATTACCCAAACCTTTAACAGCTTGAATGTAAAAACACGTCCATGGAGCTTCAAAAACCAAAACGGTATGATTATCGAAATGGGACTGGATGAAGCGAACCTCAAGCCTATGGACCCGGATCCGATCACGCTTTCGATGCTGAAGGAGCAAGGATTCCAAATCGTTATGAGGATGTCCAACCGGAGACCGTTCGATGAAGCTCGGATGGACGGACTGCTCGGCCAGCTTCAACAGTTAGGTGTTAAGCGATTTATCATCGATGGAGAGACGGTTCCTGGCTACGTCAGTGAGACCAAGCCGGAAAACATCGAGATTATGGCTGAGCTGATGAAAAAGCATCATATGGGCCTGGCCAATATCGAGCTGCAGAAAACGCAGCAAAAAGGATTTAACCGGCTATCCAAGCTGATCGATTATAACGTCGTTCGTCTGCACTCCTTCACCGAGAAGGATGGAGAGAAGCTGACGGAGAACTTGACGGAGCAAGAATTGAAGGATCGCATTCAAGGCGTCTCGGATCGCTTTGTGTTGGCGGTTAAGGATCGCAATATCCGCATGGTATTCCTAAATGCGCGGGCAGTTAAGAATCTGGATAAAGGAAAAATTCTTAACCCGCTCGATTCCATCAAAGAAAGCTTGCGGGGCGAGGATGGAGCGATTCCTCGTATTAAAGATGCCGGATATACCATGGGGATAGCAGAGCGCTTCTTCCCATTCCATTCCGGATGGCAGAAGGCAGCCAAGGTCGTGTTGTTCGTTGGGGCGATTGCTTTGATTGCATTGACGGTATCGGCTTTTATTCCGGAGATAACCTTGTTTATCTTTATTATCGGCTTGATCGGTGCAGCAGGATTATACGTTCTCTCACCGAATTTGTTCGCTCAAGCCCTTGCTTTGGCCTCGGGAACTTGTGCCCCTACGTTGGCCATTATTTACGCCCTTCGTTCGGCAAAAGCCAAGTATCAGGCGCGCACAGGCAACCGTCTTGGCTATGCGATTTGGCTGCTGCTGCGAACTTCGGCTATCTCAGTTATTGGCGTATGCTTTATCGTAGGGCTGCTAAATCAGATCATTTACCCGCTGGTGTTAGACCAGTTCAGGGGCGTCAGCGTGCTGCATTTGCTGCCGATTGTCCTGGTAGCACTTTACTGGCTGCTGTTTAATGAAGATTTATCTCATAAAGAAAAGCTGGCCAAAGGGAAAAAGCTGCTGTCATCGTACATTAGCGTATTGTGGGTTATCGGTGCCGCCGCCATTGTCGGTGCCGGGATGTACTACTTATCAAGAACGGGAAACGAAGGACAAGCTTCAGCGTTTGAACGTTTGTTCCGCTCATTCCTGGAGAACACTTTAGGCATTCGACCTAGAACCAAGGAATTCTTGATTGCCCATCCGCTATTCCTGCTTGGAGCTTACTTGTGCATGAAATATCGCAATGCGCTGCTGCTTATCCTGGTAGGTGTCGTTGGTCAGGCTTCAATAGTCGATACCTTTGCTCATTTGCATACCCCGCTGATGATTTCGTCGATTCGAATCGTATACGGCTTGTCGTTCGGGATCCTAATCGGACTTGGTTACATTATTGTTTGGGAGATCGTAGTAAGGAGTTGGCGTCGTTGGACCCCGTTATTACTAAAAGAATAGTCTTATCCGGCTATTATGGCTTTGATAATAGCGGTGATGAAGCTGTACTCCAATCTATCTTGCTGGCATTGGATGAACAAGGAAGGGCGAACGGCGTAAGATTCGTGCCGGTCGTTCTTTCGATTCAGCCTGAGAAAACAAGCAGAATGTACGGAGTCGAATCCGTTCATCGGATGAAGCTCGGCCAAGTGATTAGCGCCATTCGCGGAGCGGATGGACTGATTAGCGGCGGGGGCAGTCTTCTCCAGGATGCCACCAGCGCAAAAACGATTCCTTATTACCTGGCCATCCTGAAAATTGCGCAATGGTTTGGGAAACCAACCTTTATTTACTCGCAAGGAATCGGTCCGGTTAGCCGCGGTTTGTTTTTTGGCTGGATTCGTTCTATTTTTAATAAAACGCAATATATATCGGTTCGAGACCAGGAATCTAGAGAATTGCTTCAGAGGATGAAGGTGTCGAAGGAGATCACCGTGGTACCGGATCCGGTGATGGGGATGCCGCTTGGCTCTTATGAAACGGAAGGGCACCGGTCAGAGGAAAAACCCGTCATCGGCGTGTCCGTTCGCTATTGGAACCAGGACCGTTCAGAGCTGAAGGCTCTTGCCGAGGCACTGCGCCTTATGTTGGAGCAAAGCGAAGCAGTTGTCAGATTTTTACCGTTTCACTTGCCATTAGATACGGATGCTTCCGGCGAAGTTCGCAGTCTCATCGGGGACAAGTTTAGCTCCCGGATCACTACGGCAGAGAATGTTATTAACCCGCAGCACATGCTGGCTGAAGTCGGCCGGTGCCAGCTGTTAATAGGAATGAGACTTCATTCGCTGATCTATGCCGCTTCACAGGAAGTGCCTATGCTCGGAATTTCCTATGATCCGAAGATCGATCAATTTATGAAACGGCTGCAAATGCCGGTCGTTGCAACGACCAAGAGTATTCAGCCGGAACGAGTGGCTGAAGAAGGGCTGCAGCTGCTTGCCAATCGTTCTTCCTGGCGTGAAGAGAAAAAAGGGCTTATTAGTCAGCTGAAGAACGAAGCACAAAAGCCTGCACAATATATGGCTTCATTTTTCACCAAAGGAAGGGATTCCAAGTGACGATACCGAAAGTGTCCATATTCGGCGTACCGTTCTCCAAACTCAATATGAAGGATACGATCACACAAGTTGCTCGGATGATCGATTCCGGACACCCGCATCAAATCATTACGGCTAACCCGATTATGGTCATGTCAGCCTTGGAAAACACGGCTTATCTAGAGATGATGAAAAATGCCGACTTGATCGTCCCTGACGGGGCGGGGGTCGTATGGGCCTCTCAATACGTTGGCAACCCTGTGGCCGAACGGGTAACAGGCTTCGATCTGATACATCATCTTATGGATTTGGGGCAATCCAAAGGGTGGAAAGTATTTTTGCTCGGAGCATCCCCCGAAATTATTGAGGCTGCTGCGAACCGTTTAAAGGAGAAGTTTCCGAACCTCCAGCTAGTCGGATATAGGGATGGCTATTTTAAGCCGGAAGAGGATCAAAGTGTCATCGAGAATATTAGATCACATCATCCGGACATCCTATTGGTAGGAAGATCGGCGGATACCCAAGAGCCCTGGATCGCCAAGTACAAGGAACAGCTTCAGGTTCCGGTTATTATGGGGGTTGGGGGAAGCTTTGATGTCATGTCCGGCAAATTAAAGCGGGCACCGAAGTTGTTCCAAAAGCTGAAATTGGAATGGTTTTACCGGCTGCTTCAGGAACCTTGGCGGTACAAACGTATGCTTGTCCTGCCGAAGTTTGCTTTGAAAGTGATTAGAGAGAAGGATACCGTACAGAGACCTTGAAAAAAACTATGAAAACTTACTGATAACCGCCTGATTTCCTTAAAATTAGTGTGGTGTTGCGGTGTCAAACGGAGTATAATCTGAAGTGTTTGAGGTTTTTATAGATAAAAGGGGCTGTGAAAACAAAAATGAATGTATTATACGGAATTGGATTTGCTGTCGCATGCATAATTGCCCTTCTAATGACACCTTTGGTAAAAAAGTTTGCTTTCTGGGTAGGCGCTGTTGATGCACCCAATCATCGGAAAGTACATAGTCGCATCATGCCAAGGCTAGGCGGTTTGGCCATTTTTGTTGGATTTGTAGGCGCTTATTTCGTCATTTCTCCTGCCATCGACTCGTTGAACGGAGACGTAGCGCTGGGCTTGCTTATCGGAGGCGCAATTATTGTACTGGTAGGTGCTTTGGATGACCGGTTTGATTTGTCCCCCAAAGTAAAGCTGCTTGGGCAAATCCTCGCCGCATGCGTTGTCGTTTATTCCGGAGTCGTGATTGATCTAGTGAACGTTCCGTTTGGTGACACAACCATTTCGTTAACCTGGCTGGCTGTTCCTTTGACTATTTTCTGGATTGTCGGAGTGACGAATGCGATTAACCTGATTGATGGTCTGGATGGATTATCTGCAGGCGTATCAGGGATCGCAACGACAACGATTCTTATCTTGGCCTTGATGATGGGGAACATAACCGTAGTTCTGCTCAGTATCATATTGCTTGGCAGCATTGTCGGATTCTTATTTTATAATTTTCACCCTGCCAAAATCTTTATGGGAGATTCAGGCGCACTCTTCCTTGGGTTCAGCTTGGCAACGTTATCTGTCCTAGGCTTTAAGCAGGCTACTGTCTTATCCTTACTGGTGCCTATCATGATACTTGGGGTACCTCTATCTGATACATTCTTTGCCATTTTGAGACGATGGGTTAATAATTTGCCTATCTCCAAACCGGACAAGAGCCATCTGCACCACTGCTTGCTGCAATTAGGCTTCAGTCACCGTGTAACCGTCTTGATTATTTACGGGGTAGCTTCCCTATTTGGAGGCGCGGCCGTTCTGCTCTCCTATATGTCCGAGCAGCAGGCGATATGGGGAATGGTGTTATTGATCGTCGTTCTTATCGCGGTCCTTGTACTAGGGGCGGAAGCGATAGGTATCATTAGTCAGACGAAGAAGCCTGTGCTTCAGTTTCTGCAAAAAATAAGAGGTTTGTCCGGCAACCGATCTCGGATGATTAAGTAAATAGTAATATGTAGAAGATCCCAGACCTTCAAAGGTTTGGGATTTTTTGTTCTGCCTATTTTCAGGATTCGCTAAATTTTTTAGGTCTTAAAGCCGATAAGTAAAGTACACGAATCTTTTTTTACTGCTGCGGTAGCCTGTGTCTGCAGTAAAACGAACAAAGGGGGCTTTTTTGCAGAGAGGGCAGATCGACAGCATGCAACAAATATCAAAGAAATATGACATAAGGAGGAACCATTTTGAAACGACTCACTTACAAATGGACCAGCTTTTCCATTGTATTGGCTCTAGTTTTAAGTTTAGTGGCGCCATTAACGGCCTTCGCCGAAGTGACGTTGAGCGTTACAAGCTTGCAGTATCGTAATACAGATAAAGAGCCGGACGGAAATTCGATCGTTGACCAATTCACAACGAACCCGATTTCTATCACAGCTGATGTGAATGGTATTGGGGATGACGAGATCTCTAACATTTACTTCGAGGTAACGAACGTAAAGACAGGGAAATCGAATGTCGACAAGACCAGCAAGCCGATTAAAACGGGAAATAACGAAATTACTTTTTCTAATGTAGTTTTAACCGAAGGTCTTAACAAAATCGTCTTAAGATATGACGGAACCGTAAATACTGCATCCGCCCCAAGCTGGGCTTATTATGTTCCGGTTTCTACTATTAATAATCTCCTCATTAACGGGGACCAAATTATTGATGGTCAAATGTTCCCTAAGAAGGCGCCGTATTCCGGAGCGACTGTTACAGGGATAGCGGGAAATGCTACAAGTATAGAGGCTTACTTGAACAGAGGTACGACGGCTTATCATCCAGCCAATTTTACACGGGGTACTTTTACCTATATTACTAACACGGGCAGAACCAATGATATCAAATTTGTGCCGGGTGATAATGAAGTTAATTTTGTATCCAAGAATTCCACGAATACATACAACTTAAACAAGTCGTTTATTTATGACGATGGCAAAGCATTTGCTTATGGTGCTATGGTGGATCAGAAAACGACTAACGGGGCAGCGCCAACCCAAAAGGTAAGCGCGGCACAAGTTCCGACCTTGCAGCAAAATTCAAGTACCAACAATAACGTGACTTTTTCCGCATCATTAAAGACGACCCGTTCAGGAAGCGTATCTGACTACGTTTATGCCGATATCGAAATGGTGGGTACAGGCGGAGCTTATAAGCTTCACTATAATTTCAGCGATAAGAAGCTTACTCTTCTTGATATCGATAATAATGTTGTAATGGATCCCACTGGTAAGTTGAACAATGGGGTTACACCAAACTTCATTCCAAATCTTAATACAGCAAATACTAATGTAACGATCGATACAGTAAGTGGTATTGAAATTCATAACATTCAAGTTGATTTGCCGGTTAATACGAGCCGGAGATTTCAACAAATTGATGTGACTTTTACCCATAAAAATATGATCGACACTACGAAATCCAGCTTTAATTTCAATTTCGTAGATGCTAATGCACCTTATGTAGATTTCGTTGAACGCATTATCTCTGGTGCCAGCACTAATCCTAAGCTCATTGAAACAGGAAGCAATCAGATTACCGAGTTTCCGGCTACTTTGAGAATCACTGCCAAACAATCATCGCAAGTATTGGTGAAGCTTAATGGCTCTCCTTACGATGATGGGGTAGCTGGGCACTCAGGCGGAATTTATCCTATTAATAGCGATACTGCGGACGTGCTGTTGCAAGGGCTTCGCGATGGTTTAACTACATTGGAAATTATCCCTTATACAACAGGGGGGACTCCGACTGATTTTCCGGCTGGAGCCAAATCCTATGATTTGCAGGTTTCTGCTGCACCTTACATTATCGTAGATAATATTTACAACGGAATGGTTGTAAAGAGTATCAGTGAGATCATCTGTGAAAGCGGAAATACTTGTATTACAGGTAGAGTGGCTAACCTAGGCGGAAATGGAGAACTGAAGGTATCCATAAACAATAAGCCGGTGGATCAGCCTGGAGAGGTTACGTTCTCTTCAGCTACCAAGTTTACTGTGAAGCCTACCGATGCAACACGGGCTGAGTCGTTGTTTGGGAAAGAAGATGGAAGAAAGACGGTTCATTTTGAAATTTGGATTGATGGTCAAAAGGTATCAGAAGCCAACTATGACATTTTTGTATTTAGTCAAAATCTTCCGACCATCTTGAATTTTGCACCGGATTATGATCCAAAGGATGTTAAGTACACTAAAGATACAAAGCCGGATACGTATTATACAACCTCCAGCGAGTTGAAAATTACAGGTTCGGCGGCAAACGCAAAACAAATTAAAGTGACTTATTTCAAGCCGGGCAGCACATCAGCTATTGATCTTAGTATATCGCCAACATCAGCAGGAGCTGTAGCAACTCCATTCCGAAATAGCGGAGATCCAATTAAGCTTAATGATTACGGCGCATATACATTTACAGTAGTCGTAACGAACGATAGCGGGGCTACAGTAACCAAGTCGTTCACTATCACTCGTGAGCCGACCCCTTATTTAATTCTGGAGCCGCAGCTTATTAAGAATGAAGCAGGCAAAGATCAAGCTAACATCAACAAGAACTTTCAGAAAATCAAAATTCTTGCTGAAAATGCGGATAGCGTAGTTTTTGGTAAGGATCAGGCAGTCAAATCTACAGATCCAACCCAACCTGATATTTATTATTATGAGGTTACAGGATTAAAGCCAGGGAAAAATGAAATTAAATTTACTATTAATCGTGCGGCAGGCAAACTAAGCGGAAGCTTCATCCTGTTTAACGTGGATACACCTATTGAAGGAAATCAGTATAAGTCACTCCTGACCTCCAAGATGAAAGTATTTAATGGAGATATTGAACTAAGCTTCCCTAAAGATACAAAGCTTATGCGCAACGATCGTGCAGCAGAGAAACAGTATATTTCAGCTGACCGCAAAATCCTGTTCGGTATTGCAAGCAATGACGACGGTCGGGTAGATAAAGAAATTGAAGACCGTGGCGGGAAAAACTTCCTTATTGAAACGTCGGGACGATTCAAACCGGCGAGCAAGCGATTCTGGATCGATGCGGGAACGATTGAGGAGATTAGAGGCTCTAATCAGGAAGCTAAACTGAAGGACGCGCTTCAAGGAAGCGGTCGTTTGCCGAATGAAGCTTCCGATTTTGGTTCCTCGAACGATGTTTTCTATAATAGGTATTTAAAAGACAATGTCATTCCTACCAAAAGAGGTACGTTGACATTGAAATATGATTCTAGCATTCGTGATGATGC
The DNA here is from genome assembly GCF_014873645.1 of Paenibacillus sp. OAS669. NCBI lineage: Bacteria > Bacillati > Bacillota > Bacilli > Caryophanales > Paenibacillaceae > Paenibacillus > Paenibacillus sp. OAS669. The sequence goes on from NZ_JADBDR010000027.1 coordinate 43,940, forward strand.
ATGGAAATACGTTACGGTATTTGAATTCAGCACCTTCTCCGATAATAACGGTATGCCGAATGATACAAGAGCAGAATGGAGAAACATCGGTGGTGTAGTGGACATAAGCAAAAACACCATTACCGTACCATTTGATTCCTTCGGTTACTATCAGGTTATGTATATGGATGACAGCTTCGATGATGTGACAGGGCATCCATGGGCAAGAGACTATTTGGATATTTTGTATTCCAAAGGGATGATGAACAACAAAACGTCCAGCCCTGAGAAATTCTCGCCCGATGAGTCTATAACCCGCGGGGAATTTGTCACTATGCTCGTCAAAATCTTCAATATTCCGTTGGACAACGAAGATACAAGTATGCCTATAGACAACAACGTTTACACAGACGGAACCTTCAAAGACGTTCAGAGAGGCGACTTGTACGGATCTGACGGCCTCTATGACTTCAAACACATTGAAGCGGCCGCAAGGGCTGGTATTGTTAGAGGAGGCAGCGATGGTTATTTTGGCCACCACGATGCGATATCTCGTCAGGATGCTGCGGTTATGATTGCTCGTGCTGCTGATCTGAAAATGGGCACTGATGACAAGAAGCTGCTGGCATCCCTTCAGAAGTCCTTTACAGACGGTGGAAGTATTGATTATTACGCCAGAGGAGCTGTTGAAGCGGCTACCAAAGCCGGTTTAATTGAAGGTATGCCGAATGTCCTTCTTGAGGGACAAAAGAAACAAACATATCGCTTTGCACCCAAAGATCCTTTCTCTCGTGCCGAAGCGGCAGCTGTAGCTATACGCGTACTGAAGCAACAAAAGAAAATACCTAAGTAAGCAGATGAAAAGACTCGCCAAAGTACTAATATGGCGAGTTTTTTCTTTAATTAACATTGGAAAATAATACGTGATGACGAAGCTGATATATCATTGTATACTAAGTTTCGTGAGCAAGCGAGTGTATGAAAAATGATATATATGTCTGATAGACAAGCTTGCTGAACAAACAATGAATACGAAAATAAATTAAAATACCGAAAAAAAGTTTTTCAAAGACCGCAACTTTTGATGCAACACTGCGTTTAATTCATTGAAACACAAATGATACACCATGAAGAGGCTGGTTTTGTTGGTTTTTTTTCACAAAATAACCTCTTTACCTTACTAGTTTTGCAGTGTATAATGTATAAGGGTATGCGATTATCTAGTTTTTTTACTTATGGTTTACTAGTTTCTGCAATCTTATTCATTGCAGACCTTTATAATAATAATTCGCTCAACTCTGGGAAGGGGGTGAATCGGCTAATGAGGGAATCGAGCTCTAATTTAAAACAAAACTCTCAACAACCGAAAGATATTCGAGGAGGAGAAAAAAAGGTTATGAAAAAAAGTTTATCCACAATCTTGTCCCTTGCTATGGCATTCTCGATGTTTTCTTCCGTAGCATTCGGTGAAGAAGCTGGCAAGACTTCCGCTAACTTTAGCGACCTGAAAGATCTTGACGCAGCTACTAAAGCTAAATTTGATGAAATGATTTCCGCTGGTATTTTTGATGGCGTGAAAGACGATACTTTTGGTTTGAAAGACAAAATGAACCGCGCTCAATTTGCTAAAGTTGCGGCTTTGGTTTTCAAATTGAAAGTTGACACTTCCTTGAAAACTTCCAGCTTCACGGACGTTAAAGCTGACGACCCAGCTAACGGCTATGCTCTTCCGTACATCGAAGCAGTTAAAGCTGCTGGTATTACTGATGGCTACGCTCCTGGCGAGTTCAACCCAGCTGGCGAAGTAACCAAAGAACAATTGGCTACTTTCTTGATTCGTGGTCTGAAAAAAGACTCCGAAGGCAAAGCGACTCCAGGCGTTAACGACAACACTGTTTCCGACTGGGCTAAAGGTTATGTAGCTCTTGCACTTCAATTGAAATTGTTGAGCAACGGTACTGACGGTACTTTCGGTGGTACTACTGCAGCTACTCGTGACCTGTTGGTGCTCAGCTCCTATGAAGCTAAACATCAATACAAAGCAGACTTCAACGGCAAATATGCCATCAATTCCTTCAAAGCAACTAACTTTAACGAGTTGACTCTTGAATTGAACGGTCCTTTGACTGAAGAAGCTGCAAAAACTTTTAAAATCGAACTTAAGAAAGACGGCAACACATTGTCCTCTGGCTACACTACGAAGTGGAGCGATGACAAAACTAAAGCTGTTCTGACTTTCGATACTAAATTCCAAGAAAGCAAATTTGATGTTACTATTAGCGGCGTATCCAACATCGATGACACTGCTAAAACTTCTTCCGTAACAACTACGAAAGAAAAAGTAACAAAAATCGACTTCTTGACTGCATCTGACACAATTCCTCTTGCAGTTGATAAAGACGGTAAATTGTTGCACAAAGTTCGTATCGACTTTAAAGCAACTAACCAATATGGTCAAAAAGCTTCCTTCAACGCAAGCCAATTTGACATTCGAGTAAGTGACGGTTCTTTCTCCACAATCGCAGGCGAGCAAGCAATCAACTTGTCCCAAGATTCCAAACAAGAAAGAAACGACAGAATCAACATTACTATCATGCATGAAGACAGTCAAATTAACTTTAGCAAATTGTTCACTGTTGGTGACAAAGCTATCGTTTCCAAAATCGACGTCGGCGACCTGTTGAACAGCGCTGGTAATAAAGTTGACTACCTGGAAGCTAACACAACTGGCTACCTTTCCTTCAAAGCATATGACCAATACGGTCTTCGCGTAGAAGATAAAGATCTGTTGAATGACGGCGTAACAGTTAACCCAACTGACCGTGACCTCGAAGTTGGTAACGACGACAAAGACGCATTTGTTGATAATGTTATCGGCGACGATGCTGCAGACTTGAAAATCCGTTCTGTTAAGAACGAAGAGAAGAAAATTACTGTTTCCATCTTCGCTCGTGGCGGACAATCGGTAACTAAAGATATCACGATCAAAGCATCCAAAGTACCAGCAACTGTAGAGTTCGGTTCTTACAACTACACATTGGCTGAGAACGACGTTATCACTAACGACGAATCCGTTGATAACAAATTCTACGTACCTGTGATCTTCAAAGATTCCAAAGGTGAACAATTGAGCCCGCAAGAGGTCGTTGATGCATTTAACGATGATAAGATCGACGTTCGTTCTTCCAGCGGTATCGATTTGGATAAAGACAATGAAATCGCAAAAACTGGCGCTCACAAAGGTCAAATCGCAATTAAAGGCGTAGGTAGAAAAGGTACTGCTACATTGACAGTTACTTTGAAAGATCTTCCTAACGTTAGAGCAAATACAACTATTCAAGTTGGTGATGCTCGTGAAGCTTCTGAAATCAAGTTCTCCACTCTGCCTAAGAAACAAATGGTTTCTGCTAGAGACGGAAAAACTGTTGTTGATAACGAATTGAAATTCAAAATCTATGACCAAAATGGCACAGAAATGAAATTCAACAACAACGATGAGTACAACTACTTCGTAAGACTTTCTTATACTCTTGATGGTTCTGTTGCTGGTGCTGAAAAAACTTACCTTGCATCTAAGCAAAAGAATGCTGACGATACTAGAACTGATGTATTCCCATCCGAAGCTACTAAAGTTGTAGATAAGAATGGTGTAGTTACTAAAAACGTATACGCTAAAGAGTATGACCTGATGAGCAGCGATGATATGAAGGGTAAAAACGATTGGGAGAACTTCTTCGACAAATCGTTCAAAATCTACTCTAACCCAGGTGCTCCTGAAGCTTCCTACACAGTTAAAGCTGAACTGTTCAAGTACGACAAAAAGAAAACAAAAGCCGATGCAGTTTCTGTTGACAGCAAGAGCCAAAATGTAGAAGTTATCGATCCTACGAAAACTTCTAACAAATTGACTTATGAAGTATACTTGGATAAAGGTGTTAACAACACCATCCTTGCTTCTGCTGACTACTTGAACCTTGACAAAACAGTTTATACTTCTAACGGTTCCGTTTCCCAAGCAACTTACGTTAACGATAACTACAACAAATTGGGTAAAGAACTCAAAGTTAGAGCGAAAAACAGCAGTGGTGAAGAGGTTAAAGTTCCTAACCTTATCACTAGCGTAAGCTCCAGTAACAGATCAGTAGCTGATTTCCCTAACGGAAAACCAAACTTCGTATTCGGTTTGATTGCTGGTACTTCCCAATTGAACGTTGTATTTACGAATGCTAAAAACGAGTCTCAGTCTGCTACATTGAACTTGACAACTAAGAATGAGTCTCCTTCTGTTGCTAGCATTTCCTTGAAGAAAACTGGTAAAGATGTAGAAAGATCTGTATTGAATAGCGGTGTTTACCTGTGGGATAAGCAACTTGCTGAGAAAATCACTGTTAAAGACCAATATGGTGACGAAATCGTATCCGAGTTCGCTCCTGGTGCTAAAGGTGAAGAAAACAAAGCTACAGATCAATTCTTGGTTAAAGACGGCGACATCGGTAAAAACCACATCGATGTATTGGGTATCAGCTTCTATGTTTCTGACATCGTTCTTAGAGACAAAAACGGAACTGATAACGACGTTAAAATCACTAACGGTAAAATCACTAAAGTTGGTTCCAACGTTGATGCATTCACAGTTAATGTCTTCTCGACTAGCAATGTAACTGCATCCTTCGCTGTAACTGTTAAAAACTAATAGTTAACCACTATTGAAAGAAAGGGGACCCTTCGGGGTCTTCTTTTTTTTATCTTTACAAGCTATACTTACAATACATACCAAGCAAAATACAAGAGGTGAAGCATGAACAAGATACGTACCAAGATTATCATCAGTACATTAATGCTATGGGCAGCAACCATTGTGGGCGCGAATGCGGATGGTACGAATACATCGGTGCAACCAGGTTCTGTAGATGATCCTGTCATTACGAAAAGCTACTTGGAACAAAATATTAAACAAAAAATTACGGACGAGCTGACCAAACAGTCCATAACTGAAGAGAAGGTTCGACAAATCATCAGTTCAGAGCTGGGAAAAGGACAAGCTGATGGTAATTCCGGAGGAACATCAAATAATGCTTCAGATACTACCGGCTCATCCGGTGGCTCTTCCTTGGAAGTCATCAAATTAGAACAAGGACAGATTTTATATGGAAGTGCCGGTACAGAGATTATTGTTCGGACCGGAAAAACGATAGCTGTCAGTAAAGACGACGGTATAGCTGATGTCACCTCAGGTAAAGATATCGTCGCAGGTTCGGCCGTTGAGAACAATCATCTGCTGATTATTCCAAGAGAAGGCCGTGGTATTAAGCCGGATCCGAAACAAAAGCAAGAAGTATACGTCATGATTCGCGGCGACTATAAGTTAACCAATGCTGACGGCTCTAAGGTTACACCATAAATTTTACCCATAATGTAAACAGTTTATACGATTGCACCTTAAGTGAGTGGACAAACTAGGTTTACATCACTTATGGAGGTGGATCTTATGGCAAAGGCCAAGAAAGTGGTTCCGGAAAGCAAGCAGGCATTGGATGTATTGAAGTATGAGATTGCGGCTGAATTAGGTCTTCCTGTTGGGAAGAGTGCAGCCCATGCCAATGTAGAATTTGCGACAGAACTTGGTGCCATACCGGCACAATCAGTAAAAGAGGATTATTGGGGACATATTGCATCCAGAGATACTGGTGCTGTAGGCGGAGCCATTACAAGCCGTTTGATTCGCAAAGCAGAAGAAATGATGCTCAATCTATAGTGCCATTAATCAGGTAAACAACGGGGCATTCCAATTGTTAATTTTTGTAGGAACTCATGCAATTTTATTGACAGTCCTCGACAAATCCAGTAACATAGCATAAAGAAGGTCATGTAAACAAAACCTTTTCCTATAGGAAAAGGTTGATTTTTTGTATGTATACTTTTTATCTAATAAATACTCTTTAGGAGGTCGATACTATGTCCATTCCTCGCGGTCGTCGTTTATTTACATCCGAGTCCGTAACTGAAGGGCATCCGGATAAAATCTGTGACCAGATTTCCGATGCGGTACTTGACGCTTTTCTTAAGAATGATCCCAATGCCCGTGTAGCTTGCGAAGTATCCGTTGCTACAGGCTTGGTGCTTGTTATCGGTGAAATCACAAGCCAATCCGAGTATGTCGACATTCAAGCTATTGCTCGCAAAACCATCGAAGATATCGGATATACTCGTGCTAAATACGGATTTGACTCCAAAACTTGCGCTGTGCTTGTTTCCTTGAACGAGCAGTCTCCTGACATTGCTCAAGGCGTAGACAAGGCTCTGGAAGCACGTGAAGGTCAAATGACAGACGAACAAATCGAGGCTATCGGAGCAGGCGACCAAGGGATGATGTTCGGGTTTGCGGTTAACGAAACTCCTGAGCTGATGCCTCTTCCTATCTCGATTTCCCACCAATTGTCCCGAAGACTGGCTGAAGTTCGTAAGAACGGTACCTTGCCTTACCTTCGTCCAGACGGAAAAACCCAAGTAACAGTTGAATACGATGGCGACACACCAGTACGTGTTGACACTATTGTTGTTTCTACCCAGCACAGTGAAGACGTTACTTTGGAGCAAATTCAAGCGGATATCAAAGAGCACGTTATCAAACCAATCGTGCCTGAGAAATTCCTTGATGCCAGCACAAAGTATTTCATCAACCCAACGGGCCGTTTCGTTATCGGCGGACCACAAGGTGACGCTGGTTTGACTGGACGTAAAATCATCGTTGATACGTACGGCGGTTATGCTCGTCATGGCGGCGGCGCATTCTCCGGTAAAGATCCTACGAAAGTGGACCGTTCCGGTGCTTATGCAGCTCGTTATGTCGCTAAGAACGTGGTTGCAGCAGGACTTGCTGACAAATGTGAAGTTCAGCTCGCTTACGCTATCGGTGTGGCACAGCCTGTATCGATCTCCGTAGATACGTTTGGAACGGGCAAAGTAGCTGAAGAGAAATTGGTTGATGTGATCCGCAAGCATTTTGATCTGCGTCCTGCAGGCATCATCAAGCAATTGGATCTTCGCAGACCGATTTATAATCAAACCGCGGCTTACGGACATTTTGGGCGTACCGACGTGGATCTTCCATGGGAACGTACGGACAAAGCAGACTTGCTTAAACGTGACGCTTTGGCATAAGCAGCCTAATCGAATACAGTTAGACAAACGATACCAAAGCCTGGTTCCTAGTGATCCGGGCTTTTTTTTGTTTTGGGCGTGCCCAGCTAAGCACGCATCTTCTATCCGGTGAAAGTCCGGTCGCGGGAGGGGCCAAGCCCCCGCGTAGCTTGGATTCTTATGTAT
>NZ_JADBDR010000028.1:0-50441 GCF_014873645.1 Paenibacillus sp. OAS669
CCACGCGTACCCATACCGAACACGAACGTTAAGCCTTCCAGCGTCGATGGTACTTGGACCGAAGGGTCCTGGGAGAGTAGAACGTCGCCAAGCGGACATTCCCTGATAGCTCAGTTGGTAGAGCACTCGACTGTTAATCGAGTTGTCACAGGTTCGAGTCCTGTTCGGGGAGCCATATGCTTCCATAGCTCAGTAGGTAGAGTGCATCCATGGTAAGGATGAGGTCACCGGTTCGATCCCGGTTGGAAGCTCCAGTTCAAGGCCCGTTGGTCAAGGGGTTAAGACACCTCCCTTTCACGGAGGTAACAGGGGTTCGAATCCCCTACGGGTCACCATTTCGAACTATACATACGGAGGCTTAGCTCAGCTGGGAGAGCATCTGCCTTACAAGCAGAGGGTCGGCGGTTCGATCCCGTCAGCCTCCACCATGAAAGTACGCCGTTGTAGCTCAATTGGTAGAGCAACTGACTTGTAATCAGTAGGTTGGGGGTTCAAGTCCTCTCGACGGCACCATCCATAATGGGGATTAGCCAAGCGGTAAGGCAACGGACTTTGACTCCGTCATGCCTAGGTTCGAATCCTAGATCCCCAGTATTACCACCCAAAAAGTGACGTGGAGCTTCGTTGAGAAGTCCGATTACTTTCCGGGGGCCCCATTAGTTATGAGCCATTAGCTCAGTTGGTAGAGCACCTGACTTTTAATCAGGGTGTCGAAGGTTCGAGTCCTTCATGGCTCACCATGTTTTTCTCAAGCGCGCGTATGGCGGAATTGGCAGACGCACTAGACTTAGGATCTAGCGGGAGACCGTGGGGGTTCAAGTCCCTCTACGCGCATTGCTTTTGCGGAAGTGGCTCAGCGGTAGAGCATCGCCTTGCCAAGGCGAGGGTCGCGGGTTCGATTCCCGTCTTCCGCTCCAATTAAGATTAGTGCCCTTAGCTCAGCTGGATAGAGCGTTTGACTACGAATCAAAAGGTCGGGAGTTCGAATCTCTCAGGGCACGCCATTATGTACAATTGGATATTGCTTATGAAGTGAAGCAACAGCTCACTCCATATACCATCGGGACGTAGCTCAGCTTGGTAGAGCACCTGGTTTGGGACCAGGGGGTCGCATGTTCGAATCGTGTCGTCCCGATTTTTCTTTATTTGCGGGTGTAGTTCAATGGTAGAACTCCAGCCTTCCAAGCTGGTAGCGTGGGTTCGATTCCCATCACCCGCTTAAAGCCAACCTTGAGAATCTCAAGGTTTTTTTGTTTTATTTGCCTCCTATAGCATCTGCAGTTTTACATAATTTATGTTGTTGCAGCCTATCCCCGAACATAGGGAGGTCTTCGCCCTTATTGGATTCTGGTCAGTAAAGAAACAGAGGGGGACGCTGATTTTGAGAATTGCAATTCGTTATAGCGACCAATTAATCGTGATGAAGAATGGAAGCATTTTTATGAATAGCCAAAGGCAAGCCCCGGGATGTAATAACCAAAGAAGCCGTCAAAGCTATTTACGGAGTCGATGTTGTTCTGAAGATGACAAGGATATCGGCTTCTACCTGGTGCCCGTAGGGATATCATGAACAGGGGGCATTTGCGGCAATTAGGACTTATCGCGTTCAGTATAGCAGGCATTGCTTACTCCACCTATCAGCTGCTGTTTTAGTATGCTACAAGCCGTCAGGTGATGGCGGAGGCTCAAGCCGTGTACAGCACAAGCCTGAAGGAGGAACAGGACTGGGCACAGAGCATGCGGCAGGCCGAGGAATCGAACGAGATCCATGAGGTCGGGCGATTCCAGGAGTTGAAGCGGATGATCCCGGATCTTACCGGTTGGATCAGGGTGCAGGATACCTTAATAGGTTATCTGATCGTCCAGGCACAGGATAACCCAGGAGCAGGCAGGCTTGCCGTGCATGCGAAGCTGGTAAAGCTGAATTAGGGTTTCACCTGTTTGGCGAAGGCTATCCAAAGGTTAATATAGAGGAAGAACGATAAAGACCCTCGCGGTCTTTTTCTTTATTGGGAGAGGAGCCATCATGAAGGAAAGGGATGTGAGCTTTTGACAGAGATAGGTTTTGCAGAAAAAACGGAATGGATGCACAATAGCTCAAAAAGGTGATCGTTCAGGCGAAAAGTAAGAAAATCTAACATTTCCTTTATAAAGTTACTGCATGGTAGCGCGGTATTGTGATAAAATATGCAGTATGACCAAGATGAGGATGGAGGAGAACCATGTCGGATTCAGGCAGCTTGATTAACAAACATACGTCGAACAACCTACTGCGCAGAGATGTAAGATTCTTGGGGCATATTCTGGGAGAGGTCCTTGTTCACCAGGGTGGCAACGAATTATTAGCCATCGTAGAGCAGATCAGAGAGATGAGTAAAAACCTTCGGGCCGAGTTTACTCCTGAAAGTTTTGCAGAATTTAAAGAGACGATCAACTCTTTGGCCCCTGAAAAGAGACATCAGGTGATTCGCGCCTTCGCTATCTATTTTCAGCTTGTGAATATAGCGGAGCAAAACCACCGTATTCGCCGAAAAAGAGATTACGAGCGTTCTGCGGGTGAAAATGTTCAGCCGGGTTCTATTGAAGATGTAGTGCGTGAGCTGAAGCAGCAGCAAATTCCGGCTCAAGAGGTTCAGGAAATCATTAAAGGCATTTCGCTGGAGCTTGTCATGACGGCGCACCCTACGGAAGCAAGCCGCCGTGTCGTGCTGGATATTCATCAACGGATCGCCAATGATGTGATGGAGCTGGACAATCCTAGCCTGACGTTCCGGGAGCGGGAGCAGCTGAGAGCCAATCTCCTTGGCGAGGTCGTTACCTTGTGGCAAACCGATGAGCTTAGAGATCGGAAACCGACAGTAATCGACGAAGTTCGTAACGGGATGTATTATTTTGACGAAACGTTATTCGACGTTCTTCCTGAGGTGTATCAGGAGCTGGAGCGGGTTCTTGCCAAGTATTATCCGGAAGAGGATTGGCATGTGCCGGTTTATATGAAGTTTGGTTCCTGGATCGGCGGCGACCGTGACGGTAACCCTTCGGTAACCTCGGATGTAACCTGGGAGACGTTAACGATGCAGCGTCAGCTGGCACTCGAGAAATACGCGGAGCTGCTGCAAAATTTCAAGAAGCATATGAGCTTCAGCAAAAATATCGTGGAAGTGACGCAGGAGCTGCTTGACTCGGTTGAGAAGGACCGTCAGCACGTGGAGCTTCGTTCGAACGAAGTATGGCGTAATGAAAAAGAGCCTTACCGGATCAAAGTCACCTATATGATTGAGAAGATTCTCCGTGCGGCTGATCCTGGCGCAAGCCCGGCTCAAAAATATAACAATCCGGAAGAGTTCCTGAACGATCTGAAAATTATTGAACGCAGCCTGCGTAATCATTATGCGGATTTTATTGCAGATGAATACGTTGTGAAGCTGATTCGCCAAGTCGAGCTGTTCGGATTTCACCTGGCGTCTTTGGACGTTAGACAGCATAGTAAAGAGCATGAAGCGGCCATGGCCGAAATTTTGGCCAAAATGAGCATCTGCCCGAATTATGCGGAGCTAAGCGAAAGCGATAAAATCAGCCTGCTGACCAGCCTGCTGAATGAGCCGCGTCCTATCACTTCTCCGTACATGGATTATTCGGAGTCTACTCTTGAATGTCTGAACGTGTATAGAGTCATTAAAAAGGCTCAGCAGGAGTTTGGCCGCAATTGTATTACCAGCTATTTGATCAGTATGACACAAGGTGCGAGCGATCTGCTCGAGGTGCTGGTATTCGGCAAGGAAGCCGGCTTGTACCGCCAAGAGCAGGATGGTTCCGTAACCTGTACTCTTCAATCCGTACCTTTGTTTGAAACCATCGATGACTTGCATGCGGCTCCGGACATTATGCGTACATTGTTCAAAATTCCGGCGTACCGCAATAGCTTGAACAGCACGAACCAACTGCAGGAAATCATGCTCGGCTACTCCGACAGCAACAAGGACGGCGGCGTGATTACAGCGAACTGGGAGCTTCGCGTGGCTCTGCGCAGCATTACGGAGGCGGCGAAGGAATTCGGCGTGAAGCTGAAGTTCTTCCATGGCCGCGGCGGCGCATTGGGTCGCGGAGGGATGCCGCTGAACCGCAGTATCCTGGCTCAACCGGCCGATACGATCGGCGGCGGAATCAAGATTACGGAGCAGGGAGAGGTATTGTCTTCCCGTTATTCCATGAAAGGCATCGCTTATCGCAGCTTGGAGCAAGCCACTTCAGCCCTTATCACCGCTGCGTTGAACGCCCGCAATCCGCAAGCCGAGGTAACTGACCCGCAGTGGGAAGAGATTATGAAGAATATTTCGGAGAATGCTCAAACGAAATACCAGGATCTCATTTTCCGCGATCCGGATTTTATGACCTTCTTCAAGGAATCTACGCCTCTGCCGGAGGTAGGCGAGCTCAATATCGGCTCGAGACCTTCGAAGCGCAAAGGAAGCGACAAATTCGAAGACCTTCGCGCTATCCCTTGGGTATTTGCCTGGACGCAAAGCCGTTACCTGCTGCCGGCATGGTATGCTGCGGGAAGCGGACTTCACAGCTATTACCAAGGCAAAGAAGAGAACCTGGCTGTTCTGCAGGACATGTATCAGAACTGGTCGTTCTTCCGTTCGCTGATCGATAACCTGCAAATGGCTCTTGCCAAAGCCGACCTGCTGATTGCGAAGGAATACGGCAACATGATTAAAGATAAAGCTATCGCCGAACGGATTTTCAATCTGATCAGTGAAGAATATGATCGCACTTCGGCGCTCATTCTGAGCATTACCGGCCAGCAGGAAATTCTCGATAATGTTCCGGTAATCCAGGAGTCGATCCGTTTGCGCAACCCTTACGTTGATCCGCTAAGCTACATGCAGGTTCAACTGTTGTCCGAGCTTAGGGCACAAAGAGAACAAAGCGCAGACGACCCGTTACTGCTTCGGGAAGTGCTCTTGACGATTAATGGTATTGCTGCAGGGCTTCGGAATACGGGCTGATGGTTGCAGATGCCCTTGTTGTTTCCAAGCTTTAGCACCGGTTATAGTCGGGTGGCCTCATGAGGCCGCCCGGCTTTATTTTTTTGAAACTTTGTTTACGAATCATACGTAGGATTGGGATATAGGGCTTGAAGGGTGCTGCATTCCTAAGAGACTGTTATGAAGAGCCATGCCGTAAACAGAACCTGATATGGGGAAATCCCTTGGCTGCAGGGGGCAGATAAGTCGAAATGCCGATTTTTTCATTAAATTGGAAAAAGGGGAAGGTGGAGTGAATAGCCCGTCCGTTCGGGATTCGCACGATTTCGACAAAGATTGACCGCTTTTTTGCAGATTTTTGGTTCTGTTTTTTGGAAAAACTGTACATGAGGTGCAGTCGTTTGGTATGATTTTCATATTGGCAGGAATCATTCACGTGAAATACGGGAAGTGTCCTAACGGTTCCAAGGAGAGGATTCGAATTGGGATCGGAAGTCTGGAGGAATGTCGTTTGAATGAAATGGATGTTAGGCTCGCCAAGCTGGCGCGGAAGGGAGATCGTGTTGCCTTCGCAGAGCTGGTGGAGCTGTATAAGGATAAAATTTTTCACCTTGCGAACCGGATGCTGCATAACCGTCATGAGGCGGAAGAGATCGTTCAGGAAACCTTTCTAAGAGTATATACGAATCTTGAGCGGTACGATGAAAATCAGAAGTTTTCGACCTGGATTTACCGGATTGGCACGAACCTCTGCATTGACCGTCTCCGCAAGCGCAAAGCCAATTATTCCCTTGATGCCGAAATGAATGACGGAGAGGGAACTGATTGGTATGCGATGCTTCCAAGCAATGAAGATACGCCGGATGATCAGGTTGTGTTAAGCGAGACACAGACAGAAATCCGAAAGTCGATCGAAACGCTCCCCGAGAAATATAAGGCGGTCGTCATCCTTCGTTATTTGCAGGATTTGTCGCTTCAAGAAATCAGCGATGTACTGGCCATGCCGGTGACCACTATCAAGACGAGACTGCACCGCGGCAGGGAATATTTACGTAAAAAATTAGAGACGATTTTATGATTTTCGGTGAAACAAATTGAATCGTCATACGTACTGTACTACACAAGCTTTCAAGGACACAGAAAGGAGTGGCTCAATATGGATTGCACGGAGGCCCTTCCTTTAATGCACGAATATTTGGACGGCGAATTGAAGGGCAGTGAAGCCTTAGCGTTAAAAGAGCACTTGCTTGCTTGTCCGGCTTGTAGGGAGCGCCTCAAACAGCTTGAAAAGGTCGAAGCGCTCATTCAAGCGTGGCCAGAGCAAGGTGTACCGTCCGGACTGACGGAGCGCATTATGCAGGCTTTACCCCCAGAAAAACGCAAAAATCCTTGGTGGCAGTGGGTTCGCCGTCATCCGGCCGCATCGGTCGCGGCAGTGTTTTTGCTCGTGATGATGGGCAGCTTCATGTCATTATGGAATGAGGATACAGAGCTTCTGGTGAAGGGTTCGGATCTTCAGTCGGTCGTCATTAAAGGAGACACGGTTTATGTTCCGGCAGGCAGCACGGTAGCCGGCAATTTAATGGTAGAAAACGGAAAGCTACAGGTGGATGGAGACATTAAGGGCAACATCGTCGTCATCGACGGCTCTGTGGTTATGGCTTCTACAGCCCACATTTCCGGTCAGATTACCCAGGTAGATCAAGCATTCAGCTGGCTTTGGTATAAAATGAACGAATGGGCTACCACCATATCTCAATCCAAATAGTTCATCCGAACTATTTTTCGAAAATCCTCCCTAATTAACAGTGTGAAAGGGAGGGTTTTTTGTTCATATTGTGGTATGATGAAATGAAGGGATTAGAGACAAAATATAGCCAAATCCCAAGTTGGGGGCCAGTGCCATGGATTTCATAACTGCCATCAGTCTAAAAGACATTGTCGATATACTCATTGTAAGCTACGTCATTTATAATTTAATCATATTGGTCCGTGGGACAAGGGCCGTACAGCTTCTCCAAGGGATTTTCATTGTCGTTCTAACCTGGGCGCTCAGCATTTGGTTCAAGCTTAGCACGCTTCAGTGGATGATGAACCAGATGTTTACCTTCGGGGTGCTTGCGGTCATCATCATTTTCCAGCCGGAGCTTCGCAAAGCGCTTGAGCAGCTGGGCCGCGGCACGCTGTTCAGCCGGTCCGTCTCGGAGGACGATCAGGAGCTGAACCGGAGGCTCGGTGAAATTCTTAAAGCAGTGAATTATTTGGCACGCAGAAAAATAGGGGCGTTAATCGTTTTTGAACGGGAGACCGGCCTGAAGGATTACATAGAATCCGGTATTTCCATCGAATCGCATATTAGCTCGGAGCTGCTGATTAATATCTTTATTCCGAACACGCCGCTGCATGACGGTGCGGTGCTGTTAAGGCGCAATCAGCTGATGGCGGCCGGCTGTTATTTGCCGCTGTCGGAGAATCCTTTTATAAGCAAGGAGCTGGGTACACGCCATCGCGCGGCGATAGGCATGAGCGAGGTATCCGACGCCATTTGTGTCATTGTGTCCGAAGAAACCGGACAAGTGTCTCTCGCTATGAACGGGCATATTCTCCGGGATATTAAGGAGGAATCGCTGCTCTCCAAGCTGTATGAGGAGCTCAAATCAAAGACGAAGACCAAGGAAAAGAGCTCCATTTGGAAATGGAGGCTGCGGTAATGATGGATCGTTGGCTGCGCAACACGAATGTAGTGAAAGTTATTGCGTTAATAATAGGCATTTTGCTGTGGGCCGTCGTTCATATGGAGGACAGCTCGCTTCCTGGAACGGGAGGCACCGGAGTTAGGGAGGAGAAAATCTCTAACGTTTCGGTTACTCCGAAATACGACAGCAATCAGTTTTATATCGAATCCATTGATCCCGCCCAGGTCGTGCTCACGATATCCGGCAAGGATGCTGCGCTTAAGAAGGCGCTAAGCACAAGTAATTATTCCGTGGAGCTCGACTTGACAAAATATGGCAAAGGCGAACATATACTAGCCTTGACGCCTGTAGGCTTTCCGAATAACGTTACGGTCAAGGTCGCTCCTGCTACGGCGAAGGTCGTCATCGATGAAAAGTCGAATAAGCAGATGCCGGTTACGGTCAATGTCACGGGAATCCCTGCTGTAGGTTTGAAGGCGGGACAGCCGATAGTCAAGCCGAATAAGGTTACGGTGACGCTGCCTAGCGGAAGTATCGACTCGATCGAATCCGTTAGGGCGGATGTCAGTGTAGAGAAGGCTCAATCTCCGGTATCGAGCAAAGCCCGCCTTGTTGCGTACGACAAGGATGGGAAGATCATGGAGATGGCGACGATTAATCCGGCCGTAGTGGAAGTGGAGGTTCCGATCACCAGTCCGTTTACGAGCGTTCCGCTTCAGCTGAAGCTGGTCGGGGAGCCGCCGCGGGGCTTGAGTGTCGGGTCGCTGCAGCAAAATGCGGATAAGGTCACGGTATACGGCCCCCAAGATGTGCTTAACCGTCTCGAATACTATGAGGGGCCAAGCGTCAATCTGGGGGATCTGAAGGAAGAGAAGGAATACACGCTCACGCTGGATATTCCGCTGCGCAATAAGGTAACGCAGCTGGACCCTGCGAAGGTGGAAGTGAAGATCAACATTGTGCCTTCGGTTACGAAGACGTTAGAACAGATTCCGCTGTCGATCGTCGGACAGAATGACGGGTTCAATACGAAGGTTGCGGTACCTGAGAACGGGAAAATCAATCTGGTGGTCGAGGGAGCCCAAGCCTTGTTAGATAAGGTTAAGGCTGCGGATGTTCAGGCCATTCTGGATGTCAGCAATCTGCCGCCAGGGCGCCATGAGCTGCCGGTCGTGTTCAATCTGCCGACCTTTATCAAGAAAGGGCCGCAGCAGGATTTCAAAGCGACAGTTGAGATCAGCGCCAAACAGCAATAAAATAACAGATAACGGATCGAAATATAGGATATAGCATGGGAATAAGAAAGGGAGAGTCTAATTCATGGGGAAATATTTTGGAACTGACGGAGTTAGGGGCGTTGCCAATCAGGAGCTGACGCCCGAGCTAGCTTATAAGATCGGCCGCTGCGGCGGTTACGTATTGGCAGGACAAGTGGAGAAGCCGAATGTCGTTATCGGTCGCGACACCCGTATTTCAGGTACGATGCTGGAGGCAGCGCTCGTAGCGGGACTTTTGTCGATTGGCGCTAATGTTATCCGGCTGGGGGTTGTTTCAACTCCTGCTGTCGCTTATTTGACCCGTCTGCTGAAGGCGGATGCCGGCGTCATGATTTCGGCTTCCCATAATCCTGTAGAGGATAATGGAATCAAGTTTTTTGCCGGAGACGGTTATAAGCTGTCTGATGAAACGGAACTGGAAATCGAACGTTTGATGGATGCTCCTGTAGATGAGCTGCCGCGGCCGGTTGGCGGTGATCTGGGAACGGCGGTTGACAATGAACAAGCCAAATACCAATACTTGGATTACATCAAGTCGACCGTGAAATCATCCTTCCAAGGGTATAAAGTCGTTCTGGATTGCGCAAACGGTTCGGCCTACGAGCTTGCTCCAAAAGTGTTCGAGGCTTTGGGCGCGGAAGTGATCACCATCGGCGCAGAGCCTAACGGACGCAATATTAATGACCACTGCGGGTCGACGCATCCCGAAGGATTGCAGAAGGCTGTCGTTGAGCATCAAGCGGCCTTGGGTCTGGCCTTTGACGGCGACGCTGATCGCTTGATTGCGATTGACGAGAACGGTGTGGAAGTCGATGGAGACTTCATCCTTAGCATCTGCGGACATGCGTTGAACCAAGCAGGCAAGCTGAATCACAGCACGATTGTAACGACTGTAATGAGCAATATCGGCTTCTTCAAGGGCATTGAGTCGGTAGGCCTGAAGGCCGCTAAGACTGCGGTAGGCGACCGCTACGTGATGGAAGAGATGCGCAAGGGCGGTTACAATCTGGGCGGAGAGCAGTCCGGCCATGTGATCTTCCTCGATTACAATACAACCGGAGACGGCATTCTAACTGCGCTGCAGCTGATGGATACGGTAGTTCAATCCGGCCAAAAGCTCAGCGATCTCAAAGGCATTATGCGCAAATATCCACAAAAGCTCGTTAACGTTCGCGTAGCGGACAAGAGCAAGTGGAAAGAAAATCCTGCTATCGATAATGCGATCCGTAAGGTGGAAGCGGAGCTTGGAGATAACGGGCGCGTGCTTGTAAGACCATCCGGCACCGAATCTCTGATTCGTGTCATGGCGGAAGGCCCGGACAAGGCCCAGGTGGAAGCTTATGTGCAGGATATTGCCGATGTTATTCAAAAAGAGCTAGGTTAATATTTTCATAGATTAGAAGGTTAGAAGATTCTCTGATGTGACACATTAGAGAATTTTTCTATTTTTTCACTGACGTATGAAAGCATCATGAAAATATAAGTTGCACATCGCCTTCAAAATGAATAAGATGATAATATGCTTTTTACTCCGGGATAGAAAGGTGGGCAGAGGTTGCAAGTACTAACAGCGCCAGAACTTATGAGGGTATCTACATAGGTAAGAGTTCATGAACGTGTGGACCAGGACGATCTATTGACCAGATAGCCGCTTATAAGTTGACGAGGTGAAGGTGTTCGAAACATTCGGCGGGGACCTTCCGGTAGGCGATCACTACCGTAGAAGCTGAAACGCAAAACGTCGGGGCGACCTGACGCACAAGGGTTCAGCATGACGAGGAAAGACATGACGGTTTTTTAAAATAGCAGGAGGTTCTATCCCTTATGTGTGGTATCGTTGGATACGTTGGCAAACGTAATTCTCAAAATATATTAATTGAAGGCTTGAAAAAGCTAGAATATCGCGGTTATGATTCCGCAGGTGTTGCTGTATTTACTGAAAACGGGCTGCAGGTGAAGAAGTCCAAAGGTCGCTTGGCTAATTTGGAATCCAAGCTGGATGAAGCGCCGTTGAACGGATTTATCGGAATCGGCCATACGCGTTGGGCCACTCATGGCAAGCCTTCGGATGTGAATTCCCATCCTCATACGGATAACAGCAATAAGTTTTCTGTTGTTCACAATGGGATCATTGAAAACTATGTAGCTTTGAAAGAAGAGCTGATTGCAAAAGGACACGTATTCGTCTCTGAGACCGATACAGAAGTTATCTCGCATTTGATCGCGGATCTGTACGACGGCGACATCGTCAAAGCCGTGCAGCAAGCGGTACAACGGATGAGCGGCGCTTTTGCCTTAGGCGTGCTGACGGAATACGAGCCTGAGAAATTGGTCGCTGTACGTTTGTCCAGCCCGTTGATCATCGGCGTTGGCGAAGGCGAGAACTTCATTGGTTCCGACATTCCTGCGATTCTGGATTACACTCGTAACGTGTACATCCTGAATGATGGAGAAATGGCCGTTTTGACGAAAGACGGTGTCGAATTGATGACTTTGGAAGGGAATTTTATTTCCCGGGAATTATTTTATGTCGATTGGGACATTATGACGGCGGAAAAAGCCGGATTCGATCACTTCATGATGAAAGAAATTCACGACCAGCCGAAGGCATACCGCGATACGATGGGTGCTCGTCTGGATCTGTCCGGTACAAAGGTGATTCTGGATGAAGTGAAGATGACGGAAGAGCAAATCCGTTCCATCCGTAATGTTCATATTATCGCATGCGGTACGGCTTATCATGCAGGCTTGGTCGGTAAAAGCGTCATTGAGAAGCTGTCCAGAATTCCAGTGGAAGTGGATGTTGCTTCGGAATACCGTTATCGCGAGCCGATCATCAACAAAGATACGCTGGTTATCGTGGTAAGCCAATCCGGTGAAACCGCGGACACTTTGGCAGCCCTGCGTGAAGCTAAGCGTAACGGCGCATCCGTTCTAGCTATCACTAACGTGGTAGGCAGCTCGGTTGCCCGCGAAGCGGATCATGTGATCGTTACTTGGGCAGGTCCTGAGATTGCGGTAGCTTCGACGAAAGCTTATACATCGCAGCTGATCGCGTTCTATTTGTTCGGACTTTACTTAGCACAAACTTTGGGAACGAAAGACCCAAGCTACATTGCGGACGTCATCTCCGAATTGAAGCTGCTTCCTGAGAAGGTAGAGCAAATTTTGGAGAAGGCTGAAAGCATCAAGGAATGGGCGGAAGAAGTAGCATCCCATAACAACCTGTTCTTCATCGGAAGAGGACTGGACTATGCCGTAGCCTTGGAAGGCTCCTTGAAACTGAAGGAAATTTCTTACATTCACTCTGAGGCTTACGCTGCGGGCGAATTGAAGCATGGTACGCTGGCTTTGATCGAGGAGGGTATCCCTGTTATCGCTCTGGGAGCACAGGAAGATCTTCTTGAGAAAACCATCAGCAACATTAAAGAAGTGAAAGCGCGCGGCGCTCATGTATATGGAGTGAACATGGAAGGCGACACCGAGCTCGCCAAAGCGGTTGACGGATTGTTCACCATTCCAAGCACGCTGCAGCTTCTGAGCCCGGCCTTATCCGTTATTCCTTTGCAGTTGTTGTCTTACTATGCTTCTCTTGCCCGCGGCAACGATGTCGATAAGCCTCGTAACTTGGCTAAGAGCGTGACGGTGGAGTAGTGTCCGAAGTTCTAGACTAAAAATTATCAAGACTTATATTTAAAAAGCTATTATTAAATAAGGGTTTTCACATATTAGCCATGTCTAAAATGTGAAAACCCTTATTGTTCAACTATCGTTCACCGTTAGATGAACAAACTTTGTACCACGAATGAGTTTCCTTTTACTAATTGGTATCCAAAGACAATTACTTCAATGAACATCACAAAGGAGCAGTTCATTTCGGCAGCTCCAAGTTAATCGTATATCGTTAGCACAATCTCCTCATAATTTGATCTGCATAACAGTCCCAATCAGCATTGTCGGTGTTGATTTCCAATGTAGCAACTAAGGATAGTTGCGCACAAATACGCATTTTCTCCTGACCACTTACAAACTTGTGGCAAGCTTCCGCAGGTGAAGAAAAGCCCTTCATCACATATGACTTCCAATTTTCCCCGCGACTTTCAACATACCTGGATTCAACTACATCCGATGATATTGTAAGCAGTACACTAAGTGCATTAAGATTCGATAATCGCTGCTCCAATGTGCCTAGCCCTGTACTCGTACCAAACGCGGCTCGGTGATTTAAATGAAATCTTTCGAATATGTAAAACACACCGTGTGAAGCCTTTGTTCGACCAAGGGAAGTCATAAAGCTATGCAATTGCTCGATATAATCAACATGACGATTTAATAGTCCGAGGTGTTCTTCTTGCTGAAGATTCCTTAGAACACCATGGTCATCAACTAGAACTCCCGAATAATGCTCGCTTACTGCAATCATGGTTCTTTCAACTTTAGGACTCTGACTGTTCATTTTCTTTAATGCGGTCAATACTGAAGTTTTTCCTGCGGTAGACAACCCTTCGATAATAACTCCCCGAATCATATTTCACCTCTTCGCATTTTTCAATTTTCCTGCCCGTTTAACGTAGCAAAGATGCCGATCCTGCAGCAGTATGATCATCATGGTAAAACTCATATGGAATCAAAAGCATTTGGCTTTTTCCATAAACGTCTACTGTAAAACTCATACAACAGGGGCAATACCAACAATTGCGACTCCGATTATTTTAAGAAGTACTATCAAAATCATCGTTCCTCCTCGTGAAATACCCCACTCCAATAATACCATAAATTGGAACTGTCTTGCCCTTAGCTTAATGAGAGCGCCCGATCGATCCCGCGGCAGCCTCGTTAATGCGTTTTCGTAACCCGATAGCTTAATGCCGGATAACGTTACCCAACAATCTGGTGAGATCGATGCCAGGATCTTGGCCTACATGGGCTGGCATAAAACACTACACTCAGATATCCTGCCTATTTATTCGGATTGAGACTGTCCGCTTCATTGCATATAATGAAGGTACCACCCTTCGGGGAGATCATTAAGGGAGGCCGCGATGACCGAGACCGCATTTGACGAATCATTATTTGCAAGCTTGAGGCCGGGTTTAACCTCGTTCTGTTACCGAATGCTAGGCTCCATGGACGATGCGGACGATGCCGTTCAGGAGACGAGTATTCGGGTCTGGCAGAGCTGGAGCACATTCAGACAGGATTCCTCGTTCAAAACATGGGTCTATCGGATTGCCTCCAACCTGTGCTTGGACAAGCTGAGACAATCCAAACGCCGCGCGCTTCCCGTTGACCTGTTCGACCCGGCCGTCGCCATCGTCGAGCCGCGCAACACGCTGCCGGACTCTGCCTGGATCTGGCCGTCTCCCGACTTTGGGGGCAATCCGGAGGATCGGCTTGTCCGCAGAGATACCCTTCAACTGTGCTTTATCGCTCTCCTGCAGACCTTGCCTCCGCGGCAGCGCGCGGTACTCATTTTGAAGGATGTATTTGAATGGTCCTCCAAGCAGATCGCAGAAACGTTGGCGATGTCACCGGCAGCGGTGAACAGCGCCTTGCAAAGAGCCCGAGAGACGATGGACCGGGCGCAGCTTCGCTCGGATGAGCTCAGCAGCATGGATGTTCAACCGGAGCAGCAGCTGCTGTCCCGATATGTGGAGGCCTTCGAGCAATTCGATATTGCCGCGCTCGTCGCGCTGTTCCACGAGGAAGGCTGCATGTCGATGCCGCCCTTCGAGATGTGGATCCGCGGCAAGGAGGATTTGTCCGCCTTCTATTCGCTTACTCGCTGGCATTGCGAAGGTTCGCGATTTGTGTCCATTACGGTGAATGGCGGTTATCCGGCGTTGGCCCAGTATATGCCGGACAAAGAGGGCTCTGGCCTGGTACCCTGGGGCATCCACGTCATCGAAACCAAAGAAAATCAAATCCTGCACGTTCAAAACTTCATTCATACGCCATTATTTTCGCGATTTGGGCTGCCCGAGCGAATTGACCGATGAATTTCGTCATTGGCTTACGTCTATATTATTGAGAATAACCAAACGACGAATATCATGAGAGAGGTGTCTATTTAAAATGGAAACAAGTCAACCGACGAAAGTAACCGTGCAAGCCGTCATTCAAGCCCCTGTCGAGAAGGTATGGCGCTATTGGACCGAGCCAGATCACATCACGAAGTGGAATCAGGCGTCCGAGGACTGGCATGCGCCGAGTGCCGAAAACGATCTGCGGGTCGGCGGCAAGTTTCTGACACGGATGGAAGCGAAGGATGGCAGCATGGGCTTTGATTTTGGCGGCGTCTACGATGTCGTGAATCTGCATGAGGCGATCGGCTACACCATGGAAGACGGAAGAAGAGTGGATATTGCTTTCGTTGATCAAGGGAATGAGACGAAGGTCATTGAAACGTTCGACGCGGAAAGCTCTAATCCCGTCGAATTCCAGCAAGCAGGCTGGCAAGCGATCATGGACAATTTCAAAGCCTATACCGAACAAAACTAATCATCGCGAAGAAGACGCCGGGGAAGATGCCCGGCGTCTTTCTTTTTGAACCCTGGTACGAGCGTGCTCTCCGTTAGCCTTAACCTTGTGCCGCATCCATGTTCATGTAATTAATGGCCCACAGATGGCCATCCAAGTCCACGAAGCCCCAATGATACATGAACCCATGATCTTCAGGTTCAGCGTGTAATTTCCCGCCCAAGGAGACCGCGGTATTCACGATTTCATCGACCTTTTCCCGGCTCTCGAAGGCCAATGCGATCGTCATCTGCGCATACTTGCTCGTATCGACGGATTCCTTCTCCGTGAGCGTATTAAAGAATGCTTGATTGATCAGCATGACCTGATGGTTGCCGCCGATCACGATGGCTACCGAATTCTCGTTATCGGGGAATTGCGGGTTGAGCTCGAATCCGAGTCCGGTGAAGAACGCTTTCGATTGTTCTACGTTTTTTACAGGCAGGTTGAAGCTCGTGAATACGGACGTTAATGCCATTTTCAAAACACCTCTTCGTCAAATTAGTTTGTGTTCATTTATGCCTTCGTTTATATAGACGACAGCCGATCCGGGAATTCACCGGTCTCATGGATTCGGAAGAGTAAATTTTGAAAAATCGTGCTTCTTTTGTCGTAAGGCCAGGATAGCGTTTCAATTAATCAGCAGCACTCAAGGACTTTATTTTCTCGTCCATGATGCTGCTGTTTTGATACTTGGGTCAGTCTAATACTAAAGGGAACCCCTATTAAGCGGAGTTCCCTTTCAGATTGTCACGATTAGTTCAGAGGAAGTGCAACTTCGAATACTGTACCTGAAGCATCCGATTTCGCGACTCGTATAGTTCCTCCGTGCAAATTTACAACCTTTTGGGAAATACTTAACCCTAAACCAAAACCGAATGTCGAGTGTGATTCATCACCTTGATAAAATTTGTCAAAGACATACTTTTGTTTTTCCAATGGAATACCCGGTCCTTTATCGCTGATCAGAACGAATACTTGGCCGGCCGTATCAAAAATTTGAATATGTATTTCGGAATCCTGAGGAGAGAATTTGACTGCATTATCCAGTAGATTAATCCAGACTTGGCTTAATAATTCCTCATTGGCATGGATCATGACTTCCGTGGAATCAAATTGGTAATTGATATTTTTTTCAGCCCATTTTTGATCCATTAGTACAACTGCATGCCGGATTTGTTCCGTTACATTAAATAATTCTTTTTCTGTCAGAATGGTATGGTTTTCAATTTTGGAAAGATTAAGCACATTCGTCGCTAATTCAGCCAGTCGTTCCGATTCGCTTATTATAATATCCAGGTATTCTTCACGTTCTTCCGTTGATAAATTCTGGCGTTTCAACAGCTTTGCAAAGCCTCTTAAAGAAACGATGGGTGTCTTGAATTCATGGGAAAAATTATTTACAAAATCAGTACGTAACATTTCTAGGCTTCCTAATTCCTCTGCCATATGGTTAAAACTTCGGTTTAGATTTCTTAGTTCTTTAGGTCCTCTAAGATGAATACGAACATTGAAATTCCCTTTTGCAAGTTCTTCGGCTGCAAAAATCACTTGTCGAATTGGGGCAAGAGGGATTCTGCTAAAGAAAAACGAAGCCAGCAAACTCACCGTCACACTGACGGTTACAAAATAAGAGATGACCCATCCCTCGCCTGAATTGGGAGCGGGCTTATAAATCCCAAAGTAGTCTAAAGCAATGATAATTAAAAATGCGATAAAAATGGAGATAATCAAAATAAGAAATACGATAAACGTAAAAACAATCGTTAAGCCAATTCCGTTAAAATAGTTTTTATCTTTTTTTCTAAGTTTTTTAACCATGATGTATTACCGCCTTGTAACCGATGCCCCTAATAGCAATGATTTCAAATTCGGGGTAATCGTTAAACCGTTTTCTCAGGCGGTTGATATGAACGTTCACAGTCATATCCGTTGTTTCCGAATCCATGCCCCAAATTTCATCCATTAATTGAATACGTGTAAATATTCGATTGGGGGATGATAACAGTTTGTACAACAAATAAAATTCTTTTTGGGGCAAAGTTTGTATCTCCCCTTCTCTAGACACGCTCAAAGAATCATAATCAAGCGTCAATTTTCCAACGCGGAGTTTTCTTTCGGTTGTAATCTGTGCTCTCCGAAGCAAAGCTCTGATTCGAAGAAGCATCTCCTCTTCATCAACAGGCTTAACTAAATAATCATCCGTTCCTGCAAGAAACCCCTCTCGTTTATCTTTAGGGAGCTGCTTAGCTGTGACCATAAGAATTGGAATGGTGCTGCCACTATCTCTAATAAGATGCGTCAATTCTAACCCGTTCATTCCAGGCATCATAATATCAATGATGATTAGATCAACATGCTGATGCTCCATAATATCTAAAGCAGCAATTCCATTTTCCGCAAGAAATACTTCATATCCTTCGTTACTTATTACTGCTTTCATCCATTTCGCTGTATTTTTATCATCTTCTGCAATGAGAATTTTGAACAAATGGAACATTCCTTTCTTGAATGATGGAGAACTGGCTTTCCTATTCAGTTTATTTTTAGTTTATTAAAATGATATACGATTTCCAAGTAGACAATTCATTGTAGATCTATTGGAGGAATCGTTTTATGTTGAAGCTTCAATTGGACAATATTAAAAAAATCTATAAGAGCGGCGAAACCGTTACGGCCGTAAAAGGAGTTTCCATTGGGTTCCGATCAAGGGAATTGGTTTCAATACTGGGCCCATCCGGATGTGGTAAAACCTCGCTTTTGAATATTATTGGCGGTTTGGATCAATACGATAGTGGCGACCTTATAATAAACGGTGTTTCCACTAAGCAATTTAAAGACAGTGACTGGGATGCCTATCGTAACCACTCTATAGGATTCGTATTTCAAAGCTATAATCTAATCGGACACCAAACCGTTTTGCAAAATGTTGAAATTGCAATGACTTTATCAGGAGTCAAAGCATCGGAAAGAAAAAGAAGGGCACAGCAGGCGTTGAAGCAGGTTGGACTCTCAGAACATATGAACAAAAAGCCTAATCAATTGTCTGGAGGCCAAATGCAGCGTGTTGCTATAGCCAGAGCTTTGGTTAATGATCCGGATATCATTTTGGCCGATGAACCGACGGGAGCACTTGACAGTCAGACCAGCGATCAAATTATGGATATTTTAAAAGAAGTTTCAAAGACGCGGCTGGTGATTATGGTGACTCACAATGTTGAGCAAGCAGAAGCTTATTCAGATAGAATTATTCGTATGTTGGATGGGCAAGTTCAATCAGATAGTGACCCGATTATTCAATTACTTCTTTCCTCTTCATCAAAGACAGAGCAGACTAAGCTTAAAAAAACATCGATGTCTCTACAAAGTGCAACCTTACTTTCCTTTAAGAACCTCTTAACCAAGAGAGGAAGAACGATTATAACAGCATTCGCAGGCAGTATTGGCATTATTGGCGTGGCCCTTGTTTTAGCTCTTTCTAACGGATTGTCGAACTATATAGGCTCTTTGCAATCCACTACCCTCAGTGGGTTACCGATTAATATTAACGCGGGTATTGTTGAAGGTACAGCTGAAGAATTGAATACAACGATGAAGTACACTGAATATCCGGCTCAGGATGTTGTATATTCCTATAACAATGAAACGAATGCTGCGAAACATACTAATGTTATTACTGAACCTTTTCTTGATTATGTCGCGGAGCTTCAAACCAAATTTCCAAAGTCGGTCAACAATATATCTTATACCTACGGACTCCAGTTCAATCTTCTGGCCAAAGGACAAAACACCGTAGTGAAATTCAATAATGGAAATGAAATGATCGGTGGAGTGCCATTTTGGCAGCAACTTCCAGAGAATAATGATATTATCCTATCGCAGTATGATTTGGTCGGTTCTGAAAGCAAGCTGCCCTCAGCAAAAGATGAAGTGGTCCTAATTGTCGATAAGTATAATCGGATTGATAAGGCTTTCTTCGAGAAAATAGGTATTACCGGAAATTCAAATTACAAAATCACTGATTTTATTGGAAAATCGATATTAAAGGTAATTCCGAATAACGAGTATTACACTGAAAAAAGCAAAGATTCTTTTGCTGCCGCTACACCTGTTGATTACGAAAAACTTTACAACAATGGTTCTGGAACCCCACTTAAAATTACAGGCATCCTCCGCCCTAAAAAAGGAACGAACGGGAGTTATTTATCGCCGGGAATTGCATACACCCCTGATTTAACAACATCCGTTCTAGAGGATGCACGCAAAAGCGATATTGCACTGGCCCAAAAAAAATCGAATATCAATGTCTTGTTGGGAACTCCTTTTGCGGATGAAGCATCCAAAGTTAACGCGGAAGCTCTGCTAGGAGCAAATATCACACCTGTGGGCATCAGCATTTACCCCAAAGATTTGGAAGGAAAAGAAAAAATAAAAGAATACCTTGATCAGTATAACGATGGAAAGCCTAACAAGGATCAGTTACTATATTCAGATTTTTCCGCATCCCTTACATCAGTAACAAAAAAATTATTAAATGGAATAACTTATGTTCTGACAGGCTTTGCTGCAATTTCTTTATTCGTATCGACGATTATGATCGGGATAATCACCTATGTATCGGTTATCGAACGCACCAAAGAGATTGGCATACTCCGAAGTGTAGGAGCACGCAAAAAGGATATTTCCAGAGTGTTCAACGCAGAAACATTACTCATTGGATTTACTTCCGGCTTGCTTGGTGTAGGTATAACTTATGTTTTAACGGTCCCGATGAATCTTATTATCCAAAAGCTTGCGGATATATCCGGTATTGCAAATCTAAGTCCAGTGCATGCTGCATTTTTAGTTATTGGCAGTATGGTACTCACTCTAATTGCAGGAATCATTCCGTCCAAAATGGCTGCCGGAAAAGACCCTGTTGTGGCTTTACGTAGCGAGTAGGGGAATTTTATCAAACGGTAATGTCACGAACAAATTGGAAAGGAGATTAAGGAGATGACCCTTACACATAAACGCATCGTCATTCTGATTGGAGTTATCATCGTAGCCGCCGTTTTGGGACGGATTGCGGTGCGGGCATTTATGAATTTTATGCTCGGCGGCACACTGTTCGGAGGTAACTTCCTATGAAAAATAAAGAAAAAGGCAGGAATAAAGTATTGTGGGGATTTATTTATGTAGGTGTTTTCATTGTTGCATTTGCGGCTTCTGCAATCATCAAAATGACATATAATCCACTGTCTGGGGAAATGAAGGTTAACTGGAACGACTCCGTTGGTCGTGTATATACGGATATCGCATACGGCGAGAAGGAGAAGAACAAATTTGACCTGTATGTTCCTGCGGGTCCTACAAAGAAAGCCTACGGTCTTGTGGTATATCTCCATGCAGGAGGTTTTACAACCGGAGACAAAAGCGATGACGCTAATATGCTGAAATGGCTCACTTCAAAAGGTTATGTTGCCGCAGGTATTAATTATACGCTGCGCGACGAGAATAACCCTGAAGCCAGCGTCTATACCATGTCTCAGGAAATCAAAAGCAGTATTCCAGTTGTAAAAGCGGAAGCGGAAAAGTTAGGCTACCATCTCGATAGAATGGCTATGTCCGGCGGCTCGGCGGGCGGAACTCTCGCACTATTGTATGCTTACCGTGATGCGGACACCTCTCCGATTCCTGTTAAAATGGTCTTTGAGATGGTCGGGCCGCCCAGCTTTTATCCTGAGGACTGGACTACCTATGGTTTGGATCAGAGTCCAGAGGCGGCAGCAAGCTTATTCAGTATTATGTCTGGTAACACCATAACAACAGATATGATAGGAACGGCAAGATATGATGAAGCAGTCAAAGATATTTCACCGTATATGTGGATCGATGAAAATTCTGTCCCTACGCTTGCTGCCTATTATGGAAAATATGATAGAGTAGCTCCATTCGGAACAGTAAAATATCTGATTAACGCATTGGAGAAAAACCATGTTCCCCACGATTATATCGAGTTTCCCCATTCGGGACACGGTCTGCAAAATGACAATAAGCTTTCTGCAAAAT
Organism: Paenibacillus sp. OAS669; assembly: GCF_014873645.1. Lineage (NCBI taxonomy): Bacteria > Bacillati > Bacillota > Bacilli > Caryophanales > Paenibacillaceae > Paenibacillus > Paenibacillus sp. OAS669. Next base: position 21,535 of record NZ_JADBDR010000028.1, read on the forward strand.
ATATAGAAAAGATGAATGAGTATCTGGAACGGTATTTGGGAAGTGAATAAGACGGATGCAAGCAGGAAGCAGCGGAAAACTTAAAAATAGCCGTCATTCGGCTGATTTCTGATTTCTCTTAGCCTGTCGCTCCCACTCGGCAAGGACATGGTTGTACTGTTCCACTACAGCTTTAGCCTTGCGGAAGGTTGCCATAAACGTCTGTACATCGGGATACCCGTCCTCTTGCAGAGCATTAGGCAACCAATTAGAATTAGCGCCGGCCAAAACCAAGGTAAAACAGATTACGTGGTTTTGGCCGGTTTTTTGCGATGCAATAACCCGTCAAATTTTTTGTTTTCGAGGCAAAAACAAGGCGACAAGCGCGCCGAGAAGAATGCCGACCGCTGCCAGATAGATGGCGGTCCTCTCACCTGCAGCGGTGGCTTCGCGTGTTTAAGCACTACATGCTACCCGCGTACGTTCTTAATAGGTAATTAGAAATGGAATATTATGATGAGGACGTAGCCCAAGCGAAGGCGCGGGAGCGTTCTTTTTACTAAACGGGGAGTTAACCCCAAAACAGGAATTGCGTGGAGATCAGTCAGACGTAATAATAGAAAAGAGGGAAACAAAGTTGGGAGGCAGGAGAAAATGTCGAACATGGACAAGGAGAAAAAGGCTCTGGAGAAAGTGACAACGATATATGAAACAGGCGAGATCATAACGGCGAAAGTGTACAAGGTCAGCCAGGAGCAGAAAGAGGAACTCGATCGTCTGTCAGCTGAGAGGCACGAAAAGTTACTCGAGGAGGCAATACCGAAGATCCGAGAGCGGTACGAACAGCTAGTCAAGCTCCGGCAGCAACAGCCGAAGACTGACGACGGTGGCAAGCCTCCGAGTGATTCCGCAAACGGGTAAAGTTAGTTCAATAAAATGGATCTCCAACAAGATAGTTCGAACCCCTGTGGTATAGTGGGAAATAGAGATGCCAAACAACCTCCCAATTTGATTAACATTGGAAGGTTTGTTTCCAATAGCTTATGTTATTCCAGACTAAATGACTTCCTATAGAAAATTCCTCGGTATGGAAGTGAATTTACCGGTAGCCCCTATGACCTCCTTGTCGCTCCACAGCACCGCACATGCTACGGGCTCTATGTCCCAACCCCCCTCAATCATTGCCAATACATGAGGGGGGAACAATATAGCGCTCGCGATCAAGTCCCACAGGCAGGTACGTTCGACCCGGCTACCTTCAAATGAAAAAAGGATCAACCTGAAAGAACTGGCTGATCACATAATACGAAAGGGCAGTTATGTTCAATAGAATGTTTACGGTAAAAAGTAGGGTCCTTAACGCGCTTTCTGCGATCCCAGCAGATTAACCAACTGTCTGATCGCCTTTATGTCAATAATTAAAGCTTCCTCAATTCACGCAGGATATTTTCCGGATCCAGCCGCTGCATAAAGTCTGGATTCACGTAGGCGGAACGGATAATGCCGGATTCGTCGATCATAAAGGTGGAAGGAATCGGCAGGATCCAGCGGTTCGTCGCGTTATATTCCGCCAAGTCCATGCCAACTTGTTTCATAATGTCCTTAATGTAATCTGGAACGTCGTAAAGAATGTTATAGAATGCGGCCACGAGACCGTGTGTGTCGCTTAGCACTTGGAAAGTCAGCTCTTCTTTCTCCTGCTGGGAAAGCGTGTTGTCCGGGCTTTGCGGGCTGACCGCGATCAACTGGCCCCCAAGGGCTTCTATGTCAGGCAGTAGCTTCTGATAGGCCTTAAGCTGACTGTTGCAGAACGGGCACCATCCGCCCCTGTAGAATGTCAGAACAACAGGTCCTTTGGAGAGTTCTTCATAAAGACTAATCGTTTCTCCCAAAGCATTCCTGAGTGTAAAATCCTTCGCCTTCTGCCCCTCCTGCCGGCCGTAAGCAATACCAGATTCCTGCTGCTCTCGGATCTGACGAAACATCTCCGTTTGAATCTGCAAAGGGGTATGCGCGATAAATTCCTGTTTAGCTCCCGCTAAAGCTTGAGTTAATGACATGTTTTGTAGCTCCTTATTAAAATATTACTGATTAATCGTCAGATTATAACTAAGTTAGAGATGCTTTCATTTGGCAGACATCTTGGATGGCGAGGTGAATGCCGCGATCCTGTCTTGCTTTCGCAAATGGATGATTTGAGCTGTTAGGCCAACGACAAGAATGACGAAGAGACTGGCTTGAGCGCCGAGGAGAATTGGCGAATTCAAATCGGCGACTATGGGGTGGCCGTCTGGAACACGGGTCAGGGTTTCGGTAACGGTCGGCAGCATCAGCAGAAACGCCGTCAGGCTGAGGAAGATGGTTTCAAGGTACTTGGCCGCACGCTTAAAGCTCGAAACACGCCTGATGCCGTATCCGGCGAGCAGCAGCAGGATCGTTGTCGTGCCAATGACATAGCTGGCCGACTGATGTGCGATGGGAAATACTGTGATAGCGCCAATCAGCATCGAAATAAAGTAGATGACACCAGACCTTGACCGAGGAACAATCCGTCCATAGCGAACAAACATATATATAGCCAGCGGAATGGCGGGCAAGCTGCTGAGCGTATGTACCCAGCCAAGTGATGAAATTCCAAACATAATTGTCTCCTTCCAGTCCTTAAGGACAAGGTTGATTTGTTCTGTCTTGTCGCGAGCCGATACTAGCGGTTGACAACATCTCATATCGTGTCGGTGGGGCTTAAGATGATTGGCCATGCAGCCTTCCGCGCAAATTGGCTCAAGGTCATCCACGGGGCTGAAACTAGGAAATTGAACGCGCCTAATCCGGCATAGCAGCTACATTGATAATTATAAGAGTATACCTACTAGTAGGTAGGTTAAAATTAAATGATGTGAACCATCGACGGGCGGCAGTGTTCGTTTCGCAATCATCCATCGCCATTACGCTCGTTCGAATTCCCAGAAGTTCAATACGGTGCGATGTTCCGGTATCCCATTGACACGCCATGATTGGCAACTCTAGCGGCTGGCCGTCATGATCCAAATGAACTTCTCGGATGAGATACGATTAGTTCATAAATAGCGATCTTATCCTCAAAATGGTTATGTTCACCTCCTTTCATCTCGATCATGACAGCAACCATCGCTATCGTGGCTTTCATCACAAAGGGAAGCGCGAAACGAGTCGCTCCAAGAGCGTGTCTGTCACGACGCCGAATATCTTCGGATCGCCATAAGCCCGCGCCGAAAGCATCGCGCCGTGAACCGTAGCCATGAACGTTTCGGCCTCGTCACGAGGGGTATTCATCAGTTGAAATTGCCCTTGCAGCACACCGCGCTCCAGCACGGATGTCAACCATGCCGACAGGTAGCTGAAATGCGCCCGGACCTCTAGCGCAACTTCCTCGGGTAGGACCGGGAGCTGGCTTGCCAACAACGCGCAGACACAAAACGGAGCGCTGGCGTCCGCGATACAGGCTTCCCAATAGCCAGTGTAGTACCGAAGCTGTTCGAGCGGATCGGATACTTGAAGTTCGAGATTCGCCATCCCTGCTTCAGCTTCTTTCCGATACCTCGCAACTAGCGTTCGGACCAGATCGACCTTGCTAGGAAAGTGGTGATGGATGCTCGCCTTTCGAATCCCAACCACATCAGCGATGTCGGCATAACTGAAGCCGTTGTAGCCGCCAGTGACGATCAGAGTACGCGCACAAGCCAAAATGTTGTCAAATGTGGTAGATAAATTGTCCATAACCACAGTCTACCTTCTAGTAGGTACTTTGTCAAATAGCATATAACATTGGATTAATTGACAACAACAGCAGTCTGTAACGATATTGATGTCCAGAGAGTAAATGAGTTGAGCCAAGGCGAGCAGAGCCAAGCTCTATCCTAGGGCCGGATGCTCGACGGAAGCCATTTCCGGTGCTGCGGCACGAAGCCGGGTTGGTTGATCGGAAGACATGAATAGATTGCTCTTTTATTTCAATTTATTTTGAAATGAATCGAGCTGGTTATATTTCAATAATAATTGAAATGTCAAGGAGGGGATGATATAATTTTTTCATGAGACAAATTGATGAACTTGCAGTAGCCCAAGCGGCTAAAGTGCTCAGCGATCCGATACGGCTAAACATATTGATGCTTCTGAAAGAGGGAAGACAGGAGATTTACCAAGCGCCGGTCTGTTCGGCTTATGCGCATGCCATCTGCCCGGAGGATCTGAAGCTTGGTTTGGGGGACATTTCGTCGTCGAAGCTGTCATACCATTTGAAGGAATTGAAGGACGAGGGCTTCATACAGGAGTGCAGGGAGGGAAAACGGATTTATTATCTCTTAAAGCCTGATCGTTTCAAAAGCTTAATTGAATCGCTCCACAGGTTTTACTAGATTTGAAGCAAATCAGGCAGTACCTGTAGGTACAGCCTGTTACGTCAGCTCTCTTGTAAAATTTTTTGACGATCAGGTTGTCTGCTCTAAAAACCGCGCCGTGAATTCGATCGACGTCCCCTAAACCGCCTGGAATCGCTGCAGATTCCGGGCTTTTCCTTATTCTTGCGGGTTTCAGTAAATAATAATCCTGGTCACTGGCATTAAGCTAACTGACAATTTAGTTGTATGGTAAAATAAACCATGACTTTAGGAAATATTGCTTGGAGGATACGATGGACCGATGCTCAATAAATCAATTATTTTTACAATTGCCAACATTAAGTAAATGGAACCTATTGCTTTCAAGCCAAATAAACCAATTAAAGTGAATACAGCCGCGTATCCACAACTGGCTGGATCGATTCTTTCCTGAGTTTACTGGGATGTTCAAGGATTGGGAAGGTAAACAGCCTTAAGAGGAAGGATTTAGGTTGGTATCCTGATATGAATCCTAATGGCGTATTAAGCGAGATTTTTAAAGGGAACATGTAATCCTTCGTTAAACTAACGGATAACGTTACGTTATAAAACACGAAAGCAGCGACACCTACTCGACAATAGATTCAAGAGCTTCTATTGCAATGGTCTTGGCTGCTTCGTTACCTTGCTCTGAGCTCCCCGCAATAGTTTGCAGTGCTTTCTGGGCGATCTCCAGCTGTGCGGTCAAACGGTCAACCATTTTGGCGAGATCGATGGTAAAGTCGTCTGTTAACTCGCCATTGCCTATTAAGACGACAGCAGTAAATTCGAACTTATTCTTCATCCTTTATTCACTCCTTCAACTTGATTTCATTGCCGGCGTAATCGGCCACAGTAGACGCTGTCCGGAATCCTACGCAATTTCCCCAATAGGTGAATATTAAAATCATAGTCTACCAAACGCTATTTTGTAAATGCCTTACACATCCTCACGAACGCGGCATCCGCTGTTACGCTATCGAGTACGTTAGTTCATTGAAGACAGCAGGAGATCGGACAACTTTAACAAACAAATCGAGTATAAATTAGGAAGGTTTAACCATTCAGAGAGATTAGGGAAGGAGTGAGAGCTAATGAGGTGGATGAAGGCTCTGGCGGGAACGCTGTTCGGCATACAAGCATTTGCAGCAGCCACCCTATCCGCTAACGCGGAAATGTTTCCTACGGATACGCCGGAATCGGGCAGAGTGCCCTCGGTTATCAGATTGCTCGCGGATACGCCGTACTTTGATAAGTACGAAAATTCATGGGCACCTCCGGAAGGAGTTTTGGCTCCGCAGGATGTAGAGGTCGTCATTGGCGGTATGCCGTGGTCAAGCCAGCATAACTGGTGGAAGATTCATACCAGGTTCGGTGACAAATGGATTAATGTTCAGTCTAAAGATCTGGATGTCCCGCCGCCTAAAACGATATCGCTTTTGGATAATACACCGATTTATGCCAAGCCGGATGCAGCGGAGGAGCCAACTGCCGTATTATCGCCTCAAGATGTGACGGTAGTAGGGGCGCAGAAGCAGTGGTTCGCAGAAGAAGGGTTCGACAATAGCACTATGAAATGGCTGCAGATTCATACGACTTGGCTTGGGGATCAATGGGTCCAGCTGCCGTTGAACAGGATAGGCAGTGTGCGCAGCCTGGATGAAAAGGCATACTTTCTCAACGAGGAGAACCTGCGCCATGCCGCCTTGCAGGTGACCGGCGAATTTGTATCTCCCTTTTATAACTCCTTATACCGGGTGGAGACGGATAACGGCCCTAAGTGGATATCGTCGCGCGGCATGAAGATCACTGAGACAAAGGAATCCATAAAGCTCGATACCCGAACGACGTTGTTCGTTCATCCGTATCCATACGATGAGGAAGCAGCCATATTAGAGCCGCAGACTGTGGAGTCATTCGAACGAATCGAACGGAACAGCTACGGGAATACACCGGATGATCCTGTCTGGTACCACGTACATACTTCATCGGGGGATGGCTGGGTGAATAAGCAGTTTGCCGATCCGATCGATACCAAGCCCGCTGAGGTCGCCATTCAGTTAAATGCCAACACAGAGCTGATGAGCTATCCGACGTCGGGAATATGGTACAAATTTGCGCAGTTGTCACCACAGATTGTGCATCCGTCCCACTATTGGGACGATAAGCTGGGTAATCGGTGGTATCAGATTGATTCGTATGTCGGCAAAACGTGGTTCAGAATCAATCCCTACACGGACCGTATTTTGCAGCCAGGGAGCGAGCAGGCTATACAAATCTCGTTTTATACGCTCTATTATAACAACGCCAAAGTGAATGGCGACGAGCTGCTGTTTCAGGAAAGAAAGGTCGGCTACAAGAAGGAAGGCTCTTGGTACGTCTCGGCTCCGTTTCTATCCGAAGGCTTCCGTTATACGGTCCGTGAATCGGAGGGTACCTTCACCTTGGAAAGCAATACGGGATATGGATTTCGGGTTAGGCCCGGTTCGAACACAGCGGACACCATGTGGCAGGGGAACGCTGGAAGCCATGTGAAGCTGATTCAAGCACCGGAACGCTTGGCGGACGGAGAGCTTTATTTGAATATCGCGGATGCCAGGACTCTGTTCGGCTCGCTCATTTCCGAGAAAGGCTCGGATATGGCCTTTTGGCTGCAAGCCTATCATATTGCGGCGCCATCCCTTCCGCAATCCAGCGATACCGATAGTCTGGAGTTGGTCGCCTCCTTGACGGATAACACCCAACTGCTCCAATCCGATAATATCCAGGATCGCCCGAAGCTTGTTGTCGCAGACCGCGGAGATTTGGAGCATTCTGCGGTGGAGGCCAATGCCGAATGGGTCGCACCGCTTAGAACGGATCAGGTTTTGTACCAATACAAAGCTGTCCGGCAACTGAAGCCGGGGACTAATGAGCTTAGAGCCAGCATCAAAATCGGAGAGCGGATCTTGTGGCAGCAAGACTTCCAGGTAACCCGCACAACCCAAGCACAATAACTCGATGGCAGATGAGTATCCAAGAGTAGCTGCTGCTACGGGGCATGAAAGATAGCGGATAGGTCCTAACACTGCGCCAGAATCTATCCTAGCTGAAAACTTTAACCATGCTTGATGAGAATAGTAATGTCAACTCAATAGTCCCATACGAACTTGTGCATTGACCAATATACAGGGAACAACTTCAAGCCTTGCATTCATCTGCAGGGCTTTTTGCCATTCGATGCAATCTTTACCTCTCAACTTCACCCAAAATGCCATCGAGGATACTTGCATCAATTTTGCACAAGTCCATGCCATTTGCCTTATAGTTACATAGAGTATAAAACAAGCTGAACGGCTCTGGTTTCATAACGGTGAGGTGACAATCGTGACTTCTAATATTGGCTGGCATGAGTCCAAGATCATGAAAGCGGATAGACACAGGTTAAACGGACATAAAAGCTATGTATTGTGGTTTACCGGGCTGCCGGGCTCAGGGAAATCGACCTTGGCGGAACGGATGGAGCTTGAACTCCACCAAAGGTATATGCACAGCTATATCCTGGACGGAGATCATCTTCGTCATGGCTTGAATCAGGGGCTTGGCTTCAGTGCGAAGGATCGTACGGAAAACATAAGGAGAATGGGGGAAACCGCCAAGCTGTTCGTTGATGCGGGGATCATCGTTTTGGCTGCGGCTATCTCGCCTTATAGAGCAGATAGAGAGCGGCTGCGCTCAAGCTTTGAAGAGCATGAATTTATCGAGATCTACGTTCGCTGCCAGCTTGAGGAGTGTGAACGAAGAGACCCTAAAGGACTGTATAAAAAGGCAAGAGCCGGTGAGATCAAGCAGTTTACAGGCATTTCGGCCCCCTATGAGCCGCCGCTTAATCCGGAGTTGATCATTGATAGCGACCGGCTAACGATCGAGGAATCGATATGCGTGATTCTGGATTACCTCAGCGATTGTGGGTACTTATGACCCATATAGGTATTTTCCACAAAACCCAAGCTAAATGAAAAGACTAAGAGGCGGCAGGTGCTTGGTTAGCCCTGCCTTTTGCCGTACAAAAAAACCTTCCAATTGTGACCTTTTGTGGTAAAATGTATTCCCTTACTCTTAATATTTATAGGAGGAAACATGAAGCCGATAAGAAATTCTGCCAAGGCCATTATTATCGAGAACGGGGAGGTTTTATTGACCAAGAACAAGGATGATTCCGGATATTTTTATTTATTCCCGGGCGGCGGACAAGAGCATGGAGAAGAATTAAAAGACGCTGTCCAAAGGGAATGCATAGAAGAGATCGGAGAGAGCGTGCTAGTCCATGACCTGGTCTATGTTCGGGAATATATCGGAAAAAATCATGAATTTGCCTCATGGGATGGGGAAGTTCATCAAGTTGAATTTTATTTCCAATGCTCCCTGGTCTCCCGCGATGCCGGATTGACTAATGGCGAGAACCCTGATGATGACCAGGTCGGCGTAGAATGGATTGAAATTAGCCGTCTCGAGGATATTCGATTATATCCTAAGCAACTGGGAAATATATTGCAGAATTCTTCATGGAAAGGCTGCTATTTAGGGGATACGAATTAATGCAGCCTGTAGATTGCTTGTCAATTACTATGGTAAACGGCCTGAGGAAGTCCCTCACAATACATGATTAAAAGCCCCGCTATTTTGGAATCAAGCCTTGATTTACATTAACCATCCGGTCCAACACATAATTTCCCATAATGTTGCGATACCCTGTCCATAATCTTTCGGTACAGTAGGGGTGTAAGGGAAACCACTTCCTTAAACCTACCAACCGAAAGGAGTTTTCAATCATGAAAACAAACCAATGGAAACGCCGTTTAACTCATACCAGCCTGCTGGCCGCTATGCTCACCATGGCTATCGGAGGGGCGGGAAGCGCCTTCGCCGCCGATGCTAACGATCAGAAGGAAACCCAAACGCCCGCCGTATTGGCGCAGCCTGCCGTAACCATCTCGACGTTCGCTGTAGGGGGCGGCTCGAACCTTCTGATGCAGCCTGCATTGCAGCGCAATTATTTGAAGCTGCTGGCCGCTACCTATGCTCCGGAAACCCTCGGGGAGTGGAAGCAGGCGCTTGACGAGCGAAAACAGGTAGAGAGTGAACTGCCTAAGCCGCAAATGACGAAAAGCATCACGATGACGAAAAAAGCAGTGGAAAGCGGCACGGGTGCAGATGGCGCTGAAACCGCCGATTCGTCCAAGAAACGGCAAATGGTTCGCATAGTCCTGCCTGGCTCCTCCGATAAGCAAAGCTCCGAGGCGGCGGTCATTGTCAAGGAGGGGGACGATGCTGTCATGAAGGAGGTTATCCAAGCGCTTCCAGTTGAGGTGAAGGACGCTAATGATATAATAAAAGCGGAGCTTCCGGATTCGTTCAAACGCCAGCAAAAATTAGCCGAAGCGGTGGAGGCGGACGATGCAGCAACAATCCGCAGCTTGCTGCCGGAGCTGTTGAAGGATTATAAGAGCGAGACCGAGAGCCTTCGTAAACTCTCTAAAGAAATAGAAGCCGCTGCCATTCAGCCCGCTCAGGAGAATGAAGAGAGCAAATAATAAGCGTTATCTGCACATACAGTCTAATCATACGGTGGAACCGGTGCGCATGAGCGGATCGGCTCCGCCTTTTCCTATAGAGGGACCCTACAGGAGGACAAGTTCATGTACCGAATCTATTTAGTAGAAGACGAGGAGCACTTAAGCGGCGTCCTTGCCGCTTATTTGGAGAAAGAGGGGTGGCAAGTGCGGTCGTTCCGCGAGGGAATTTCAGCTCAGGCGGCGATATCGGAGCGACCGGACTTGTGGGTCCTCGATATCATGCTGCCCGGCGTAGACGGCTTCCAGCTGATGCGTGAGATCAAGGCGGAGCTTCCGTCTCAGCCGGTTATTTTTATCTCTGCGCGTGACGCCGATATCGATCGCGTTATCGGCCTGGAATTAGGCAGCGATGATTACTTGGCGAAGCCTTTTCTTCCCCGGGAGCTCGTGATTCGCACGCGGAAGCTGCTGGAGCGGGTATATGGCGGCGTCCGTTCAGTTGCAGTTCAGGAGCGCCGCAGCAAGCTGGCCGTTCCTCCTTATCTCATCGACGAGCAAGCCCGGATCGTGACAGACGGGGACGGGAGCAAGCTGGAGCTGACAAGCAAGGAATTCGAGCTGCTTGTATTCCTCGTCAGCCATAGCGGTCAGATTGTGGATCGGGAGCAGGTGCTGAATGCGGTCTGGGGAGCAGACTACTACGGCTCCGACCGCGTTGTAGATGATCTGGTGCGCAGGCTGCGGCGCAAGCTTCCGGAGCTACGGGTAGAGACCGTATACGGCTTCGGATACAGGATGGTGAGAGCATGAAGCTTAGAGTCGGACAATGGCCGCTTGCCGTGAAGCTATGGGGTGCTTTTGCCGCTTTGACCTTATTTATTTTCGGACTGCTTGCCATCCTGCTGCCTTGGACGCTGAAGGGCTTCTTTACGCAGCAAATGTACGACATTTTGCTCGATGCGCAAAGCGGGATTCAAATGGAGCAAAATACTTTGGCTATTCCGGCGGTCCGATTGGATTTGAAGCAGCTGCCCCCCAGCATGCCTGTGACACAGACTGTTCCTATGACCAAAATGTCGGTTTCTTCCCAGGACGAAGTCACGGAGAAACAGCTGGAGCCAGATAAAATGGCGGCACTTACGATAGCGACTCGTATCAGCGCCCCGGAGGGTCCGGCTATTCAGCATTTTATGATTAACGGCAATGCGCAATCTGCGGTTACGATAGCCGCCGATCCTGTTACTCTGCCGTTTGTCCAAGCCATGGAGCAGGATGCCTTCACCCAGTCTGCCCCTGTTATGAAATATACACGGAGCATCAATAATAACAGCATTTTCTATGTCATTCGCAAAGAGTTTTTTCAAAACGAGCCCAACTATCTGATATCCTACGCCTCCAGCAGCTACCGCAACGACTTGGTCATGACTATGTTCTTCAGGCTTATGCTGCTTATGGTCGGTCTGATCGTAGTCAGCTGGCTCCCCTGCGTCGGGCTGGCCCGCTATTTTACCCGTCCGCTCGTTCAGATCGAACGGCATGTAGGCAAGCTGGCCGAACGGGATTGGCACGAACCGCTGGAGACAAAGCGCAAGGATGAAATTGGGCGTCTGGCGAAGGCCATCGAATCGATGAGGCAGCGCCTCGTCCGGCAGGACAAGGCACAGCAGTTTTTCCTGCAGCACACATCACATGAGCTCAAAACCCCCGTCATGGTGATCCGAAGCTATGCGCAGTCCATCCTGGACGGCATTTTTCCGAAGGGCAGCTTGAGTGAAAGCCTCCATGTCATCATCAAGGAAGGCGAGAGGCTGGAGAAGCGAATCCGCGACCTGCTACTGTTGAATAAGCTTAATTATTTGACCTCTCGGGACAAACCGTTTCAACCGTTCGAATTGAACGCTGTCATTGAAGACGCCGTGGATAGACTGCGCTATCGCCGGCCCGAAATCGAATGGGAGCTGGAGCTCGCGCCCCATCTTCAGGTAACGGGTGACGCCGAGCAGTGGAAGGTAGCCATCGAGAATATATTGGACAACCAGCTCCGGTACGCGGGAAGCCGCATTCACATTCAGGCTAAGCCAAGCGAGAGGAGCGCCACCCTGCCAGGGCTCATTATCGCCAATGACGGACCGCCCCTGGATGAGGCGATAGCGGCAAATCTCTTCGAGCCGTTTCGAACCGGCGGTGACGGTCAATTCGGCCTCGGTCTCGCCATCGTCAAACAAATCGCGGAGCATCACGGGATGACCGTTAGAGCCGCTAACGAAGCTGATGGCGTTGCATTTTACTTAGAGCCGGGAGTTAACTAAATGAATCCGATGATTTGAAGGCGCGCGGCGCCTTCTTTTTTTTCGATGAGTTCCTGTGTTACGGGCATCGATTTTGAGGCGAGCCTCCTCCTTAGTAACGAAGCCGCTTTTTCCGCTCCACGCGGATTTTTAGTTCGGTAATACAAAATTTTGAATACAATCCTTATGAAGGAACGTATTACATGATATTAGCACCTTAACAAAAAACAACACCGTTCTAGCTTTTTTTGGTAATATAGACAAGAGTGGCATCTTTGGGTCCAATTTTCCAGTTCCGATAGTTGAAGAAGCTTGGTTATTGTGACCGTTATAGCGGCGTCGGGGGGTGTAAGCATTGGAAGGCACAAAATACATAAAGCTGCTGGGACTTATGATCGGTATTATCGTTGTCAATATCGTCGTCCTATCGCCCGGATTTCTGGGAGTTCAAATAGGAGGCAGCCCTTTCGAGACGGCATTGGGTGTCACGTTACTGTTCGCCAGCGTGCTTGTGCTGCTCTATGGGAGTTATGCATGGCTGTTTAGACCTAAGGTTGTACTATCCGTACAACAGATCCAAACCCATGAGGATTATGTAAAGGCTCTCACTAGCTACCGAAGAGTGAAGGTGCTGGAGAAGGATATCTCCCTTGCCTTAAGGCAGCTGGAACGTATCGGCAAAAAGAAAGAAACCTTACTGGAAACCTTACATCAGAGATTTGAACCAACAGAGCTGAGTTATCAGAAGTTTTTCTCCGTAACGCAGGAGGTCGAAAAGCTGTTTTATCTGAATGTCAAAAGTATTTTGAACCGGCTCCTTGTGTTTGATGAATCGGAGTATGAAAGCGTCATAAATCCTAGATCTACCCAGTTATCGCCGAAGATTATTCAAGAGAGAGCTATGGTCTACAACGAGTATATGACCTTCATCAAGGATTCCCTTGCCACGAACGAAGAGATTTTGTTGAAGCTGGATAAATTGATCCTCGAAATTTCCCGCCTTAACAGCCTGGAGCCTGCAGATATTGAAGCGATGGCTTGTATGCAGGAGATAGACTCATTAATCAAACAAACGAAATATTACAAACAGTAAGAGGTGATCGCTATGCCGAGAAAGGGCAAGTTTTTCCTGTTTTCAGGTATTATTGTCGTTTTCGTCTTCGTATTAGTTTATGCAGGGGTAACTCTGACCTCGAACTTTGGAAAATCCAAAGCGCAGATTTCATCCGAGGATGCATTGAAGAAATTAAACAAGCTTTACTCCGACGTATCCGTTGCTACCGAGACGCCGGTCAAAGGGCAGATCGATCTTAATCCGGTGGATCTCGCCTCATCCCTGCCGGATATCTCCAAGTTCCCGATTACGGTGAATAACACGACGGATAATTTCGTGGAAATCTTCTCCTCCACCGAAAAGTCGGGGACCGGCGTCGACGGTTGGCTGACCGATGTTGCGACGGAATTCAATAAAGCCAGCATCGCCGTTAACGGGAAGCCCGCGTCGGTAAAAATTCGCAATATCGCTTCCGGTACCGCAGCCGATTACATTAAATCCGCCAAATATGTACCTGATGCGTTCACCCCTTCCAATGAATTGTGGGGAGAAATGGTCAAGGCCAGCGGCGTCAAGACGCAGCTCGTTGCCAAACGTCTCGTCGGGAACGTGCCTGGCATTGTGATAACGAAGCCGAAATATGATGCTATAGTGGGCAAATACGGGTCGGTCAATGTAAAAACCGTGACGGATGCTATTGCAAACAACGAATTTGCCATGGGCTATACGGACCCGTTCGCCAGCTCCACCGGATTGAATTTCCTTGTTACAGCGCTCAGTACGTTCGACAGCTCGAATATCCTAAGCGATAAAGCGGTTCAGGGCTTTGAGAAGTTCCAATCCAATGTGCCGTTTACCGCGTCGACCACGATCCAAATGCGGGATGCGGCCAAATCCGGCGCACTGGATGGTTTTGTTCTCGAATACCAAACATATGTCAACACCGCCGATTTGAAATCGGGCTTCGTCTTTACTCCTTTTGGCGTAAGGCATGACAGTCCGTTATATGCGCTAGGCGATCTTCCGCAAACGAAGATGGAGATTCTCTCGAAATTCGCAGAATTCGTCACGCAGGAGAAATATCAGAAGGCCGCACAGCAAAAGGGCTTTAACAGTCTGGAGGAATATAAATCCGAAGTCGCTGCCATCGACGGGAACCTTCTGTCTTCCGCACAAAAGGTCTGGAAAGAAAAGAAGGACGGCAGCAAGCCTATTGCCGCTGTTTTTGTAACGGATGTATCGGGCAGCATGGCGGGAGTGCCGATCAACCGCTTGAAGGAATCCTTAATCAAAGGCCAAAAGTATCTGGGGAAAAACAACAGCATCGGTCTTGTTGCTTATTCCAGTGGGGTCACCATTAAGCTGCCTATCGGCAAGTATGACACGACCCAGCAATCCAAATTTGTCGGGGCGGTAAATAGTCTCCAGGCTAACGGAGGAACGGCTACCTTTGACGCTGTTATTGTAGCCATGAAGATGCTGCAGGATGAGATAGCGGCGAACCCTGACGTTAAGCCGATCATTTTCGTCCTAAGTGACGGTGAAACCAATCAGGGCCATTCCTTGAATGAGATCAAGGCTCTAATCGAGACCTTCAAGATCCCTATTTATACTATCGGCTATAACGCGAATATCAAGGCCCTTGAAAGCATTTCAAGCATCAACGAGGCGGCAAGCATTAATGCGGATACCGATGATGTGGTCTACAAGCTGGGCAACTTGTTTAACGTCCAAATGTAATACAGCCAAAGGAGGAGTAACATGACATTTTCCATGGAAGTCGTAAGTCAGGAAGAGATCAAGCGAGCGATTGAGGAAGAGGTGAAGCCTGTTCCGGAGGAGATAGCCAAGCTGAAGGAGGCAGCTGATGCGAATGTTGCCGCTATTATGGCATTGGATCTGGATTCGCTTGATAAGAAGAAGGAAATACTCCAATCCATTGACAGCTATGGCTTAACTACGATGAGAATGTCCTCGAAAAAAAATACGATGCTGCAGGTAACGGTAGGGAACCTCTCCAAGATCGGTGATGAAGGAGGGCCAGTAGCCAAGAGTCTCGCCGAGCTGCATACCCAGCTGAAGGATCTGGATCCGAGCGTCATAGACTTTGCCAAGAAAGGCTTTCTCGGAAAACTGTTCAATCCGCTGCGTGCGTACTTTCTAAAGTATGAAAAAGCGGATGTGGTGATCGCGGATATTATCGTGTCCCTGGAGAAGGGGAAGGCGACTCTTAAAAACGACAACACGACGCTTGAAATCGAGCAGCAGGAAATCCGGGAGCTGACGAAAAGGCTTAGAAAAGAAATTCAGCTTGGCATGTTAATGGATGAATCCATCGAAGCGCAGATTGAAGCCGCCAAATTGCGTGATGAAGATTCGGACAAAATCCGGTTCATTACGGAGGAAGTACTCTTTCCGCTGCGTCAGCGCATCATGGATATGCAGCAAATGCTGGCTGTCAATCAACAAGGCATTATGGCGTTCGAGGTGCTCATACGCAACAATAAAGAGCTTATTCGCGGAGTAGACAGGGCTAATACGGTTACGATCTCTGCACTGCGAATTGCGGTAACTGTGGCTAGCGCGCTCTACAATCAAGGCATCGTACTGAAAAAGATCGACCTGCTGAACCAAACGACGAACGATATTATCGCAGGTACCTCCAGGATGTTGAAGGAGCAGGGAGCTGCAATACAAAAGCAGGCCATGCAAACCAGCGTCTCGGTGGATACCTTGAAGCAGGCGTTCACGGATGTCTTGTCGGCCTTTGACTCCATAAGCATGTATAAGCAAGAAGCTCTTCCGAAGATGCGGGAGACGATCGATCAATTCCGGACCTTAGCCGACGCCGGGGAGAAGCAAATCCTGCGTTTGGAGAAAGGGAATTTACTGGGGCTTTAATAGTTACAATAGTATCCTGCTATAATACTTCAATCTACCTAACACTCGACTTCCTCTTTGGGAGCGGGTGTTTGTTTTATTATTCCTTCAAAATCGGTATAAAGAGCTAACACGATTTAAAAATTTAACCATATTTTTATAATTCACAGCCGTTTTTACAGCAGGAATATGATTGAGGGCCGTCGAAAGGATTATCGATTTTCATTTTCATCCTGAGAAGCCCTCTATCAAGGCCATTTCGAGGAGTGATTCTTTCAGGATTCCAAGATGGGAAGTAAGGGGTGCATCCAACGGGTCATACAGAAACAGAATCTCGTGCGGAATATTGCTGACAACTTCGAGGTGATGCAAGTAAATTGATGTGATGTTCGCGTCATAGGCAATACATTTATACGATTAAAGCTGGATGAAGACAGGATTACAACTCATAAAACATTTGGAGCGGTGTACAATTGTCCCTACTTGTCCGTATTTATCACAAATATAAGAATCGGGATTTTATCTTCACGATTCCTCTTGTGATTCTGGCGCTTGATCAAATCTTAGGCTACTATTTCTGGATTTTACGTTCGGGTCAAGGCCTCCCCCAATCTGAAGACGGTCAATGGTATATCGACTATGCAAGCGCTTTACTGAATCACTTTGCCATTGGTACGCAAATGAACGATCTGATGTATCTGGGCTATAATTTACTGCTTACCCTGCTGCTGGCTCTGTTCAAGGACCCGGCCAAAATCGTCTTTATCCAGGCGGTTACTGCGGGCTTGAGCGTTATTCTGGTATTTAAAATTACACGCATGCTGTTTAATAGAACCGCAGCGATCATAGCCTCCTATTTTTATTATGATGCATGGGAAGTGACGCTGTGGTCGATGTATATCCTTTCAGACAGTTTTTTTATCAGTCTTTTGCTTTTATGTATTTTTCTCCTCCTCAAGGTATATGAATCCAATAAACGAATATACAAAATTCTTTTTGTTGTCTCATCGCTGTACATGGTTGTTTTCCGGCCGACGGGCATCGTCATGATGGCGTTTATTCTCCTGTATATCGTTATTCGAACGAACAGGCAAACGTTGCTGCGTATGCTGAAGACATACCGCTATGTCCTCGGAGGCTGCGCTCTTGCAGCTGTCGCGGCTTGCATTTATTTATTTTCCGGCAATGCATTGGATCCTCTCATTTCTTCTCTTCAATTTAATGCAAAGAAAGTGCTTTACAATATTTATGCTAAAGGCTGGATTTATGATAAAGCGACACCTCACGACCACTATTTCAAACCAAACTACGATATTAATATATTCAACAGCTTGATTCTGAGCTTCTTGATTAACAACTGGGACCATATTTCCATTATCTACGGCAAAAGAGTCATCGCATTTCTCGGCCGTTGGGTATGGGAGACGAACGTGACCAGTCTGCACGGTATAAAAGTGCTCGCGGAGCATCTGCTTCCAACGCTGCTTTTCCTCACAGGCACTGTGATGGCCATAGTGAACGGCAAGTTCAGGAAGTCGTCTATCATTTGGCTCTCCGCGCTGGCAATCTTTATTTTTTGTATCGTCCTGTTCATTGACGCGATGTACCGTTACAGGGCGCCTGCCATTCCGTTCATTGCTATTGCGGCGGGATACGGGGCAGAAAGAATTCTATATGGTGTGTTCGTTATTGCAAAAAAATATGCGGGGAAGCTGAGCCGTTATGGAACAAGGAAAAGTGTTAATAGTGATTCCGGCTTTTAATGAACAAAACAACATTTTGAAAGTCATCAGGGATATCCGGGAGAGCCTCCCTTATTCCGACATCTTAGTCATTAACGACTGCTCGCATGATAATACTTCTCTTACGGCCAGGCAGGCGGAAGGCGTCAAGGTGGTTGATCTGCCCTTTAACCTCGGCATCGGCGGGGCGGTGCAGACCGGGTTCAAGTATGCCTACACCAGAGGCTACGACTATATGGTGCAGATTGACGGCGACGGGCAGCATATAGCCAAAGAAGTGGAGAAGCTGTACGACACGATGAACCGGTCCGGGTGCGATATGGTTATCGGCTCCAGGTTCCTTGACATTCAATCCTATCGAACGACGTGGTCGCGCAGGCTGGGCATCAAGGTATTTTATTTGCTGTTCCGCATGATGATTCAGACCAAGGTGACCGACAGCACTTCGGGCTTCCGGATGTATAACCGGAGGAGCATAGAGCTCTTGTGCAAGCATTACCCGGATGATTACCCGGAACCGGACGCCATTATTTTATTGAGAAAGCATGGATTGCGCATCACGGAGGTCGGTGTTGAAATGAGGGAGCGGGAGCACGGAGCCTCCTCCATTACTCCTATCAAAAGCCCGTATTATATGGCGAAAGTGATCTTGTCCATCTTTTTCTCCTATACGAGGACGAGGTGGTGATAGCATGGATGGCGGATATCATTTGTATAGCTTTCAAGTGATGGGGATCGTATTCAGCCTCATTATTATTATTTCGGTCTTTCTTATGGTCAGAGCCAGGATGATCAAGGAAAAATATTCGCTGGTATGGTTTTTTATTGGCTTATTCACGCTCATCATGTCCGTGTTCACGGATTTAATGGATTGGTTCTCCACCTTAATCGGGGTGTACTATGCTCCATCGGCGTTTTTTGCCATCCTGATCGCATGCGCCTTTTTGCTGCTCTTGAATATGAGCGTCAGCATATCGGGACTGAAGATGCATAATAAAGCTTTGACGCAGGAGCTCGGATTAACGAAGCTGAAGCTGGAAGAGCTCGAAAAGAAAATGAACGAGGGGTAATTATTATTAAATACATCATGCTTTTCGGAAGCGTCACGATGACCGTGGCGGCTAGCACGCTGCTCAAGATAGGAAGCAGGGGCGTCAGCTTCGACTCGGGGCTGCTATCCATCCTGTTAGGCTACTTATCATCGCCGCTTATCGTGTTAGGATTCGTTCTGTATGCGCTGGCCGCCTTCTTATGGATTTACTGCCTGTCCCAGTTCGACTTAAGCTATGTTACGTTCGTATCGAGCATCCAGTATATTTTGCTGATTGCCGTCTCCATTCTGGTCTTTCATGAACAGATTAGCCTCATGAAATGGTCCGGATGCGCCTTTATATTAATCGGCGTCATTTTTTGGCTGAAAGGATAATTCATTCATGTACAGGTGCGTTGCCTATACCGAAGCCATGAAGGATGAATGGGACCGGTTCGCGCAAGCGAAGGGGACCGTATTTCATACTACGGCTTTTAGACAGATTTTGCTGGGCTCCTTCGGATACCAATGCCTTTATCATGCCGTTGTGAATGAAGATGGCCGTATCTGTGCGATCATGCCTCTGATTGCCGGCCGTAATCTGGCGCTGAAAAAAGTAGGCGTGTCCCTGCCCTTTGTCAATTACACGGATCTATGCGCCGATGGCGAGGCGTCGTACCGCTTTGCGCTGAAGGCGGCGATGGACATGAAGGATCGTTATTCGCTAGGCTATACGGAGCTGCGGCTCAAGGATCAGGACATCGAGCAGCCAGGCTGGAGCCGGAATCTTCAGCATCATACGTTTCTGCTTCCATTATCGGAGAATGAGGAGGACGTGCTGTCCCTATCCTCGAGAAGCAACAGAAACCATGTACGCAAGGTATATAAAAATGACTGGTTCTCCGTGTCCTTTGATTCCGGCTACTTGGACAGCTTCTATAAAGTGTATGTAAAAAGAATGAAGCAGCTGGGATCACCGGCCCCGGATATATCCTTCTTCCGGCGGATTTTCGAACAGCTGCCGGAGCAAACATTCCTGCTGTCCGTACTGGACCGGCAGTCCGGGGAGATCGTGGGCGGGATGCTGCTGCTGACGAGCCCGGGCAATTCAACGCTCTATTATCCTTACGGGGCGAATCTTATCGAATATAACAGCAAGTACCTGAACAACTTCATGTACTGGGAGGCTGTAAGATTCGGCATACGGAACGGCTTGAAGTATTTGGACCTTGGCCGGTCTCAGACAGGCTCGGGGACGTACAAATACAAGGAGCAATGGGGCGCTGAGCCTATACAGCTGAAGTACCTTGTGTATAACGGAGGCCGCGATGCTGCCGGAGCTCCTGACAAGCAAAGCTTGCATCTGTTCGTCGAGCTGTGGAAGGTCATCCCTTCCTTTATCACCGATCCTGCAGGCAAACGGTTGATGAAGTATATTTTGCCTTAGAGCTTTTCGCAGGAAAGCCGCTAAAACTCTCACCATCATATGGATGTTCCATCGGAGGATGTAAAAATAATGAGTCAATTGAACTGGAAGCAGTACTTCGATAACAAAGCCGAGACGCATGGAGCATCGGTCAAATCGTCGGATTATTTCAACGAAGAAAGCTTTTTTATGCAGAGGGATCATACCCTGCGCTGGCTCGGAGAATGCCGGGGCAAGCAAATATTGGACGCCGGCTGCGGAGTAGGGGCGTTCAGCGAGCCGCTGGTTAAGGATAATACCGTATACGGAGTCGACTTCTCCGAGAAAAGTCTAGAGTTTGCAGCAGCCCGCGGATTGAAAACAACGACTGACGATTTGACCGCTTTGCGGTTTGACAACAACCGTTTTGACGTTGTGCTTTGCATCGGCGTCATCCAATTAATCGAGCAGTACAAGGATGTCATTCGGGAGCTCGCTAGGGTAACCAAGCCGGGCGGGACGCTGCTTATCGAGACGTTGAACAAAGGCTCCATTCAAAGAAAGCTGCTTCGTTTGTTCGAGAAAAGCAAAAAGTTCGACCAAATGTATGCGATGGAGGAGCTAAAGAAGGAGTTTATCCGGCATGGCTTCGAGGACATCCAATTTTTGAAGCTGTATCATCCTTTCAAATTCGTAAGCCAGGGCGCTGAGAGCGGCCAGCTCTCCAGCATGTTCTGCACTTCATTCGCCATCAAAGGGGTCAAGACATTTGCTTAACAACGTTAACCATACTAGCGCTTCCAGCACTCGGCCGATCGATGGCCGTATCAGCAATATGCTCACCTTCGATATTGAGGAATGGTTTCACGCCAATTACGATAACATGGCCCCGGATACGAGCAAGGGCTCCAATTTCAGGGCCCATATGGACGAGCTCCTTCAGCTTTGCAGTGACACCGGCTGCAAGGCGACCTTCTTCGTGCTGGGCTGTATCGGCGAGAAGTACCCGGACATCGTCCAGCGGATCGCGAAGGAAGGGCATGACGTTGCTTCCCATGGCTACGGCCATGAGCTTGCATACAAGCAAACCTACGACGAATTCAAAGCCGACGTAAAAAAATCGGTCGATATACTGGAGGCTTTAACGGGAGCCCCTGTCTTGGGATACCGCGCTCCTTCATGGTCCATAGTGGAACGAAATCTGCACTATTTGGAGGCGCTGGAGGAGCTGGGGATGCAATACGACGCGAGTATTTTTCCGGTGAAAACCTTTTTGTACGGCATTCCGACGGCTCCGACGGTCATTCATAAACCGCAAGTGAACGGGCGGGAGCTGGGAATCTATGAAGTCCCTATGTCTGTGATGAACGTGTCCGGCAAAAACGTCGGGTATTCGGGAGGGTTTTACTTCCGTTTTTTTCCCAAGTTCGTCATCAAATCGGCCATTCGATCGGCGAACCGCCAAGGAAAGAGCTCTATCGTCTACCTGCATCCGAGGGAGATCGATGCCCGCGAGCACAAGCTGGAGCTGCCGCTTAAGGAGCATTTCATTCATTACTACAATGTGCGGGGAACGAAGTCCAAGCTGGAGGACATTATGAAGAGCTTCCGGTTCACATCCATATCGGAGCATCTGAAGCTTCACTATGAAGGGAATACCTCCATTTCTTAACTCATCAATCATTGATCTGGTTCAACGAAGCTAACATCTTTTCCGGAAGGCAAAGGAACCCTTAGGGAACCCGAGCTACGGAGGAGATGTTTTTTGTTGGGCACTAGGATGCAGCTGAAATAAGAAGCCATAGAGTACCTCGTCGTTTTGTTCCTATATCATTTTTCACTTCAATTTCATGTTAGAAGAGTATCGTTATAGGTATTAAGCTGGACGATTGGAAAATGCTCTGTCATCCGCAGCTCCTTGGCGGCCAGATCAACGGCGAAGCCTTGGGCTACCGCTCCCAGATCGAGCCTAAACGGCTTGGTAAGCAGAACGGACTGGACCTGTTCGTCCAGCTCTGCATCTCGAAAGGAAACGTTCGTATTCAGTCCTGTTCTATCGTCTAGAATCGGCTGTCTTGTCAAATAATGATAGTTGAAGCCCCAAGGAGGCCATAGTATGACCTACAGCAGGATCGAAGCTCCCTTCCGTCATTTCGGCAATTTGAAGCGGGAAGCGAACCAGCTCGAACAGCGTATCGCTGACACGCACCCAAACGCCAGTCTGTCTGGACAGCCAGGCCAGTGCTAAAAATGAAATCATGCTGAAAAGTGTACGGCGACAAGATAGATTTAACTTACCTGGCTTGTAGAAATGAGGGGAAGGACCTTGAACATTTTATTAGTGGAAGATGATGCCAGGCTTGGTGAGCTGGTTCAATACAAGCTGAAGAAAGAGCTGTTTCAAGTCGAATGGGCACAAGACGCCCAGACAGCGGAATCATTCATAGAGAGATCTGCCTTTGATATTTATATCCTGGACTGGATGCTCCCGCGCAAGAGCGGGATAGAGCTGTGCAAGCAAATCAGGGCAAAGAAGGATTTTACGCCCATTCTAATGCTGACCGCCAAAGATACGGTAACCGATCGAGTACAAGGACTCAATGCCGGGGCGGATGATTATTTGGTCAAGCCGTTTGCTTTTGAAGAATTAATTGCTCGAATCCATGCCTTGTTCAGAAGGAAGGAGACGAATTGGGAAGGGGAGAAGGTGAGCCTGGGAGATGTGCTCGTCATTCACAAGACACGTCGGGAAGTGATTCGAAGCGGGGTAGTCCTTTCGCTATCGCGGCGTGAATTCCAGCTGCTTGATTTTTTGGCGGATCATCAGGGGCAAGTATTAAGCAGGGAGCAGCTGCTCGACCGCGTATGGGGCCTGGATGCGGAAATCACCTTGAATGCGGTGGACGCAACGATCAAGCTGCTGCGCAAAAAGCTGGACGATCCTTTCCCCGATAAGCTGATTCATAATGTGCGGGGCTTCGGCTACCGGTTGATGATAAAGGAGGACTCGACGTGTTCCAACGAACAAGAATGAGGCTGACTTTAGTATTCGGTTGTGTATTGGCGCTGATTTTAATTCTTGTTACGTTGGCTTACTACTTCTTTTTGCAGGAAACGATCCAAAGGAATGAACGGTCGGAGATGGCCAACATCCTGGAGAAAACAAGCCGCCAATGGGAGCATCGCCTGGAGGAGGGGCTCAAGGATCACCGCGATGGTAAACGAGAATCCAGAGGTATCGATTGGCAGTATTTGCAATCCAATGAGCTGGTAGTGATCAAAGCTTCTGATAACAGGCTGTACGTATCATCGACGGCATATGCTGCTATGTCAGAGCGGATGGTGCAATGGGCCAGAGCAGGGCAATCCGTGAATCAGCAGAGGCTGGAAATACAGGATGGGGAGCAGAAGCAGCATTTTCTTGTCGGCAGCGCCGCAATGAATGCAGGAGGTACGGCCTGGGCAGCCATAGATATTTCTTCGGACATCATGCTGCTCAGCCAAATGAAATGGGTGCTGTTAGTGTTCTCCGTCGTCCTGCTATCAATCGCTTCGGCCGGAGGGTATTGGTTTGCGGGCAGGGCGATGGGGCCCATTAAGGACTCCTATCTCAAGCAGGTGGAATTTACCGCTAATGCTTCTCATGAGCTTAGAACGCCGCTCAGCGTGATGCATTCGTCCGTAGAGCTGCTGCAGGACTACAAGTCCAGCCTGCCTGCGTTCGAGCAGCACATTCTTGACGGGTTGAAGGATGAAGTCCAGAGAATGACCCGATTGGTCGAGTCGCTGCTGCTTCTGGCCAGAAGCGATTCGCAGTCCTGGACGTTCCAGAGGGAGCAGGTTAATCTGTGTAATCTATGTGCAGATGCGGTGCAGTCAATGCAAACGGTTGCTCAGAAGCAGGGGATTCAGCTTCGAATCGGTGAATCGCCATCCGGGAGTGGGGATGCATACGTTATGGGGGATGAGGACCAACTGCACCGCTTGATTTATATATTGTTAGATAATGCTATTAAATATACTTCTCCCGAAGGGGAGGTCACGGTTTCGTGCATACCGCACGGAGATAACGAGTTGATGCTAAGGGTTAGCGATACCGGGATCGGGATTCCCGAAGATGAGCTGCATCTTATCTTCGACCGGTTCTACCGGGTGGATAAGGCACGTTCGCGCGAGAGCGGCGGAGCCGGATTGGGCCTGTCTATTGCCTCCGAAATCATGAGGATGCACCGGGCAGCTGTGAGAGTCACAAGCAAGGAAGGGGAAGGAAGCTGCTTCGAGGTTATGTTTCACCGCAGCCAGGCTTAAGACATGCGGTCAAGGTCTTTTCATTTTACCAATGGAGCAACTCTAAGCGGGCCGGGCTTGCCAAAAGCCGGCAGGAGATCAGTGCACGAAGCTGATCACTGCCGGCTTTTTTTATTCGAGGGCGTCATAGCAGCGCTTTATACTTGTCCCGATATTCGGAGGGCGACATTCCCGTTGCGTGGCGGAATGCCTTGGAGAAGTAATGAATCGAAGAAAATCCGTACTTCTCGGCAATCTCCGTGATGGAAAGACGCGAGAAGCATAAATCCTCCGCTATGTGATGATATTTTAACCGGTTCAAATAATCGCTCGGCGTATATCCTGTGTCCTGCTTGAACAGGTCGTGAAATCGGCTTTTGCCTAATCCAAGCTCGTGGGCCAGCTCGTACAGCTGCGCAACCTCCAGCTCCAGCGGCTCATTTTCAATAAAGTCCAATATTTTTTTGATTCGCGGATCATAAGTCACGTGATGCTTTACAGCATAGGCAAGGAATTGATGCAGGAAGCTCTGGAAGGCTCCATTGTATTTCAGGAAATCCCAAGGGTTGCGTCCTCCCAGCAGCTCCGGCGGCGGGGTAAATGCATTGAAATAAGAGACCCATAACGGAATATTGTTGATGGTCGTTACTTCATTCAGCTCAAGCTTCGGGCAAGGGGAGATCAGCTCCTCTATGTAGGTATCTATCCCTTTAAAATAATTCCTCTGGTATTGAAATCCCGGCCGGTCGACATATTTCCAATCAAAGTAGGCGCAGCGATGGATCATCGGGTCGCTTGCATCCGAGGTCCATTGATGGATTGTTCCCGCAGGGATATAGACAAGGGAACCCGTCTGAACCTGATATTGCTGATCATTCAAACGCAGAATGCCTTGACCGGCCTCCACCAGAATGATGGCGTTGGTATAACAGATACGCAGCGGACATTGCTCCCGTGGGCCAAAGACATATTTTTGCGCAAAAAGCAGCAAAGGATTGAAATCGGAATAACGTGTGAGGTAATCCACCTGGAAGCTGTACACGGCAATTTTCAAACGGGTTCACCTTCTTAGCAATCAATGTCATTCTCTATTATATTGGAAAAAAGGACAAATAGATACGATTCTGTGCAAAGACATCAAAACAAATCGGAACTATAATGAAATGGCTTTCATAAGGAAACCGAATAAGGGATCAAATCAGTAAAAATGAACACTGGGAGAGAATCTTATGAGCCATAACCAGCTTACCTTAAAATATCCGGCTTCATGGTGGAAAAATAAATGGAGGGAAGGCTTGCCGTCAGGGAATGGACAAATAGGCGCTTCCGTCTTCGGCGCGATTAAAGAAGAAACCATCCTCATTACTCATGAGGACTTGTGGCATTGGGGGCAAAAGGATGTGGTCCCGGATGTCAGCCATAAGCTCGATGAGACGAGGAAGCTGATGGATGAGGAGAGATACCTCGAAGCCAGCTGGAATTTAACCAATGCCTTGAAAGAACAAGGCTATAATACCCGCTTGGCAGCCAGGTTCCCTGTAGCCGATCTGAAGCTGATGATGCAGGGAGAGCATGCTTTCAAGCAATACCGCCGGACTCTTCATATGGAAACCGGGGAAGTGACGGTATCGTGGAAGGACGGTGAGACGGCCTACAAAAGAAGCTTGTTCGTATCGAGAGCGGACAATGCGATAGTCTATGAGGTTCAATCGGACAGGCCTTCCATACAAGCGGAATTAAGTCTGGTTTTTCATCCGACGGACAGCCCTCGTTTGGCAGAGAAATGCAAGGAAATGGAGGAAACCGTCCAGATCAAAGCTGAGGGCGACTATATTTATTACGCTGCACGCAACGACGATGGTACGGATTACGGAGCGGTGCTTCGTGTAATATCCGCATCAGGTAGCAGGGAGGCTCTCCCGGGTGCTATTCGGGTCAGTGAATCGTCGAGTCTACTCGTGGCTGTTAAGGTGTTCGTAAAAGGGCAGCGTGAACAGGAGTGGGTACGGCTTCAAGAGGAGTTATCTCCTATACAAGCCGATTACAAGGAGCTGCTGAACGCTCATGCCGAGCTGCACGGCCGATTATTCCGCTCCGCTTCCCTGCAGCTAGGGGCGGCTCATGATGAGCGTACGAATGAAGAGCTTTTGCTGGAGGCATATGACGGAGAAGCTCCGACAAGCTTAATCGAGAAAATGTGGGCGTACGGCCGGTATTTATTCATATCCGGCACGCGCGAGCAAGGATATCCTTTTGGCATGTACGGTCTTTGGGGCGGTGATTACCGCTTGACCTGGTGTCACAACATGGCGAATGAGAATGTGCAAATGATGTATTGGCATGCCCCGGCAGGGGGGCTCAGCGAGCTGATGCCTGCTCTCATCCATTACTATGACAGCATGATGAACGATTTCCGAGATAATGCTCGCAAGCTGTACGGCTGCCGCGGCATTTATATTCCGGCAGGTTCTACACCGGGGATCGGTGTTCCTAACCAGATTGTTCCCGTTATTATGAATTGGACCAGTGCTGCGGGGTGGCTGGCCAGACATTATTATGAGTATTATTTGTATACCGGTGACAAAGCCTTTTTGAAACGAAAGGTGCTTCCGTTCATGAAGGAAGTAGCTCTGTTCTATGAAGATTTTCTTGTGCTGGGCGAGGACGGCTTCTATAAGTATTATCCTTCCGTTTCGCCGGAAAATACACCGCAAAATTTTATGCCGACCGATGGCAGACCATTGGCGCATCCGATGCCTACGACGATTAATGCCACTATGGATTTTGCCGTTATGAAGGAGCTGCTGTCTCATTTGGTTGAGGGAAGCCGCGAAGCGGGAGTATACGGGGATGAGGTCGAGAAGTGGGAGCAGATGATCCGGCGGATTCCTCCTTATCAGGTGAACAAGGACGGCGCCATTCGGGAATGGATGAATGAAACGTTTGACGACCGGTATGATCATAGGCATTTGTCGCATATTTATCCGATATTCCCTGGACAGGAATTTACCAGAGAGGAGCAGCCGGAGCTGTTTGAAGCCTTCGAGACGGCGGTCAAAAAGCGGTTAATCGGAGCGCAAAGCGGCTGGTCGCTCGTCCATATGGCTGCTATTTATGCGCGGCTCGGAGACGGCAACAAAGCTTTGGAATGCCTTGATATATTATCCCGCTCGTGCTTGCTGAACAATTTCTTCACGCTACACAACGATTGGCGGAATATGGGCGTGTGCATGAACATGACGGAAGCGCCTATTCAGATGGATGCCAACATGGGATGGGTCAATGCGGTTCAGGAGATGCTGCTCTATGTATCGCCTAATCTGGTCAAGCTGCTTCCGGCACTGCCGGATAAATGGGAGCAAGGCTCTGTGACGGACCTTCGTTTCTGTACAGGGAGGCTGTCCATGTCCTGGGATACAAGAAAGGGTTCCTTCCGTGCGCAGCTTGTTGCTGAACGGGCAACTGCGATAACAGTAAAGCTACCTGAAAGATTCGATGCCTATTCCTGGTCGGGACACAGCAGCAAGGTCACACCTTCTGCATTGGGCCGTCATTGCTACGAGCTTCGTCTGGAGCCGGGTGAAGCCCTGACGGTTTCGTGCGAGGGATAAAGTGCATTTGGTCATAAAAAAGAGAGGGGCATCTTTTGGCGGGCCTCTCTCTAAATAAGGTGGAAAGCGCACAAGGTTTTTCTACTTGCATTGGTTATCTACTATATGATACATTACAAAGCACGGTCGCTGAATGAGCGGCGTGATAGGTTCATAAACAAGTGAAATGGCGCTTCTGAGCTTGCCGGGCCATCCCAAGAATGGAAAAAAAGTTTTGCTTGCAATGAAGCTAAGAGATGTGGTACATTACAAACCACGGTCGCCGAAGGGCGGCGTGATAGATTCAAAAACAAGTGAAGCATCGTTTTCTGAGCTTGCCGGACTATCCCAAGAATGGAAAAAAAGTTTTGCTTGCAATGAAGCTAGGAGATGTGGTACATTACAAACCACGGTCGCTGAAGAGCGGCACGATAGATTCAAAACAAGTTAACATCGTTTCTGAGCTTGCTGGGTAATCCCAAGAATGGAAAAAAGTTTTACTTGCATTGGAGCTACAAGATATGATATATTACGATCTTGTCTGGTAAAACAGATGAGCAAGTGATAGACATTGTCCTTTGAAAACTGAACAACGAGTGAATGTTTGAAGAGAATGAAAATTCTCGCTAGCATTGAATTTTGAGCTTAAGACAAGCTCTATTATAGATCACTTCGGTGATCACTTTAATGGAGAGTTTGATCC
>NZ_JADBDR010000029.1:0-41031 GCF_014873645.1 Paenibacillus sp. OAS669
ATAATAGAGCTTGTCTTAAGCTCAAAATTCAATGCTAGCGAGAATTTTCATTCTCATTAAAACATTCACTCGTTGTTCAGTTTTCAAAGGACAATCTTCGTTCGTTTTCGACATCCGTCAAAAGCGACCTGATTAATATATCACATTCGTCTACTTCATTGCAAGTACTTTTTTTGAAATTTATTTAGTTACTTCTTCAAAAGTGCTTGTCTCAAAAGCGACAAGTAGTAATGTATCAAATTCCGGCGGCAATTGCAAGCCCAATTTGTTTTGAAATTTACCCCAGCTGTGAGCTCTGGATACAAACAAATGCATCCGCCAAGTCAACCTGACTCGGCGGATGCATTCTATACAGACCATTCCTCCAGCTTAAGCATAGGATCGGCCGTAATATCCAAGGCCGAGAATTGTCCCCGCCGCCACTTCAGGAAAGCGGCGGCCGCGATCATCGCGGCGTTGTCGGTGCAGAGACTCATAGGAGGCGCCAGCAGCGGCACGCCTATCTCTGCGCAGCGCTCGGCGAGGCGCTGCCGGAGTCCCTTGTTGGCGGCGACCCCGCCCGCCAACAGCAGCTGCTTCGCGCCGTAGGCCTGGACGGCGCGGATCGATTTCTCCACCAGGACATCGATAACCGAGTCCTGGAAGCCCTTCGCTACAGCTTGCGGCGCAAGCTGCTGGCCCTTCATGTTGGCCTGGTTCAGCACGGCCAACACAGCCGATTTCAGCCCGCTGAAGCTGAAATCGTACGAATCCGGCTCCAGCCAGGCGCGCGGAAGAGGCACCGCCTCTTCCCCTTCATGGGCCAGCCGGTCGATATGAGGCCCGCCGGGGTAGGGCAGCTTGAGAGCGCGCGCAACCTTGTCGTAAGCTTCGCCGGCGGCATCGTCCCGGGTTTGGCCGATAATGCGAAAGCGGCCCTCGGATTCTACGTACACCAGCTCCGTATGCCCGCCGGACACAACAAGGGTAACGAACGGATACTGCAGCTCATGAACGAGCTGGTTGGCATATATATGCCCGGCGATATGATGAACGCCGATCAAAGGAAGCTCCAAGGCGCAGGCCAAGGACTTGGCGGCCACGAGCCCGACCAGCAGGGCGCCGACCATGCCCGGTCCTTGGGTGACGGCAATCGCTGACAAATCGGACGGTCGAAGCTTCGCCTGCTCGAACGCCTGCTCTATGATCCATGTGATGTTCTCGACATGCTGTCTGGACGCGACCTCAGGAACAACCCCTCCGAATCGCTTATGCGTTTCGATCTGACTGGATACTACGTTGGACAAAATGGCAGTCCCGTCCTGAACGATAGCCACCGAGGTCTCGTCGCAGCTGGTTTCAATCGCCAATATATAAGTCGGTTTCAGTTGGGAGAGTTGTTCGCCCCGCTCCAACGAATCATTTATTTTCATGACAAATCCCCTGTTAATTCATTCAAATTATGATGATATTTCGGCAGATCGGCCCACATAATCATCGCATCTTCCCTATTATCCGTATAATAGCCTCGCCTTAAGCCTACAGAATAAAAGCCCAGCTTTTCATACAGGTTGATAGCGACCTGATTCGAAGGGCGCACCTCCAATGTCATGCGGACAGCGCCGAAGAAGCTGGCGGTTTTTTGCAGCTCGCGCATCAGCCGTTCTCCGAGCTTTTGGCCGCGGTATTTTTTCCTGACCGCTACGTTCGTTACATGGGCCTCCTCCATAATAAGCCACATCCCGCCATAGCCTGCAATCTCGCCGTCGCATTCCATAACCATGTAACGGGCAAACTGATTGTTTGTCAGCTCATTCTGAAATGCTCCCGCCGTCCAAGGCGTCGTGAATGCCTCCTGCTCTATTTCGCATATGGCTGGAATATCATCCATTTGCATGGAGCGGAACTCCAAATGATTCGTGGCTTCATCTCTGTGCTCTTGTCGATCCAATCCGTGAAGCCTCCCTTACGATTTTTGAGCCATTAATTTGACTTCTGCTTCAGGCAGCTGCGTATAGTTGGGTACAAGCCCATGCGGCTCCTCTGTGCGTCCTTCCGCCCAGCGTGCCCTTGCCAGCTCCGCTAGATGCCGCGCTCGGATCTCATGTGGAAGCTCGGCCGACTCTCCCTGCCATCCGGCAAAAAAACGCTGCAGCGTTTCCTCGTGCAGCTTCGTCTCCCCGGCAAAAACAATACAATCCGGTTTGATTTCCTGACTGGATAACGCCCTCTCAAGCAGCTGTTCCGTCCATGCGGACATTAAACGGATGCTGTCGGATTCCAGGCAGCTCCATCCTTGTCCCGATGCCTGGTACAAGCCTGTAAAAGCTTGTCCGCGCCGCGCCTCAATCATAGGAACAACCCATACCGTTTTCCTCTGATTCCTGACCGTTTCCAGAGCGCTGAGAATAGGCTCATTACCATCCGCGCCGGCGATCCCGCCAGTTAAATAAGCTTCTGCCGCGCCCAGCGCCATGGTCTCCAGGCTGGAAACCGCCAGCAGCGCCATTCCGTGCGTCCAGGCAAAGGTTTTGGCCGCTGTCACGCCGATCCTCACGCCGGTATAAGAACCCGGACCAACGCCGACTCCGAATGCATCCAGCTCTTTGGCCGACAAGCCTGCTGAAGTCAAGAGCTGCTGAATTTGCGGGAGCAAATGTATGGAGTGATTCCGCTCCGCCTTGGAATTGATTTCGCCCAGCAGCTCATTCCCGCGTACAAGAGCAAGCGACATCGAGCTGGTTGACGTATCAACGGCAAGCAAGGTGCCTTGTAAAGCATTCATTGTATTCGTCATAGCAACGTTCCGTTCTCCTTTAATTCTGTGCACCACCGTACATAAGGCTGCCCATGGGGGATTAACCGGAACACCCGTTCCGTCTCTCCGGCATGCTCAATCGATATGGAGAGTCTATCCGGGGGCAGCAAATCAACAATAAGCGAAGACCACTCCACTAAAGTGACGCCCTCCCCGTAAAAGTACTCGTCCAAGCCGAGCTCATCCGCCTCCTCCTGAGATAAGCGGTACACATCCATATGATAAAAAGGGAGATGATTCCCTTCATATTCTTTAATAATAGTAAATGTAGGACTATTCACTACATGCTGAACTCCTATTGCTCTGGCCACCGCCTGGGAAAACGCCGTTTTCCCAGCACCAAGGTCTCCGTCCAGCGTAATGACGGTGCCCTGCTCAAAATAGCGGGCAAGGCTCGCCGCAAGGTGCGCGGTCCGGTCCAAATTATCCGCATGAAATATGTAGGAGGCCGATTCGGTCACTGGATTCCACCCCTTCAAAAATGATTATACCCTTTTTTCTCAATAGGCAGAACGGACCCGCTGCTTTGCACAAGACGGACTCCCTTCGTTTCGCCGTTCACATAACCAATAATAAAAAGCTCGAGACCCGCCTCTTTAAATTTCATCTGCATCGCCGCGGCATGCTCCGCCGGCATGGTCCCTACAAGCTGGTAATCCTCGCCTCCGAACAGGATAAAGTCTAGAGGATCCTTGCCCGCCTGAAGAGCATAGTCCATAAGCTCGCCGTTTATTGGAATCCGATCTTCGATAAGATCGATCCCAGTATTGGAAGCTTCGGCAATTTCCCACGCCTCGCTGGCCAAGCCGTCGCTGACATCATTCAACGCATGGCACACGCCGGATTGCTGCAGCAGCCGTCCCGCTTCTATCTGGGGATCCGGTCTGCAATGAGCCTGGATAAGCGATTGCCGGTTCCTCCAATCCAGTCTTTCCTCCCACTGCTTCGCGGGAATGCTTTGCGTGAGCAGAAAATCCAGCCCCGCCGCTGACCGCCCCAGCTCTCCTGTAATGAAGAGCACATCCCCGGGCTTCGCCGAGGATCGCAGCAAGGCTTTGCCGGTCTCTACCTCGCCCAGTACGGTTACCGACACGGTAATCCCTCCAATAGAGGACGTAGTATCTCCTCCCACGATGACGACACTCCAACGGTTCGCACATTCGTACAATCCTTCATAGATC
Organism: Paenibacillus sp. OAS669; assembly: GCF_014873645.1. Classification (NCBI taxonomy): domain Bacteria; kingdom Bacillati; phylum Bacillota; class Bacilli; order Caryophanales; family Paenibacillaceae; genus Paenibacillus; species Paenibacillus sp. OAS669. Next base: position 3,979 of record NZ_JADBDR010000029.1, read on the forward strand.
TCCTCTATGCGAGCTTGCGGCGTCTCCTTAGGAAAGCTTAACGCGACCAGAGCATACCGGGGCATCGCGCCCATCGCGGCGATATCGCTTACGGCCGCTGCCATTGCCTTGTAACCGATATCCTGATTGCGCATGGTAATCTGCTTAAAATGGATTTCCTCCGTCATCGTATCGCAGGTCATAACAAGCTGGCATCCGGGAGTTAGATGGGCTACCGCCGCGTCGTCCCCAATCCCGATCTCTACACCGCCGGCCTGTTGAAAGGCAGTTGACTGCTTGCCCTGCGTCAATCTGTGAATTAGTGCAAATTCGTCCAAAGAACTCAATCCAAGACCGCCTCCGTACCGTATTCTCCCTATTATAGCCCTCTCCCCTATACGTAGCAATATAGGCCTCTATGCATACCCCGAACATAGGCATTCAACGTATCGTCTTTTCTTGGCAGGCTGATCGGATGAAGGGAATCCATTTTTGACGAATATATCTTTTCATGCACCCCATCAAAAAAACGGCCCCCAAGCACAAGAACACTTGGAGGCAGGGACTACCTTTATTGAACTTCTTGAAGCTGATCAACCGGAACAACACGGGAATCCGCAGGTTGGAGTTCTACATGAACCTTGGCCGTTTCCTTTTCAAGGTCTACACTGTCAATCCAGACGGAGACTCCGTTCAGCTCGACATCGATTTTTTCTTCGGACTTTAATATTTCTTGAGCACGATACAGTTTCATCCAGAATTACACCCCCTCGGGTTCTATATCATTTGTCGGCAGAGATGGAGCTTGAAGCGGATGTTCCTTCCGCAACGACTCCAATTATTCCTCGTGCAGCACCGACTCCGGGTGATCCATCGTATCGGTAGTGGATTCTTCGATCAAGCCGTTTTTTAAGCTGACGTAGCCGCCGCCCAAGCCTTCATTGACCATCCGGTCAATATCCATAAAATAATCATCCCGGCCTTGGTGAAGCGCATCGGTTGTGCTAGAACTTTCCGGTTCGTTGGACGCGGTCACACCTTGCTCCTGAGCGGCATCTCCCGCTAACGGGCTCTTGTTATTCTCCATAAATGGGCTCCTCCTTTGTCGGCAGTGATGTTTGCCATTTCGGCTTATTTGTAGCATGTCCCTACAATTGCCCCGTTCATTCATATAAAATTGCCAATTTGGGGATACTGTCAATTAGAGGACACGGATTGGAATTTGCAACCAGTTTATTTGGTATAGCCTATCATTTTAAGGAGGGAAAAAGATGCATACGGTATGGAAAGGAGCTATCAGCTTCGGCCTGGTGCACGTCCCGGTCAAAATGTTTTCTGCAACGGAGGACAAGGATATCTCCATGCGCTACATTCATAAGGAGTGTACGACGCCGCTCAACTTTGTAAGGAAATGCATGACCTGCGAGCGCGAGGTGCAATGGGAGGAAATCGCGAGAGGCTACGAGTACGAGCCGGGAGCCTTCGTCTTATTCGAGAAGGACGAGCTGGAGAAGCTGAACGGCGAGGTGACCAAGGAAATCAAGATTCTTGATTTTGTTCAGCTGACCGATATCGATCCGATTTATTTTCAAAAAACGTACTATCTGGCCCCGAACGAAACCGGCGGCAACGCTTATAACCTTCTGCTGGAAGCGATGAGACAGAGCGGCAAAATCGGCATCGCCAAAGTGTCCATCCGTTCGAAAAGCAGCCTGGCCGCTATACGTGTGATCGATAACTGTATCGCTATGGAGACGATCTTTTTCCCTGATGAAATCCGGTCGATCGATCAGGTTCCGAACCTGCCCGAACAAATCAATGTGAACGACAAAGAGCTGCAAATGGCCAAAATGCTGATCGAACAGTTGTCGACTCCTTTTGAACCGGAGAAGTACAAAGACGATTACCGTGAAGCCGTTCTTCGCGCTATCGAGCAAAAAGTCAACGGCCAGCAGGTCAGCGTGGCTCCAGAGCCTCATAAAACAAATGTTATTGATCTGATGTCGGCGCTGCAGGCCAGCCTGGATGCTATGAAGCCGGTGCCTGAGACGGACGCTCCCCCTGCGGCAAAGGAAAAAAAGCCGAAAGCAAAGAAGAAGGTAAAGGAAGAGACGGTTTCTTAATCAAACGATTAAGATATGCTATCTCCTGATTCTAGAGCGAGAATATTATGGCTCACTGAGCAGCAAAAAGCCGACACTCCGCAGTTGCACCGAATGTCGGCTTTGTTCTATTCCTCCAGCTTGCAGTCCTTAGGGGACACATCAACAAACGATTGTATGCTTGGCTGCCGCAGCGTCCCGTTATGGGTCCATTCCATAAAATGCACCTTCACGGTAAGCACCGGTTCCATCCAGACGGCATCCTTGCTTCGTTCCGGATTATTCACGAACGTCTTGCTTGGAACACGGAGCTTCTCCGCTTTCTCCGTTACATCTCTCCAATCCTGCACCGTCATTTTGCCCGCGCCTGCATGGCCGATGTACCAGAGCCTTCCTTCCTTATCGTATAGCCCGAGCAGAAGCGCATTCACTGTGCCGGCTCTATAAGTGACTCCGCCAACAACGGCAATCGTATCCTGGAACAGCTTCTTCTTCACCCAGCGCTTGTCTTTCCCGCGGATGGCATAATTGCTGTTCAAATCCTTGCATACAATGCCCTCAAGCTGGTGCTGTTTGACGACCTCATATAGTCCGCTGATTTCCTTATAGCTCGGCACTAGTTGTACTTGAGGTACAGGATGCACGTACTGCTCCAGCAGCCGCTGGCGCTGGTGCAGGCTTTGTCCGGTCACCCATTCCCCGTTCACGAACAAAATATCAAATATCATATACACAATCGGAATATGGGGCTGCACCATGCGGACCTTCTGCTCGCTGCGCAGGCCGTCGCGCTTCATGACCTGGTGAAACGACGGCTTCATTCCTTCCAGAGCTACGATCTCCCCGTCCAGTATGACCGATTCCGCCGAGCAGTATGCCTTAATATCAAGCAACTCGGGGTACTGCATGGTCCTTTCATGAAGCCTGCGATTGACCAATTTCGTCTCGGCTCCGTCATAATAAGCGAGCATGCGGACACCGTCCCATTTGACCTGGGCGATCCATTCATCTCCCGTTGGGAGCTTATCGGTTGTGATCGGCTCGAAAGGAATAATCGGTTCTAGTCGCATAGCTACCTCCGGATAAACTGGTTATTCCAAGTATGGGCAAACCTTGTCCGGATCATTCCGTTATCGGCTCGATCCTTGCTCCTGCGGCCTAGCCCCTGAAAAAGATCGCCCCTATAACCAGGGAGGCCATGATTCCCCAAGCCGCATTGATGTTCAAATATTGAACCATGATGAAGTAGCCTGCACCCAGCAGGAAAGGCAGGAAGCTGATGACATCCTCACTAGGCTTGAATACATATTTGGCAAAATCGAAGGCAAGCATCGCCATCATGACGAAAATGACCGGCTGCACTCCCTTGATCATGCCCCGTATGATGGGGTTGTTTTGCAGCTTCATCATCACGCCTACTAACGCCACCATCAGCAGTGCCGTCGGCATGACAACGGCGGAGAGCGCCACGAATGCGCCCAGCCAGCCTGCTATTTTATATCCGATATAGGCTGCGAGCTTCGTAGCGATCGGTCCGGGCAAGGCGTTGCCGAAGGCCAAGGCATTCCCGAATTCCTCCGGACTCATCCACCCCATTCGTACTACTTCATTCTGATACAAAGGAATAATCGACGGTCCTCCGCCGTACCCAAGCATCGTTGCTCTCCCGAAGGCGATAAACAGGTTCCATAATGTTGTCCACATAGCTTTGTTTCTCCTCTTTCCCCAATAGCTTAAAGCTTCATTCCCATCCGGCTTTTATACCGTTTGATCAGCATTTGGCAGTCTACGCTCATGATCCCCGGCATCGTATACAGCTTCTCCACAAGGAAAGACTCCATCTGCTGAAAATCCTTAAATAGCCCGTGCATATGCAGCTTGCTCGGTCCGGTCATATGGTACAAGCTCGTGACCTCCGTTTCCTGGGACAGCTTTTCGGCGACCTCCTGTAAATGCTGAGGCTCAATATCCACATTGAAAAAGGCGGATACACTCATGCCGATTCTTCCCGGGTTGATCACAGCCGTAAACTTCTCAATCACTCCCTGCTCCATTAGCGAGCTGATCCTCGCTTGCACGGCAACCCGGGAAAGACCGATGTCCCGACCCAAATCGGTATAAGATATTCTTCCGTTATCGTGAAGCGCTTCTAATATTTTGCGGTCATATTCGTCCAGTTCAACGACGGACGGAATAGGAGCGTGCTGCTGATCCATTAAATTCACCACTTTCATTTCGAAATATTAATGAACAAATTCAATAACGAAACGCAAGAATAAATCCAATTATATCTATCATACGATGTACTGTAAACAAAATAACCTTCAAAACGAAAAATATTGTTGTCCGTTAAATATGAATTATGTTAATGTTTAACATAACTTATTACGGGTTGCAAAACCGATTGAATACATAATCCTTCCCCTTGCATCAAACAGCATTCATTCTACTGTAAAGGAGATTGACCCTTATGAACCCAACTGTCGTTGGAACCAAAACCATGGTGGTAAGCCCCCATTATTTAGCATCTATGGCGGGCAGCCGTGTGCTTCAGCAGGGAGGTAACGCCTATGACGCCGCGGTCGCCATTAGCGCTTGCCTGGCTGTAGTCTACCCTCATATGACAGGAATCGGCGGCGATTCCTTCTGGTTATGCTACAACAGCCGGGAGCAAATGGTAAAAGCCTATAATGGCAGCGGCCGCTCGGGCTTTAACGTCAGCCTGTCGTCGTATGCGGGCGAGACGAGCATTCCTTATCGGGGCGTCCGCAGCGCTATCACGGTCCCCGGCATGGTGGACAGCTGGGATGCAATCCTCCGTGAACACGGAAGGCTATCCCTATCGGAGGTGCTTGAGCCTGCTATCGCCTATGCCGCCGAAGGCTTTCCGATGACGAAGGACCAGTACGAGCATACTCTGAACCATTTTGAGCTGCTCGCAGGAATGCCTTATACGTCCGATATTTATACTCCTAACCAGCGAGTCCCTTTGCCGGGAGAACGCTTTGTTCAAAGCCGTCTGGCCGACAGCCTGCGTGAAATTGCGGACCGCGGAAGGGATGCATTTTACACGGGAAAGCTGGCTCATGCTATCGCGGATTTCCTTGCCAAGGAAGGCGGGATGCTGACTCTGGAGGATTTGGCGGCTCACCGCGGCAACTGGGTGACCCCGATCTCAAGAACGTACAGAGGGTACACCATGTACCAGGTTCCGCCGAATTCTCAGGGCTTCGTCGGCCTGATGGCCTTGAACATTCTGGAGCATTGCGATTTGCAAACGATTGAGCACGGCTCATACGAATATTACCACCTGCTGGTTGAAGCCTTGAAAAGAAGCTTTGTAGACCGAAACGCCGTTTTGACCGATCCCGATTTCAGCCGCATCCCGCTTGATGAGCTGCTGAACCCGGCCTATGCCAAGAGATTGTACGACGCCATTTCAATGGATCAGGCAATGATTCCCGAAGAAGCGCGGCCTATGGGGAGCGATACGGCCTATGCCGCCGTTGTAGACGAGGAAGGAAATGCCGTCTCCTTTATCCAAAGCCTGTACTTTGAATTCGGGTCGGCAGTCGTAGCCGGGAATACAGGCATATTACTGCAAAACCGCGGCTCGTTCTTCTCGCTGGACCCGGGGCATATCAACTCCCTGCAGCCCAACAAGCGGTCCTTCCATACTCTCATGCCCGCAATGGCCTGCAGGAACGGAAAGCCGGCCATTCTGTACGGAACCCAAGGCGGGGAAGGCCAGCCACAGACCCAGACGGCCATCATAACCCGGATGATCGACTACGGAATGAGCCCGCAGGAAGCCGTCAGCGCACCGCGCTTCGTATGGGGGCGCACCTGGGGCCATGCGACGCAGGAGCTGAAGCTCGAAAGCCGGATCGCTTCCGGGGTCGCTATGCGTCTGGGGAAGGCTGGGCATGAGGTCCGCAGAGTGCGTGATTATGATCCCGCCATGGGACATGCCCATGCCATACGCATCGACGAGCATGGCTTCCTCCATGGAGGCGCCGATCCCCGCAGCGACGGGCTCAGCATTGGATGGTAAACCCGTAGACCGGATGGATTGCCGCGCAGCGATCCCCGGTCTTTTTATCATGGCCGGGCCTCCTCCTCCCTTATGTTTGGATTCGCCTCCCGACGACCATAATAGGGTTAAACCTTGATTCCTGACGAAGCTAAAGACTCTATATATACCTTTATGAGGGGGAAATCCAATGGCAACCGCATCCAAGAATAAAGGGACCGTTATCATTGAAGGAGAAGAAATCACGATTACGAATCCGAATAAGCTGCTGTGGCCGGAGATGGGTATCACCAAAATTATGTACCTGGAGAAGCTGCTGAAGCTTGCTCCCTATTTGCTGGAGTATACGCGCAACCGGTATTTGACGACGATTCGTTATCCGAACGGTTATGCCGATAAATCGTTTTATCAAAAAAACGCCCCCGAGCCCATCCCCCATTTTGTCAAAACGGCGGAACTCGACGGCATTAACTACGTGCATCTCGACTCCGTTCCAACCCTGCTGTGGCTTGGCAACCTGGCCTGTCTGGAATTCCATCCTTCGTTTCACCGAATCGGCGAGCAGATGCCTGAGGAATGGCTGATCGATATCGATCCTACCTTGGACCCTGAGCCTCGCATTATGGAGGCGGCAGAAGTGGTTGGCGAGACACTGGACAAGATGAATATTCGTTCCATTCCGAAAACCTCCGGTGCGACCGGAGTCCAGATCTATGTGCCCATTGAGCGCAAATACACCTTCGAGCAGCTGCGCAAAATCGGACTCTTTGTCGCTTCGTTTGCCGTCCAAAAGCATCCCCGTTTATTTACGATCGAACGATTAAAGAAGGATCGCGGCACCTTGATCTACTTTGATTATTTGCAGCACTGGTATGGCAAGACGCTCTCCGCTCCCTACACCCCTCGGGCAAGAAGAGACGCTACTGTCTCCACCCCGCTTCATTGGGAAGAGGTTGCCCGGCGCTGCGATCCCCGCGAGTTCAACTTGCTTACGATCGAGCAGCGCCTTCAGGAGCAAGGCGACCTTATCCAGCGGGTACCGCCGCAAAATTTGGATCAAGTGCTGTCCTTTATCCAATCCAAGTAGCCGTCAGAACAGCGGAGACAGCAGTCTCGCGATCAATTCCTTTCCCTTTTGCATCCGCGGCCGCTTCTCGAACACCTCGAGCTTCAGCTCCTTGCTGTCCTTCAAATCCTGGAGAAAATCCGACTCGAGACGCTGAATCGATTCCTTATCGAACAGCACCGCGTTCATTTCAAAATTGCTGAAGAAGCTGCGCATATCCATATTCGCGGTCCCTACGGAAGCCAAAATATCATCGATGATGATGACTTTGGCATGCATGAAGCCCTTCTCATAGGAATAGAAGCGGACCCCGGCCTGCATCAGCTCTTCAAAGTACGAGAGCGAAGCATAGTTGACGACCTTGGAGTCCGGACGCGACGGATAAATGATCTTGACATCCACGCCGCTGATAGCCGCGGTTTTCAGTCCCATGCTGATACTCGGGTCGGGAACAAAATAAGGGGTTGTAATGAAGATGCGTTTCTTGGCCGTTGTGATGGCTCCAAAGTACATCTCCAAGATGGCATCCCAATGCGCATCCGGACCACTGCTGATAATCTGCACCTGCTTCGTGCCGGTGTTATCGTGCTCAGGAAACAGGATCGAATCCGTCAGCTGCTTGCCGCTGACAAACTGCCAATCGTTCAAAAAAGTATACTGCAGCGAATACACCGCATCCCCTATCAGCTCCAGGTGAGTATCTCTCCAAAACCCGAGATCCGGATTTCCTCCCAAATATTCATTCCCTATGTTAATGCCTCCAAGATACCCTTTAATCCCGTCAACGACGACAATTTTGCGATGATTGCGATAATTCATTCTTTTATCGAAGAACGCGATGAGCGGCGGCAAGAAAATATAGGCCTCCACCCCCGCGCTGCGCAGCTCGTTCAAAAAACGGTTCTCAAGCTGATAGCTGCCGATTCCGTCAAAGATGCACCGGACCTTTACGCCCTCCTGCGCTTTGCGAATGAGAAGCTGCTGAAATGTTCTCCCGGTTTCATCGTGACGAATCGTATAAAATTCGAAATGAACATACAACCGCGCTTGCTCGATCGCATGCAGGATCGCTTCATAGGCCATATCCGCATTGGTCAGCACCCTAACCTCGTTTTGACGGGTCACCGAAGAGCTCGGAATATTATTCAACAAAGCATGAAGCCTTGGCTCTCTGCATAGCCCTTCCGGCTGAGGCACTTCCTCTGAGGATTGTACGGATGCATACCTTCTCCCTTCATGACGGGGTTCCATCATGTATCGCAGCCCTCGGCGGCGGGCTTTTTTGCGGTGAGTATACTCCTTGGCCAAAAAGTAGTACATAACAAATCCAATAATTGGAAATATAAATAAAATGACGAGCCACGCTACGGTCTTGGACGGATATCGGAACTCATGGAACAAAATCGTAATGATCTGAAAAATAAACAGCAGCAGCGCGGCAACTAACCATATCACGGTTACCGTCCCTCCCTCCTCTAGGTTAGCCAGCCATAACGATCCAATACGATACTATTGTAATCCGTTCCTTTTGGGGCTATTCAGAAATGAAGGCAAACTTTCCTAATCCATAAATAAAAATTCCTTTTTTGAGAAAAATAAACGAAAGATGCCTGTAAGACTAAGAAGGAGGCCGTCATGCTGGGATCGAGAAGCAAAACTAAAAAAGCCGATAAGACCCAAGGTCAAAAGCAGCAAAATTTCGATTATCAGTTTATCGACGAGCTTAAATCGGTACCGGTATTTCTTTCATTAGAGGAAAACAAAGCCTTTTTGAACCATCTGTTTGATGACTGCTCGGATTTCGTTATCAGGGAATTCGACATTGAGCATAGCGCGAAAGCACTCTTGTTTTTTATAGATGGCATGGTCAATACGGAATTTGCGAACGACGCCATGAAAGCTCTCATGATATTGGAGGGCGAGGAACGGCAAATCGACCGAATTATTGAAACGACTCTGCCGGTGACACAAGTACAGAAATCCTGCGAATACAAAACTCTCCTGACATCCGTATTGGGCGGGGATGCGGGTCTCATCGTCGACGGGAACAAGGAAGCGCTGATGATGGGGATTCGCGGAATGGAAAAGCGCTCTATCCAGGAGCCGGAGACGGAATCCGTCATTCGCGGGCCCCGTGAGGGCTTCGTTGAAAATTTGCGCACGAATACTTCCATGGTCCGCAGGAAGCTCAAAACGCCAAGACTAAAAATGAAGCCGATGACACTGGGTCGCGAGAGCAATACGAGCATTGTTATTACGTACATGGAGGATCTGGCCGATCCGAATTTGGTTGATGAGGTCTTAGCCCGGCTGGAGAAGATCGATATCGATGCGGTACTGGAAACGGGATATCTGGAGGAATTCATTCAGGATTCCGCCTATTCCCCTTTTCCCCAAGTGCAGTACACGGAACGTCCGGATATGGTCGCCTCGGCTCTGCTTCAAGGACGGATAGGCATTATCGTCGACGGAACCCCCTTCGTGCTGCTTGTCCCTTTCGTATTTTCGGAGGCGCTGCATGCGACGGAGGATTATTACGAGCGGTTCCAGATCATGACTTTGATCCGCTGGCTGCGGTATTCCCTGCTTATTCTGTCGCTGCTGACCCCAGGCTTATATGTGGCCTTCACCACCTTCCATCAGGATCTGCTGCCGACGTCGCTTCTTATGTCTGTCGCTGCCTCAAGGGAAGCTATTCCATTTCCGGCCGTGGTTGAAGCGTTCATTATGGAGGCCGTGTTCGAGGCGCTCAGGGAAGCCGGTATTCGCCTGCCCAAAACGATCGGCTCCGCCGTCAGTATCCTGGGAGCTCTGGTCATCGGGCAAGCTGCGGTTCAGGCGGGTATCGTATCCGCTCCGATGGTTATCGTCGTATCCCTGACAGGGATTGCGTCCTTTACCATTCCCCGCTTCAACGCAGCGATAGCGATTCGGATTCTGCGCTTTCCCATCATGTTCGCGGCAGCCACCTTCGGTCTGTTCGGCATTCTGGTCTGCGTCATGCTCATTCTGGGTCATATGGCCAATTTGCGGACTTTCGGGATTCCATACCTTTCCCCCTATGGTCCGCTCTCGTCTAACGACCTGAAGGATAATATGATCCGCGCCCCTTGGTGGGCTATGAAAAACAGGCCGGCCTTTTTATCCGTGAAGGATTCCATCCGGCAGGGAGACGATGCTGCCAATGAGATTAAAGAGCAAGGCGGACAACGGGGGATGAGCATTGAGCACAAAGACAAAAACAAAGGAGACGTTCAATAATGAGACGGCGCTATGCCCGCTGCTTTCTTCTAGCTCTCTCCCTTCTCCTCCTGCCCGGCTGCTGGGACCGAACGGAAATCAATGACGTTGCCTTTGTCTTGTCCTCCGCTGTGGACCTGGAGCCGGACGGCAAAATTCGAATTACCGTTATGGTCCCGCTTCCGGGCCAAATGGGCGGAGCTACGGGGGGAGGCGGCGGAACAGGCGGAGAAAAGAGCTATTACCTGGACTCCGAGTCCGGCAACACGTTCCGGGAAGCCCAGGCAAGACTGCAGGAGCGGATGTCCCGCCGCATGTTCTTCGGCCACCGCCGAACGCTGGTCATAGGCGAGGAAGTCGCCAGGAGAGGCATACGCGACCTGTTCGATTCTTCCCCGCGCAATTCGGAGAACCGGATGTCGTCCTACCTTGTGGCTACCAAAGGCAAGGCTTATGATCTGCTGCGGGCCAACCCTAAATTCGAGCGGTTTCCTTCGGAGGTCATCCGGGAGCTGGCCAAGGCCGGCAATGTCATCAATATGAACATGAAGGATGTTGGCGTTGCCCTGAATGCCCCCGGAAGCGATCCGGTCATGGTCTATATGGTGACGAAGGAATCCGAGAAGAGCGACAAAAAATCCAAAGAGATCGAAGTGAAGGGATATGCCCAATTCAAGGACGACAAAATGATCGATACCCTCGAGGGCGAAGAATCTCAGGGCTTCTCGTGGCTGCGGAATGAATCCATCAAGACTACGGTAACGCTAACGCCGACGCCCCAACAAAAAGGAGGGATCGGTTTACGTATGTATGAAATCAAAACGAAAATCCGGCCTTCCATTGAGGACCAGCGGCTTCGGTTCAGTATTCAAACGCAGGCCAAGGCGGTTCTGCTGGAGGACGAATTGCAGATGGACCTCAGTCAGACGCGCAATGCCGAGAAGGTCGAAAGAATGCTGAATGACTATATGAAAAAGGCGATGGAGAAGGTCATCCAGAAATGCATAAAGAACGGTGTGGATTCCGTTCAATTCGGCACTTACGTATGGAGGAGCTTCCCTGACGAATGGAAAAACCATTATGCGAAGGACTGGCCCAAGCCTATGAAGGACGCCGAGTTCGACATTACCATCAACAGCAAGCTGATCGAAACCGGCTTGATCTACCAAAACGTAACGAAGGAGAGCCGTTCAAAATGAATAACATTTTCATGTGTTCCCTTCTCTTGATCATGGTGATTACCTTTTTATTTGATCTGCGCAAATTGAAAAAGCAAAAAAAATCCATTCGCTGGTTTTACCACTGCAGCTTTGCCGTAACCGCCGCCGTCTACCTGTGCACCCTGCTGGGAGTGGCGCTGCCCATGCCGACCAGTTTTTTTATTCACAAAGTATCGCCATGGGTATATTCGATAATACCGCGTTGAAGCAACCTATGATAACAAAGCAGGTGAAGGTATGGATTCCAAGCAAATCATCAATTATAGGCAGATGTCCTGGCTTATCGCTTCCCTCCTGACAGGAGGGGGGCTTGTCAGCATACAGCATGATCTCGTAAGGGTAGCGCGAATGGATGCCTGGTTCACTTATATCCTGCCAACCCTCTACATCGTGCTGGTAGCCTATGCCTTTTGCAAGCTGGCGCAGCGATTTCCGGGCAGAAATCTGTTTGAGATCAATAAAATCGTGATGGGAAAAGCCGTCGGGTTAATCTTTAATCTGATTCTCATTATCCACTTCTGGCTGATGCTGATTCGGGACGTACGTTCGTTCAGCAAATTTATGGGCACGATTCTGCTGCCCACTACGCCGGAAGAAGTCGTCTTGTTCATTATGATCCTTCTCATTATGTATTTCGGCAGGACGAGCATTGAAGTCATTGGCCGGGTCAATGATATTTTCTTCCCTCTATTTGCTTTAACGATTCTATTGATGCCGCTCATGCTGGCCAATGAATTGGACAAATCCTTGATCGAGCCGATCCTTGCGGGAGATTTCTTTAATGTCTTTTACGGCAATATGCTCTCTCTTGGCTGGTATGGAGACATTTTCATTGCGGGCGCATTCCTTCATGCGATCAGCCAAATCAAGCAGGTACGTTCCGCCATTCGGCACGGCGCCATCTTGTCCTCTCTGTTTCTCGGCATTTTCCTGCTGATGGAGGTGCTGGTGTTCGGTCCAATCATTAGCGGAAATCTGATTTACCCTAACTATAATCTGGTGCAGCAAATTCATATTACCGACTTTTTGGACCGGATGGATCTATTGATTCTGAGCATCTGGGCACCCATCTTATTCTCCAAGGATATTTTGATTTATCTCGCCTTGCTCACAGGGTTAGCCAGTCTCGTCAAACAAAGGGACTACAGCACCATCAATACACCGATCGGTTACTTTATCTTGTTAACGTCGCTGCTTGCCTTTAAGAATACGACCGAGGTGTTCAGCTTCGGGAACTACAGCTCCACCGTGATCGTTCTAAGCTATCAGCCGTTGGCTCTGCTTCTCCTGCTGCTATTGTCCCGCAGGTTCCCGGTCCCGAAGACCAGCCAAAACAGCGGCTCGAATCAGCCCTCTCCCGCCAGACAGGACAATGGAGACTCGGATTCTGCAAACCATACCGGTGCGGACGACAACCAGAAAGGGACGAATCAGAACAGGCGGCCGGGGTCTTCTCCTTTGAGCGCGCATGGCCCTTCCTATCATCTCTGGTCCCGCTTAAGCAATATCCTGCTAATAACCAGTATTGTGTCCGTTGTCGCCGGGCTTTGGGGAAGTGAATATTTCGCGACGATCGGGGTTGTTTGCGGCATCATCTATGGGCTCGCTATGATTCTGGCCGTCATTAGCTCCTATATGGAGCTTACGCAGGCGAGACAGCAAAGAATTTGAGGGGGAAGTGAGTGATTATGTCGCTTCGATGCTAATGATTTTATTCAAGGGAATGAGCAGGGTAAGGTCCTCCTCTTCCCCATCCCTGAAGACGATAATCTCGATAAAGTCCGTTCCGTTGCGGACAAGTCTTGCCTGAAAGCTTCCTGCATAGGTTGTGCGAATAAGTGCCGGTTCTCCCTCCACCTTTACAGGAGCTTTGTCGTTAGGGTGAAGCAGAACAATCTCTTGCAGCGTAGACGGTACATAATATAGTCCGTTAACCCGGATAAACCGTTTGCCTACCTTTTGCAGCACGCCCGGTTCTCCGGAGAACCCCTCCGCTTGAAGGGCTACCTCGGCTTTCAGATGCATGGTAAGACGGTCCATGAGATTCATGCGGCTCGTTTTCAACCAGGACAAGCGAATTCCTCCTCCATGGATGCATAGTTTCTACCAATATATGCCACAGGAATTCGCAACATACCGAAAGGAGTTATCATGAGGTTCAAGTGGTTTCAAAACAAGCTGACCTTCGTCATCATTCCGGAGGCGAATGAAAGCGTCAAGCGAATCAAATTATCCCGAGCGGTCCTATGCTCCGTCTTGCTTGCCGTCATGCTGTTTGTGGGTACCGCATCGTATGTGTATGTGATTCATTTCCATGCCATGGCTGCAACCCAAGTGACGGAATCCAGGCAGCAGGCGCATAACAGCCGGTTGGAGCAGGATTTAACGAATAAGAACAAAACGATTGAGCAGCTGCAGAATGAAATATTTCAGCTTTCCAGACAGGCATCGGAAGTACGCACCAAAGTGGAGGAAATGAAACAGCTCGAGACCGAGCTTAGGAAGCTGGCTCCCTCCGGCGCTCCCGTATCCACAGGCCCTGTTAAGGCGGCCGCTGCTTTGGCTGCCCAAGGCGGTATGGGCGGGCCGGCCCATCCTGTAACGGCGCAGCAGATGAAGGCACTCGCAAAGCAAACCCGCGAGAGCTACGCCGTGCTGCAGCAGGATATGACCGAGCTGGAGCAGCATTGGAAGCAATCGAAGGAGACGCTGCTGGAAAAAAGGGAGCTTGCCCTGCGAACGCCCGGATTATGGCCGACGGTCTCACGCACCGTCACCTCTCCTTTCGGCTATCGCAAGGATCCTATTACAAGCAAGCTGAGCTTTCATCGTGGCATCGATATCGCCGGTAAAATGAACGATCCTGTCCTCGCTGCCGCGAAGGGAACTGCCATAACCGTCGGCTATGACAAGTTCCACGGACACCATGTCGTGCTGGAGCATGGCGGCGGACTGCGCACCTGGTACATGCATTTGAACGAAGCGCTTGTGCGTCAGGGAGATGCCGTAGAGCGCGGGCAGCAGATCGGCAAGCTCGGCTCTACCGGCCGAAGCACCGGCCCCCATCTGCATTACGAAATACTTCATAACGGGAAAAGCACCGATCCCAAGCCATACTTGCCTGGACTATAATCCAGGATGAATCCTAAGGAGGAGTCTTACCGATGGCCATGTTAAACAAAGCAAAGCCGCAGCGCCGTGCTGCGGGAACCGATACGTTAATCGGGGAAGGAACGTTATGGGAAGGAAGCTGCACGTCGGAAGCGGATATTCGCATTGAAGGCGAAGTCATAGGCGATCTGCGCATTTCCGGTGAAGTCGTTATCGGGGAAAAAGGCGTCGTCCGCTCGGACATCACCGCGAAGGACGTCACGATAGCCGGCAGACTCGAAGGGACGGTAAAGGTAGAGGGGGTTGTCCGAATTACCTCGACGGGCAAGCTGATCGGCACGGTCCAGGCCGGCTCGCTGATCATTGAAAAAGGGGCTGTCTTCCAGGGCACAAGCCAAATGAGCGACGGATCGGAAGATAGGATTTTCCCTTGTGCCGTGGTATAATGGGGCAAACTGACAGCTTAGGCAGCTTTCGGCCGAACGCTGTACGGCTCAACGCCCCATTGCTTGAGCCTGAATCGACCTACTTACTGACACGGAAAACGGAGACCCTTCTATGAACAAACAAACGATCCTTTTCGATATGGACGATACGCTGCTGTACTGCAACAAATTTTTCGATATGGTGGTCGACCAATTTGCCGACTTGATGGAGATGTGGTTCCACACCTACCAAATTCCTATCGTAGAAATCAAACAAAAGCAGGCGGAAATCGATCTGCAGCGCGTAGAGCAATCCGGCTTCGCACCCGATCATTTCCCCCAATCGTTTATGGATGCATACGAGTTTTTCTCCGATATGACAGGAAGACTCAAGAGCGAGCAGGAGCAGCGGCAGCTGCTGGAGCTCGGACGGTCCGTATATGGGCATGACATTGAGCCCTATCCTTTCATGTATGAAACATTAACGCAGTTAACCGAAGAAGGGCACGAGCTTCACTTGTACACCGGCGGGGTGCCGCAGGTACAGATGCGCAAGGTGACGGAAGCCGGACTGGAGCGTTTTTTTGCCGACCGCATTCACATCACCAGGCATAAAACGACCGAGTACCTGGATTCGATTATCCGCAACAACCGGCTTGACCGCAAAGCGACCTGGATGATCGGCAATTCGCTTCGCACGGACATTACCCCCGCGCTCAAAAACGGCATTCACGCGATTTTCATGCCTGCACTTCAGGAATGGGCATATAACAACGTGCAGGTCGATACGGAACCTCAGGGAGCGTTCCTGACCTTGTCGTCCCTCGCGGAAATTCCGGATGCGATCCGCCGCTATACGGAAAACGCAGCGACCGGCTGATTCCCCTGGGGACCGGACGTCAGCTTCCGCTTCGTCCGGTTTCGTGCGGTATCGTTAGATATCACCTCTTCGATGACTTCTCCCAGCTTGCCAGTGCTTCGGCAGCCCTTCGTTGGGAGAAGTTGAATTCCACCCAGGAGCTCCGCTCCCCTCTTCGCAATCGTTCCTTCATGGCCTCCAGCGCATCGGTCGTCTGCTCCATATCCGGATAGCTGCGCTGCAGCTCCAGCAAATAAGGAACCGCCTCATAGCTTAGCGAGCCCAAATAAGAGACATCGATTTTTCCTGTGGCTTCAAACCGCTGCAGATTGCTCGAAGCTACAACCGCATCGACCTGGATGTAATTCAATACCGTATAAGCTGTAATGGCGGCAATGGCATACGGCTGCAGCAGCCGAAAGCTGTCGTTCCACAGCTTGTATAGAGCAATAGCGAATAATACGGCAAGGAAGAGCATAAAGGCATGGACAAGCACTCTGGTGACCGTATAGCCGTAAGCCATCTCGTACATCGACAGCCGGAAGAAGGCGGAGCACAGCATTACGGCCGTGCAGCCCACCAGCATGGCCAGAAGCGTGCGGAGCAGCCGGTCCAGCGCGCGGATGGTCCGATCGACGGCATGAAGGGTTATCATCAGCAGCGTCAAATTCATCACGGTTACAATGACCAGCTCCGCAAAGCCCCGCCGCGCATATTCCGCATAGGTGACCCCGTCCGGAAGCACGGCCGAACCCCCGGCAAAGAAATAGGAGAACTGGACTACGGCAAACAGGATGTACACCGCATTCAGCATGATCAGGACGGTCGCCATAATGGTGCCGTCGATTCGTATAGGTCTGGAATGCGGTACCGGAAGGCCCGGATCCCAGCCTTCCCCTCTCCCTTCCTGCGTTAAGGGAGCCATTCGCTGGATGTCTGTAAGCTTAGGCTTAGGCCTCGGATGCATCAATCCCCATACATATGCGAACAACGCAACGGTCATAAAGACAACCCAGCCGGCATTCCGCAGTAAATAACCGATGCGGATCTCGGCTAACAGCGCAGGCAGCCTGGACAGCGAGCGGTCGAACATCGTATCGGCGGAGGCCAGCAAGGACCCCACCAGCAGCAAAATAGGAAGCGATACGACTATGCCGGCCATCACCTTCCACAG
Source organism: Paenibacillus sp. OAS669 (assembly GCF_014873645.1). NCBI lineage: Bacteria > Bacillati > Bacillota > Bacilli > Caryophanales > Paenibacillaceae > Paenibacillus > Paenibacillus sp. OAS669. The sequence continues at coordinate 21,188 of NZ_JADBDR010000029.1, forward strand.
CTGCTGAGACCCCCTCCATTTCATAGTCCCTGACAGGATGCGGGCGACCGATCGTACAGGCATTGGAACATACCGCATACTTTGAACGAAAATCTGATCAAGCGCAGCCACTATAAGGCTTATGTCCAATCGGCGCGAATCCTTCCTGCGCACCAGCCATGTCGTATGTAAGACAATAAGACAGGGGATCAGCAACGCATTAAGCACGGTGAACAAAGCATTGGTAAATGCCGCATACGTGAACGAAAGCAGGCCGATTGGCAGCAGAAGCAGCCAGCTGCGGACTCCCCTCTCCGGTACAGCCTTGATAGACCAATAAAAATAAAGGTAAAAGCCCAGCGTAAACAACGGATACGAAAGTCCCCATTCCTTGTTGGAAAAAAGCAGGAAATGAATCCATGCGCAAACCAGCGCTCCCGCCAAAACTATCATTTCCTGTTTATGCACCGATTGGTTCTCCGTTATCATGTTCCGGTTAACCTCCCTAACATTCGATTTCGTATTTTAATGAAACCAATGCTCCAGCTGCGCTCTCTCCCCGACATAGTCGATAAAGGAAGAAGCCTTTAGCCGAAGAGCCTTCAATTCATTATCCTGCAGTTCCAGATCTACGGTTAAGGAAGAGATCAAGGAACACATTTGCAGCAGCCCGTGGTACGCTGCGGGTACGAGCTCCAGCGCTTTGGCCACAATCTCCTGCTCGGAGGAAAGCCATGACGACTGGCCCCTCGCTCGCAAGTCAGTGTCCTTTTGCTCCTCTAACTCCAGATATAAGCTTGCATAAAACAGGACGGTCTGCGCCGTCTCCGCTATCGTCTCCCGCTCTATAGCCAGTTGGGATTCCTTAATAAACTGTTCAGTCCAATGCATTTGCAGCAGGCGGCTATCCGCCAAAACACTCCACGTATTCACTTGGTAACCTCCTTAAGAAAGCGGTTTGGTGTGACTACGGCTTTCTTTTTTTATTGTAGGCTGTAAAATAGGAATAAAAAGCGCAAGTTTGCAAATGGAAATTTCCTATTTTCGATTCCAATAAACGGTTATTCTTTTTATATATGAAATCATTGAGGTGAAACGATGAAACTAGCCAGCCATTATATAAGATTGCGTGAAAAGCTGCCGCATGTCGGCGAGCATCAGGAGCAAGATATTCTATTAGACGATATTGCGGCTATTCTGGACTGCACCCATCGCAATGCGGCTATGATTCTAAAAAAAATGAACAGCGAGGGCTGGCTCCAGTGGCTCCCCAAGCGAGGAAGGGGCAATCGCTCCTCTCTCTTGTTCCTGACGCCGACGGAAGATATTATTTTGCTGCTTGCCAAGGAGCTTGTGGAACGGAAGGATCTTCACGGGGCGCTGGAGCAGATGAACGTGTCTTCGATTCCGGACTCTCTGAAGGACCATTTTCACAGCTGGCTGAACGGGCACTTCGGGTACAGCAGCGAGGTTCGCGACAGCAAGCGGTTCGATACGCTTCGCTTTCCGTTGACCCAGCCTATCCAATCGCTGGACCCCGCATTTACGAATTTCTCCACGGAGGGGCATCTGGTCAATCAACTGTTCGACAGCCTGGTCCGTTACAACCGGCTGACCCAAACGATTGAGCCTCACTTGGCCCATGCCTGGGAATCCAGCGCCGATCGCTCGGCATGGACCTTCTATCTGCGCAAGGGCGTGATGTTCCATCACGGAAAGGAGCTGGCGGCCGAGGACATTCGCTTTACTCTGGAGCGCCTCAAGCAGTCAGAGGCCCGTTCCTTATACCGGTGGGTGTACCGGCAAATCGAGCGTGTCGATATCATCGACCCGTTAACGCTGACTGTCTATTTGACGGAGCCCAATGAGCTGTTCCTGCAATTTATGAGCACGAACCGCGCTTCCATCATTCCAAAGGACGCCTATGCCGGGTTCAGCACCGAAAAGGAAGGGAAAGAAGCGTTCGCGCGCGCTCCCATCGGCACCGGTCCCTTCAAGCTCACCTATCTGGACGATTCGATGTGCGTGCTGGATGCGTTCCCGACTTATTTTCAAGGACGGGCCCATCTGGACCGCGTCGAGCTGTGGCATGTTCCGGATATGCAGCAGCAGGACCGCTACCGGACACTGGAAAGCTTTCAGATCATTCATAACTACCGGCTGCCGGATGAAGCGGAAAGCCCCTGGCATCAAGTTCAGCAGCAGGGCACGACCTGCAAGTTCGTCACGTTCAACCTGCTCAAGCAGGGGCCGCTCAAGGACCCGGCGATTCGCGAGGCGGTGTACGCCGCCCTAGACCAGCGCAAGCTGCTGGAGCTGCTGGACGGCGATGCTCTCTACGCTGCCGACAGCTTTATTCGGCACACTGCGATCAACCCGCCCGAATCCGATCTTGCTCAGGTGCGCAGTCTTATCAAGCAGTCGGGCTATGCAGGCGAACGCATCACTTTATGCACGATAACGCATTACGAACGGGATGCTCTGCTAGTCCAAACCCTCCTGCGGGAGGCGGGGCTGGCCGTGGAGCTGTCTCTGCTGCCCGTGGAGGAATTCAAGGGCGAACGCAGGCTGCAGGCGGACATGCTGCTCTTCTCGATCATGCTCGATAACGATACGGAGCTGAGACTCATCGATCTGTACAAAAGCATGCAGCATCACCTGGAGCCGGCATGCAAGGCCGCCGTCGAGCAATTCATCGCAGCAGCGCTGCGAGAGTCTCATCGGGAAGGACGGGCCGGACTGCTGCAAAGCATCGAAAGACGGCTTCGTGACGATCATGTGCTGCAATGGCTGTATTTCAAACGGCTCAAGACGATCTACCATTCCTCTGTCAAAGGAATATCTCTCGATTCTCTGGACTGGGTGCAGTTCAAAAATATATGGTATAAGCCGTAATCAAGCCCGCCTCGGCAGAACGTGGGATCCTCCCTCTGCTCCCGCACAGGGCCTCGCCGAATTCCTCTACAAAGAACAATGAAACTGAGCTGACGTAGAGGAATATGTTGAATTTTTGTTACATTTGTTCTTTAAGACGAAGTTTGTCCTAAGTGAGCAGTTGATTTTGCAGAATAATCAGGTATACTTGAGATAAATATTCGTTATAGAGAACGAATGTGCAATTTCATGGGCACAGCCTAAATAAGAACAGGGAGGAAGCCAAGCCATGTGTGGTATTGTCGGGTATATCGGAAGCCGAGATTCGCAGCCCATCTTGCTGGAGGGGTTAAAAAAATTGGAGTACCGGGGGTATGATTCCGCCGGATTAGCGGTGCACACGTCTGAGGGGCTTCATATCGCCAAGTCGAAAGGAAGAATCCAGGAGCTGGAATCGAGACTCGAGCACCAGCCGCTTGTCGGCTTTGCAGGCATCGGGCATACCCGTTGGGCTACGCACGGCAAGCCGTCGGATGAGAATTCGCACCCCCATGCCGATAACAGCATGAAAATATCGGTTGTACATAACGGAATCATTGAAAATCATCAGCAGTTGAAAGAAGAGCTGGAGCAGCTAGGGCATCAGTTCTTGTCGGAAACGGACACCGAGGTGATCAGCCATCTCATCGCCCATTATTATAACGGGAACCTGGTTCAAGCCGTTCAACAGGCGGTCAGCCGCATTCGCGGAGCCTATGCCATCGTCGTTCTGTCCGAGCATGAGCCGGATAAGCTGATCGCGGTTCGCTGGGCGAGCCCGTTAATTATCGGCGTCGGCAACGGTGAGAATTTCATCGGGTCGGATATTCCCGCCATTCTCGAATATACGCGGGACGTCTACATTCTGGGCGATGGAGAGATGGCGGTCATCTCCCGTGATACGGTGGAGCTGATGACGCTTGAAGGGAATTTTATCGCCAAGCAGCTGTTCCGTATCGACTGGGACATTATGATGGCGGAAAAAGGCGGCTACGATCATTTCATGCTCAAGGAAATTTACGAGCAGCCTCGCGCTTATCTGGATACGATGAGAAGCCGGGTAGAAGAAGACAACCAACAAGTCGTTCTTCCTGAAGTGAAGATCGCTCCGGAATCGCTGCGGGAGGTCAGTCACATCCATATCGTAGCTTGCGGAACCGCCTACCATGCAGGCCTTGTCGGCAAGGCCGTCATTGAACGGCTAACCCGCATTCCTGTGGAGGTCGATGTCGCATCCGAATATCGTTACCGTCAGCCGGTCATTCGCGATAATACGCTGGTGATCGTCGTCAGCCAATCGGGCGAAACCGCGGATACCCTGGCCGCCATGCGCGAAGCGAAGCAGTGCGGAGCCCAGGTACTGGCTATAACCAACGTCGTCGGCAGCTCCGTCGCAAGGGAAGCCGATCATGTGATCTTCACCTGGGCAGGCCCGGAAATTGCCGTAGCTTCGACGAAAGCCTATACTTCGCAGCTCATTGCCTTCTATCTGCTGACGCTCTATATTTCGCAGAGCCTGGATACTTCTAATGCTCATGAGCGTATTGAGCTTCTGGAGGGGCTGAAGCAGCTGCCTGGACAAGTCGAGTCCATGCTGAAGCAAATCGAGCCTATCGTTCAAACGGCCAAGCAAATCGCGGCCTATGACGACCTTTATTTTATCGGGCGCGGCCTCGACGCCATGGTGGCACAGGAAGCGTCGCTTAAGCTGAAGGAGATTTCCTACATCCATTCAGAGGCCTATCCCGCCGGCGAGCTCAAGCACGGATCGCTTGCCTTAATCGAAGAAGGCACGCCGGTGATTGCGATCGCTACCCAGGAAGCGCTGCTGGAAAAAACGATCAGCAACATGAAGGAAGTCAAAGCCCGCGGAGCCTATGTCATCGCTGTCGCGATGGAAGGAAACACGGAGATCGTCAAGGCTGCCGATGAGGTCCTCTATATTCCGCGTACCCATGCCCTGCTGACACCGGCATTGTCGGTCATCCCGCTGCAGCTGCTTGCGTATTACGCTGCCTTAACACGGGGCAATGATGTAGACAAGCCGAGAAATTTGGCTAAAAGCGTGACGGTTGAATAGATTTAAAGAGCAGTCCCGGTGATGATGTTGACTGTGAATAAAGTTGTTTAATGTTGCGAAATGAAGGATTGAAAATATGAACAAGGTTGTTGGGATTACAACGCAGTTCTTTCATAATTAATTTGTAGCAGCAAGGCACCGGGCCACTGAGTTGATCAGTGGCCCGGTGCCTGTTGTTTATATGTTTCATGCTTGAATCTCTGTGCCGTTTTTGAATGTGAATCGAATGTTCAAAACCAGCTTCGCCAAGAATCTGTCGTAGTTTCGCCATTAGACCCATTATGGTGAACCGTTGATAAGTAACGGCAAGTTGATCATTTACCCAAGCAAGGAACGGATCGCTTCTTCTAGCGGAGTAGGCGGATGGCCTAACAGTTGCTCCAGATCGTTGCTTACCACTTCCAGCTCTCCTGCGCCGATCTGGTTCTGCATATCAGCCAACATATCGGCAACCGGTTGCGGCAGTCCTGCTTGACTCAGTATGTTGCGGTATGCCTCTTGATCGACATATTGTACCTGCACAGTCCGACCCATAGCCGACGCGAATATCGCCGACAATTCCTCTTGCGTTAACGGCTTGCCCGTCAATTCGTAAACGGCGTTCTCGCGTCCGTGTCCGGCAAGCACTTTAGCCGCTGCTTCGGCATAGTCGCGGCGAGTAGCCCAACCCGTCTTGCCTTCTCCCGAAGCGATGACCCATGGTCCGCCGTTCAGAACCGTCTGGAATGTGGCCATTTCATTTTCCAAATACCAGTTATTGCGCAGTATGACATAGGGAATACCCGATTGCAGGATCGCTTCCTCCGTCTTCTTGTGGCTTTCGGCAAGCGTCAATTTGCTGTTGGTCGCATTTGAAGCGCTTGTGTACGCAATAAAGCCAACATTCGCTTCTTTTGCTGCTTTGATGACTGCCGTCTGCTGACTGACCCGGTTGACAATGTCTTCCGTCGAGATCATAAGCAGACGATCAATACCGGCGAAAGCCGTTACTAAAGAGTCGTAGTCATTGAAGTCTGCTGTACGGACATCGATACCTCGTGCGCTAAGATGCTCGGCCTTCTTCGGATCGCGTACGCTAACGGCGACCTGCTTCATAGGTACAAGCTTCAGTAATTCTTCTACGACTAATCCTCCAAGATTACCTGTTGCTCCGGTTACCAATATTTTCATCATTGTTCCCTCCATCTTGTGTTCGAGTCAAAGATAATTTGCCTTGAGCAATAACTCATTACGTATTTTATAGGGTTCTATGGTATTATAAATATCATACGTAATTTATAACAAGTACGATATTTTAGTATCGTAGGTATCCAAGAAGATACTATAGAGAGGTGCTATATGGCTGATATTATGGAGAAGAACATAGGTATTCAAGGCTGTCCGTTTTTTACGGTTCAGAAGCTGCTGGCGGGAAAATGGGCTTTGGTTATCTTGTATTTTTTGAGCGAGGAGACGCTGAGGTTTAATGAGCTTCAGCGCAAACTGGACAACTTGACACATGCAACGCTTGCGAAGCAGTTAAAGTCATTAGAGCAGTCGGGCTTAATCATTCGTAAGGAATATGCTCAAATCCCGCCCAAGGTGGAATACTCACTAAGCGAACTCGGTCGAAAGCTGCAGCCTAGCTTGAACTCGCTTTTCGAATGGGGCGGCGAATATATGGAATATACGAGCGGCAAACAAATGAACTAAAGCATGCGGGGTGTTTTTTTATGCTGAACGGAATGATGATGAAGAACGGGGCGGTGTGATTTGCCGTCGGCGCTGTCGCATATGCAATTTTTAGGCGCTGTTCAGTACTATCTGCAGTAACCGGAGACTCACGATCAGTGATTTAAACTCAAATCGTAGAACTAACGGTGAAGGTTCGTTCAATGTAGCAACGGCAGTCAAGGACTATATTTTCTTGTCCTTGTCTGTCGTTGTTTCAATTTCTATAGTCAGTCTAAAGCTTAATATATGAATTTTGACGGTAATTCCAATCGGTTATAACAATAACTCCATGGCTGTACGTTCTTTTTCCGCTATCTCGAGCAACAGCTTTGATGCATGCTGCAGCTCCTGAAGGCTCCCTTTTCTTCCCGCATGGTCGATCGAAGCAGAGACATCGACCCATAATGGGGCGATTTCCGTAAACAAACGGCAGGCTTGTTCGATCTTCGGGTCCTCCAGCTGATCAACGCATTCTTTCAGGAAATCCCGGTACAAATTCCGAAACAAAGCTCCACCTGTTCCCGCTCGTTCCATCAGCATTGCGATCAGGGATAGATCCTGTTCGGGATTTTTGACACGAGAAGGCCATTTCAGAATTTCGCTGCTCATCCTGACGATGCCTTTATTTCCGATATTGCGAATAGGCGGGTTCAAGTAGTCAGATGCATTGTTGGCTAAGGCAGCACGTATAGCTGGAATAAGCGGGGGCAAGACGTCGATAGGCTCGATCGTAAAAGAACGATTCCGCGAACTCATAGGCCCCTTAGCATTTCTGGCCAAACCCAGGCTTGTCAAACGCGTCTCTACCAGACCGCCTTGCTGTCTGGTGTCGGCCATGTAGGCATATTCATCATTGTAGCCGTATAGGACCGCATAGTGACCGGCAAAGTGAACCTTGTTCGTGAAATAATCCAAGTAATAGGAATCCAACTTCAGCCCGACTGGTATTCCGCGATCGATGCAATGCCGTACGTTATTCCAGGCTTTGTCGACGGATGACGTTTCTTGATTGTTGACGGTCAAACCCAGCCTAATAGCAAGGTTGGCCGTCAGTATATCTGGTTTTACCCTTCCTCCGATGAAAGGAACATCCATTCCTTTCGAATCCCAATAAATGAATCCTAGCCCTTGCCCTAGTCCAAAAAGCATCGGTTCCGATAGCCGGACTTCCGCAAATTGCAGTAAATTGCCTAAGGCAGTTGTCTCACAATGATCTCCTTGGTAAGGGACGAATCCTTCAACAATGCTTCCCATATTCCCCTGACTCCCCCATTAATTCGTTGAATAGATTGGAAACGAATTTGCGTTCACAGTCGATCAAGATGATCGGATGCAGGAACAGCGCTCTTACGTTCAGCGGCAAATGGTCGCAGCCTTGCGCTTCGTACTTCTGCCGTATTTTGGTTTCAGCAGCTCTGAGAAAATCCAACCTAGCCCGAAGAGCGGCGATGGCCTCGTCTTTTCCTATTAGAGGCAAAGCAGCCAGTCCGAGATCGAAGCGGATGTCGCGCTCCCGTGATGAGGATAGACTGTCAACAATTTCGTTTTTTAATCTGTTCATACCGCTTTCGGTTAGGGCAAACTGAGTCGGAACAGGTCCTTTGCCGAATTTACTGTCGGGTCCATCGGAAACGATCCATCCTTTGGTGCTCAATTTCTTCAGTCCTGTATAAATTGATGTCGTGCCGATATTTGCCCATTCCCGATAACCTCGATGATTGACCATCTTCATAATATCGTACCCCGAAACATGACGGCACTCAGCGACCAATTGCAGCAGTATAAATTCTACGTTCGATAAATGCATGCGGGACTCCTCAGATCATTTTATTCCACATATGTAATATATCACTAGTGTAATATAAGATCAACATCCGAACAGAGGATGGAAATACGGTGGCTGTCGCTGTTTCTATTTTCGGGCACAGTCTAATACTTTACTTTTCTCAAAACAACGGGCAGGATAGCTACAACGCGGAATAGTCTAACGGGAAACAATAAGGCGGCGAAAAAAGTCATCAACAGGAAGCCTGCTCAGCAAGTGCTTCGATAAATCTTGCATACATGGGCCATTACTATACAGTTTTACGACTTACGGGAGGTTTTTTCATTACAAACGAGGTGCAGGCCTCTTGACGATAGGTTAAATTTGGAATAAAATAATGTCAGTCACCACTGACAGACATTTTGTAATCTGCAGAAAGGGAGATGATCATGCGTCAAACTAAGCAAGAGAGCGCGGAGAAATTGTTACGGGCTGCGATCGACCTAATTTCAGAGAAAGGCTACCACAGCGTCACGACAGAGGAAATCGCCTCATCTGCCGATTTAAGCGAAAAGACGCTTTTTCGACATTTCGGTAGCAAGCAAAATTTGCTGGAAGCCGCCCTTGAACGATTTCATTATGCCGAAGAGATGCGAGCACTCTTCAATGAGCAGATTGTATGGGAGTTAGAAGCCGACCTTCTAAGCATCAGCAAAAAATATCATGACATCATGAACCGAGACCGAAAGCTGATTCTGATCGCCTTAAAAGATGAGGTCCACATCCCCGGCTTTAAAGAACGCCGACTGCAGCATCCCCGCCAACTGTTGACGTTTCTAACAGATTACTTCATTACGATGAGCGAGAAAGGAAAAATAACTTGTTCGAACCCCACTATGCAGGCGTTTACATTCATGATGGCTCAATATGGCGCGTTCATTAACGATTTGGAAGCTGGAAACAATTATCCTGGTATCAGTCTCGATCAGTTCATACAAGAGAACGTGAAAATCTTCGTCAGTTCTCTAACTCTTTCCAAAACAAACTGTGAAAAGGAGCTGTAAAAGAAATGATGAATCAGGAAGTTTCCGCATTTATCGAGAACCTTGATCAACCATGGAAAATCGAGGTCAGCAACCAACTACGCCAGATGGTACACCAGGTTATACCGGAAGCCGAAGAACGCATTCAATACAAAAAGCCCCATTTCCTGAAACACGGACATTATGCGGCGGTTATATCACCATCGAAAGATGCCATTGCATTTATGATCATGAATGCTTCCGGCCTTACGTTTCCGAAAGGATTTGAAGGGCCCGACGAGAGGAAATGGCTAAAAATCCGTAAAGAAGATACACCCGATTACGGTCTCCTGGCCAATCTGCTAGTTCAGGCTTCAAGCACTCTGTAGCAAGCTTTCACATTTATCATTGGGCATAGTTTCCCTTCAAAATTAGAGGAGGATTGTCATGGATAACGGTCTGAAACAATCATTTGAAATTGTTATTACGCGTGTATTCGATACCCCTCGCGAACTTGTATTTAAAGCATGGACAGAGATCGGGCATTTCGCGAAATGGTGGGGACCAAAGGGTTTCACCCTCGAAGTCGTTAAAATGGACGCCCGATCAGGTGGCGAGTTTTTAGGCTTTCAGACGTCTCCCGACGGAAATCACGTCATGTGGGGAAAATTTGCATACCAAGAGGTTGTCGAACCTGAGAAAGTGGCTTTTATCCAATCCTTTTCCGATGAGCAAGGCAATACGATCCGAGCGCCTTTTAGTGCGAACTGGCCTCTTGAAGTTATGAATATCATCACGCTAGAAGATGACGAAGGTAAAACTGTATTAAAACTGAAAGGTGGCCCTGTGAACGCATCCGCTGAGGAACAAGAAGCCTACAACGGTATGGCACCAATGCTTCAACAAGGTCTTGAGGGCACTTTCGATCAACTTGCTGATTATCTTGTCTCCCTAAAGTAGAAAAGCGATAAAAAAGTTAATCGACCAAAAATAACTTTAATCACTTTGAACCATTACGTTTCAGCTAAACGGATATGTTAGTTCAATCAAACAGTGGCAGTCTAGGACTTTATTTTTCAGCCTTAGACTGCCGCTGTGTCTGTTTCAAAATGGACAAAGTCTGTGGTTACTTCAGCGGGTTGGGAAGTAAACTTCGGCTATCAATGGTCTGGCTTTTCGCCGCTAGTTGGTGGAGTTTTAAGTCTGTTTGATTTGAAGAGCTGCTATTTTGATTTGCATTACTTGTCAGCCGATCCGCTGGTTTGGTGTCCGGTTGGAATTGTTCTCCCGGCAGCCGCATTTGGGGCTTTTATTAATGATCAATTGATCAAGTACAAAATTGTATTGCATTGAAGTATGTGCCGGTAAAGCAGGGTTCGAATTCCAGGGAGTAAATAAAGAACATGAAAGTACAAGTCGACTCTTTTAAAATACGGGATTTACATATTAAGCACGCCTAATATGTAGATTCTTTTATTTTTCGCGACTTAGGATAAAAAGCATTATCGAGGATCGATGGATGCGCTAACGGTCAGGGAAGTTTGGCTATAGCTTTTTTCTCCCAGAAAGGTTTTGCATGCTTATGATAAGCTGTAATGAAATGGAGGAATTGTTAAATAAACTATTTTTCATAAGGGGCGATGCAACTAATGCTGAAATTGAGGTATCTTTTCAATAATGCAGAATTGGCGGAAATGGTTTTAAAAAATTGGCACTACGACGAGGATTCGATAGGGATGTTTAAGCATTATCGCATATCGTCAAACGCCATTTATCCGTTTAAATCGGAGGGTAAGACCCATCTATTACGTTTTGCACCCAAATCGGAAAAGGTAAAATCGAACATACAGGCGGAACTTGATTTTATTTCGTATTTGCGTAGCAAGCAGTATGGAGTTTTAGAATCGGTTGCATCAAAGCATGGCGAAGAGCTTGTGGAGGTGCGAACTCCTTGGGGGGAATACTATTCCTCCGTATTTAAGCGTGTTTCCGGTGTTCAGCTTAGTAATACCGATATGAGTGACAGGATCCTATTCAGCTATGGAAAAGCTCTAGGAAGGCTCCACCAGCTTTCAAGTCAATATGCACCCGGCCAATACGAAAGATGGTCCTATATGGATGTTCTGAGCTGGATTCAGAATGTGCTCATGGAATTTCCGGAAGAGACGGAAGCCTTACATGAGGTGAAGTTACTTCGAGATTTTTTTGATACGATCCCGAAATCCAGCAGCAATTATGGGCTCATTCATTATGATTTTGAATGTGATAATGTATTTTACGATGAAGAAACCGAGTCATGTAATGCAATAGATTTTGATGACGCTATGTACCACTGGTATGCGATGGATATTGAACAGGCGCTCAATCATTTGCAGGATCACATCTCCTATGAACTAATGGAACAGAAGAAACAATGCTTTATGGACGGTTACCTGACCGAATATGCTATCCCTTATCATTTAGATGAGCTTTTACCAGCATGCAGACGATTTGCTAATTTATACGGCTATGCAAGGATTTTAAGAGCTGCTGAAGAAAAGTGGGATCATGAGCCTGACTGGATGATGAATTTGAGGAAAAGACTGAAAGAAAGGCTGAAAGAAGCATCTATCTCCTTTGGAATTCCACTCTTTGAGAAATAATGACCCCTCAAAAAGGGGTCATGGCGAAAGGTAAAGATCATTCGGCATAAACTTCTAGGACACAGTTCGATCAATCGCATAGCGCAGTTGAACGACGCCGCTGCCGAGGGGCTTGCAGTCCAGCAACTGCACAGGCTTAAAACAATAGTTATCCTTGTCAATCAAGAGATTCAATCCTCTACCTTCCAATACAGGTGCCACGTTGAAAATCACTTCGTCTACAAGTCCCAGGCCCAGGAATGAATTGTGAATATCTGCGCCTCCGCTAATAAGAGCGGTCTGATGGCCTCTCCCCCCCAGGTAGTCCAAGGCTTCCTCCGGCGATCTTACGACCTTTACCCCCGGAATTTCCGCGGCGCTTTTAGAAACTACCACGATATCGATATCGGCAAAGGGCCCCGGTCCGCCGTTACCGCGCATTCCTTCGAAGGTCCGGCGACCGACAATGAAATTCCCTGCAGCTTTGGCATGTGCAAAGAAGTCGTCCAGCGCTTCTTTTTTCGGCGGATTTTCGGGACCGGATTGAGCATAATTGCCATTGGCGGTTAACGTTGCCCATACAATGTTTTTCATATTTTTATTCCTCCTCATATTCGTTGCGATAGTGCTCGGATAGCTGCTGCCACCCGTTCCGAACGTTCTTCTTGAACGTCATGTTGTTCCGTCCTTCCTTCACATCTTAATGGATCTATGCTACATTTGAAAAGTAGTTACATTTAAGTGCAATAGTTTCAAAAAATAAACTACGGAGTGATCATAATGATGGATCGATCCTGTCCCGGTACGGTTGAACCTATCCTGGAAATCTTGGATAGCAAATGGATGCTTCTTCTCCTATTTGAGCTGTTCAACGGGAATCAGCGTTTTGGTGAGCTACGCCGTAAACTGCAGCCGATTAGTCCTAAAACCTTGACCGATCGCTTGCGGCTGCTGGAGGAAAAAGGAATCGTCACGCGCACCCTTTATCCAGGCGTACCCCTGCACGTCGAATATGACCTTACCGAGAGCGGTAAGGCGCTGCAGCCGATTTTTGAAGCGATGTGGACGTGGACCCAAGAGCATGGCGCATCTCTACGGAACAAGACGAACGAGAGGGATCAAGAGGCAGATCGGGTAATGTGAATCGGAACGAAGGTATGATTCAATCAAGAGGATACACCAAAACGCATTGTCAGCAAGAGCGGCAGTGCGTTTTTGGGTGTGCCGCCGTTTCCTTCAAAGGACAAGATCACAGTAGACTGGAAGCTCTCCTTGTCAAGTAGGAAGCTGCCGCATAGAGCACGAATGATATAGGCGTACATACACAACAGTATAGCTATTAGGCAAAAGGAGGAAATGGAGATGAATTCTTCAGCTCAAACAATCAGCAGCATACCCTGGCATCGTCTGACGACCGCCTATGGAAGAGGCACGGACATACCGCAGCTCCTTGAAACCAGGCAATATGAGGAACTGGCCAATTTGATCGAGCATCAAAGCACCTTATGGCAGACAACGCCCTGGGTACTGCTTATGCTCCTGCAGGAGCTGATAAAACAGGAGCCGGAGAAAGTTTCACCGAATGAAATTGAGCTCTACTTGGCAGTTGCTTCAGCAATTGCCGTGGATCACATGAACTCCCAAGGTACAGTTAAGACGATGAACGAATTGCTGGACGAAACATACTTATGGCCGGAGAATGATGAAGAAGACGAATTGCGTTGGGAAGAAGAGGAGCCGCCGGGATATGAGAAAGAAGCCTTTTTCAGCTATTATTATTTCAGTTATATGCTGCTGAAGGATGCGTTCCCCATTTTTACCGCTATAATGAACAGCAATGATCAGCTTGCCCCTGCTATTCGAGAGCTGCTGCGTATGCTCGAGCCAGAGGCTGTCAGTGAATAGAATGGACGAGACGGCATTAAAGGATCTGGAGCCACACATCACATAGTGAAACCGGCCTAAAAAACAGGCTGGTTCACTATGCTGATGGACTCATTACATATCCTCAGGCAGGCGGTCACGTTCGTGCTTCGACACCCCTTATCGCGATTTCTGAAATCAATTTGTACTTTTTTGCTTTTTATATGCTAGCGGCGTCATGTTCATTGATTTTCTAAATTGATGGATGAAGTAGCTTGTACTATTGAATCCTACCTGATAAGCAACATCTGTGACATTGTTCTCGGGCTGCTGCAGTAAAATCAGACTTTTTTGAATGCGGTATTCCATCACATAATTCAAAGGTGTCGTCTTTAGAAAACGTTTGAAATACCGGCAGCATTCGGACCTGCTCAATTGTCCGGCCCTCGCTATCTCCTCTAAACTTCCCCTCTCGGCAAAATGCAGATGGATCCACTCCAGCATGCTCTTCATTTTTTTGCTCCTCAACACCTCGGTTTCTTTGTACTCTAATGAAAACCCATTAACAACCAAATTTTTCCACATGTGAGTTAACTGTATTGCAATATCTATTTCATATAAAGATGGACTTTGCTGAATCAGACGGTCTATCTCCAGAATTGACTTTATCATGTTGTTCGACCAATCTTCCTTTGCAGTCAGGAGAATGTAAGATAAATTGGTCGCCTCTATATATGGATATACATAGGTTCTATAAAGCTCTTGAGAGAGAACAAAGCTCGGGGAAACATTTAAGCAAATATAGGCGCATCCGGAATGGTTATCATCTTTTGCCATGTGCAGGCGGCCACTGTTAATAAATAATCCTTCTCCTTCGTTCAGGGCCACTTTTTCCTCCTGTATTTGGAAGATGGCTTGTCCCTTCATAATAAGAACAAATTGAAACTCATCATGCCAATGCATGGGTATATATCCATTATTATTATGACTAATCGTTGTGTGATAACATGCGATCGGTAACACGGTGGTACGATGCTCCGTTAGCTCTTTATAGTTTTGATCCACTGCGAAATCTTTTATTTGCATATATAACAACCTCAATATATTTATATTTTATCATCTGATTTTACTATCTATTTGTACCTTTTCCCTTTATTATAGTCGAAGCAAGTCACTATTTTTATATTTTCTTGGAGAGTCGATTATGGATAGAAGGAAAGGTCTGTTTTTCATCATTACTGGTGCTATATTTTGGGGGATTAGTGGAGCTGCTGCCAAAAAGCTATTCCAGCAATACGGCATCGATATGGGCTGGCTCGTTACGGTCCGGCTGCTTATTGCAGGTTTACTGCTTCTGGCAGTATCAGCCTTTAAGAAAGGCAGTACCAGCATATTTGAAATCTGGAAAAATAAAAGTTTCTCTTTTCAACTCATTATTTTCGGATTCATTGGTACGCTCGGGGTTCAATATACTTATATGGCTTCTATCGAAAGGGGAAACGCTGCCGTAGCAACATTATTACAATATTTGGCTCCGGCCATCATTATTGTATACTTATTGGCCAGTAAACAAGCTGCTCCAACAAAGAAAGATATGCTTACGGTGTCGCTTGCATTAATTGGTTGTTTTTTCTTACTAACAAAGGGGTCATTCTCTCAATTATCCGTACCGTTGGATGCAGTGATTTGGGGAGTACTTTCCGGGTTTGCCCTTGCCTTTTATACCTTATATGCTGTTCGCTTCCTCAAGAAATACGATTCGCTAGTGATTGTTGGCTGGGCAATGGTAATCGGGGGAGCCGTGTTAAGTTTTATCCATCCGCCTTGGCACACGAATTTTTCGAGCTTGCCATTTGGAGCCTATTTCTATTTGATTTTCATCATCCTTTTTGGAACTATGCTGGCCTTTTGGTTTTACATCGAAAGCTTACACAGTTTGTCACCCAAGGAATCCGCTCTTTTGGGAAGCTTAGAACCACTAGCAGCTGTCGTAACAACCGTCTTTTGGCTGAAGGATTCCTTCGGCTGGTTTCAATGGATCGGGACCCTTTGCATCATGGCTATGATGCTTATCTTAGCTTTTAACAGGGACGCTTCATCAAACCGTTAGGCCAATTAAGATCATTACTCAAACTGATCAATTGCATCGGAATCTCGTGATTGTTGCTTCACGGCGGGAAAGGTACACTTTGAATAGAACAAACAACACCATCGAGCCAGCTTACATGGTTTCAACCGTTGTCCGTTGGAAGCTTGCAGTCCATCATTTCAGCCATTAAGGCTTGGGAGGTTTTCGATATGCCATATGTGGAAACTAAAGATTCGACGCGGCTTTATTACAAGGATTGGGGTTCCGGCAAGCCTGTCGTATTTATTAGCGGATGGGCGCTCAGCTCCGAAATGTGGAACTATCAGATGATAGATTTAAGCACTCGGGGCCTTCGATGCATTGCGTATGACAGACGGGGGCATGGACGATCGGATGATCCGGGGCAGGGCTATATCTACGATACCCTCGCCGATGATCTATCTTCGCTCCTGGAACACTTGGATCTTCACGATGTGATGCTTGTTGCCCACTCTATGGGCAACGGAGAGCTGGTTCGGTATTTGACACGCTACGGAAGCGAACGTGTTAGCCGCTGTGTATTTATCGGAACTGCATTGCCCTTCCCGTTGAAGACGGAGGATAACCCTATGGGATTCGATAGAACCCGGGTGGAGATGACTCGATCCGAATGGAGAAGGGACTTCCCACGGTGGGTGCAAGAGAATGCAGCTCCCTACTTCGGCGGAGGGCTGCCGGGCCGCTCGGTTTCTCCCGAATTGACGGAATGGACGAAATCGGATATGTTCCGAACGTCGCACAAAGCGATTCTCGATTGCAATCAAGCGCTCATCGAGACGGATTTTCGCGCTGAGTTACGGGAAATATCGCTGCCCTCCCTCATCATTCACGGGGATAGCGACCGCTCTTTTCCCGTAGAGATGTCCGGGATGATAGCTGCACAGCTTCTGCCCCATAGTCGCTTCATCATATATGAGAACGGTCCTCATGGACTTTACATCACCCATATGGAACGTTTAAATAGCGATCTTTTGTCCTTTGCGCTGGAAGGGCAGTCCTCTTTATAAAGGCGTTCTATCATGTGGTTAATTTTGTAAAGTCGAGGAGTGCTTCAGAGCACTGTTCCTTGAGAGAGTCGCTTAGGCATCGAGGCGCATACCTGATCAGAAGTGCCTACGATGCCTTCTCGGCTTCTTACGGAAGACTCCTTTTACTCTTTTCTTTCAATATACTATGATAAATGTCAAAGTTAACCTCATCAAAGCAGACAAATAAAATTCTCTTAATGGTTCTATCGTTATTATTCACGAACTTAAAAACTTCTTCCGTCGCTATGTTGGCCGCTAAATCTTTTGGAAATTTATAAATTCCTGTACTAATATTCGGTAAAGCGATACTCTCTACATTCTTGGACTCTGCTAAATTAAGCGTGTTTCTATAACAATTTCTTAACTTTGCCTCCTCGCTATTACTTCCACCGTTCCAGACCGGACCAACCGTATGTATTACATATACAGCTCTAAGATTGCCAGCTGTAGTAATTACTGCTTCTCCCACAGCACAACCGCCTCTTTGGTTACGGATCTTTATACATTCATCTAAAATAGCCTTACCTCCAGCCCGATGGATTGCTCCATCCACTCCTCCTCCTCCCATTAAACTAGAATTGGCAGCATTTACAATTGCATCAGCCTCAACCTTTGTTATATCACCTTTGATTAACTGAACCAATGTTTCTTTAACGAGAACTTCCATGAGTTTCCCCCCAATAATAACGATCTTCAAATATGTTGTGCTTCCCACACAGATAAACGCTTATGCCGAGTACTATTCCCAAGGCTTAATAAGTGCCACTATCTTGAGAGCAAAAGCATCGGGCTGCCAACCGGCAGCCTTTTACTGAAACATCGCTCCCTTTCAACGTATGAGTTCTATCGAGGAATCCCTGGAATCCTGGAGCAAAATTCCATTGTCTGACGTAAGTACACGAGAGATCGGATCCGCCACACTCAGCAGCAGGCGGCCTGAGCCGTCTAGCAGCACGACGCCGTAGTCATCTTGCTCGCCAAATCTGCACACGAGCCGATCGTTCAGCACTTGAACACCAGCAACTGGCGTCGTCCATACGCGCGGGTCTTCCCCGTTCGGATCAGCCTGGTACAGCTCGAAGCGGTTCGCTTCCTTCTTGGTTGTATAAAAGACGTTGCCGCCAATGCTGTCGAACCATGACACCGCATGGTCTGACAGGCTCGTCTCGCCGCCCGTACCATCCAGCGCCGATGAGTATAGCCTGCCGTCCTCGTCTTTTACATAGTACAGCTTGTTATCGATGATCCGGAATCGGCTGACACCGAAGTCGATGATCTTCTCAGTCTTATTCGTCTTTAAGTTGATTTTATAGAGTTTATTGGTGTCAGAGCTACTGCGGGAAGCAAGCACGAACACATCCTCTCCATGGACAGCAAGGAGGGAAGCGGCGTCACGCGGAGCTCCTAACGAGATACCGTCGGACATAACCGCATACATCAGATCCGCGTCACCTACACGTTTACCGCTCATCTTTTCCTCGCCCGGCTGCGACAAATAGAGATTGCCGCCCTCAAACGCTGAAGCGCCCAAATTCATGATTAATGTTCCCAACGGCGTCTCGCGGAAATCGAGGTAGCCTTGGTGTACCAGCTCCGCTTTCCCGTCGTCACCGATTTTCACGAACTCATCGTGACCCATAATTCCTCCCCCGAGGTGATAGGTAAACCAAAGGGCATTGTCACGGATTTGAAAGGATACTTGCTTTTGCAGCCCTTGTGAGGTTTGGATGCTATAGGAATACATCTCTTCCTTATTGGACGGCTGCTGCAAGGGAGCCCGGTATATGTGATTCGTCGTGCCTGTCGTCTCGACAAAATAGATATAGCCTTTGTAAAGGGCAACATCATTCTCCCCGGCATCGGCAGGAAGGCCGATCGTTTGCAGCTGCGGATTATGGGATAAGATGCTAAGGCCGCTTCTATCCTCCCAACGGTAATCCCATCCGAATTCGTCATGCGCAAAGCGCCAGGTCAATGGAAAATACGTCACATCCCGGAAGCTTAACAATGGATATTCCTCTTTGGAATTGTCGATCGTCTTGCCGTTGATCATGACGGCCGATGCGGGAACCTCTGCCGTGTACGCGGCCGCGTTGCGGCGATCGGACTGATAAGGCGCGTATGAAGAGGCCACACGGCTCTGCTTAATGTTCAAGCCGTCGTTCGGCGACCAAGTCGCCTCCAAACCGAGCAATCTTGAATCATACCACGTCATCGGCACATACGTGATATCGCGATAAACGAGCAGCGGGTATTCACGGTACTGATTTTCCAC
This sequence comes from Paenibacillus sp. OAS669, assembly GCF_014873645.1. Taxonomy (NCBI): domain Bacteria; kingdom Bacillati; phylum Bacillota; class Bacilli; order Caryophanales; family Paenibacillaceae; genus Paenibacillus; species Paenibacillus sp. OAS669. The sequence goes on from NZ_JADBDR010000029.1 coordinate 40,575, forward strand.
TGTATGACCGTTCAAATTCACCACAAAATCCGGCAGTGTGACCCTCACGCTGGCATCAGCCGCTTGACTATGCCCCGCAGGCGCCAACAAGCTCATACACAATGTAAACATGATAGTATAGCTAACCCATTTTGGCCTCATCACAACGTCATCTCCTCTCTGTTGATTTAAACGCAGGTCGTGATTAAAAGTTACTGCCCCTCATTTTACCACCCGAACCGCCGATAATTTGGATGTTCAATGTCGGTTCCTTCATTACCTTCATTCCCTCCATTGAATCCCGAAAAATAAAGTTCGGGAAAAGAAGGGATCTTATCCCAGGAGACTGGATCGGCTCGGACGCAAAAAAACACCCGCCTTCTGGGACTGTTGACAAAGTACGGCTAGGGATTAAATTCCCTAGCCGTACTTTACTTTTGGCGTATTTCCTCCTGAATTATTACGATTTTCGGTGGCT
>NZ_JADBDR010000030.1:0-29094 GCF_014873645.1 Paenibacillus sp. OAS669
ATGAGTAGGGTTTCTCAGGCCCCCGTACTTCATCTTACGGAAGTGCTCTGTGTTTTTCAAAAGCGAAATTAACGCATTACAGGAATTCTTTGTTCTCGGAAAATACCCGCTGTAAGCGATATAATCAAAATTTTTCTGGGAACAACAGTGGCCGGAGGGGGATACCTCACCGGGGTACCGATGCTATTTTTCAAGTTTTACAGGTTTTTCAACAGACTCCACCGAATTATTCGGCCGCATCCGATTTGATTTGCAGACGCAGGTAGGCATCGATAAACATATCGAGGTCTCCGTCCATAACGGCCCCGACGTTGCCTGTTTCCGCTGATGTGCGGTGATCCTTGACCATGCTGTATGGATGGAATACATAGGAACGAATTTGGCTGCCCCAGGCGATATCGGATACCTCACCGCGAATCTCGGCAAGCTGCTTCCTTTGCTCTTCGATCTTTTTCTCATACAGCTTGGAACGCAGCATTTTCATGGCGCGCTCCCGGTTCTTGATCTGCGAACGCTCCGTTTGGCAGCTTACAACGACACCGGTCGGGATGTGGGTAATCCGGACTGCAGAGTCCGTCGTATTGATATGCTGTCCGCCCGCGCCGCTGGAACGGTACGTATCCACCTTCAAATCCTCCGTGCGGATTTCTACCTCCACATCATCGTCGATCTCCGGCATCACGTCGCAGGATACAAACGATGTATGGCGCCGGCCCGAAGCGTCAAAAGGTGAGATCCGTACCAACCGATGAACGCCCTTCTCCGCTTTCAAGTAACCGTAGGCGTTATAGCCCTTGATTAACAGCGTAACGCTTTTTACTCCCGCTTCATCACCCGGCAAATAGTCCAGCACCTCAACCTTGAAGTCCCGTTTCTCCGCCCAACGGCGATACATGCGCAGCAGCATCTCCGCCCAATCCTGAGACTCCGTGCCTCCGGCGCCAGGATGAAGCTCCAGAATAGCGTTCAATTTATCGTAAGGCTGGCTTAGCAGCAGCTGCAGCTCGAAGTTCTCTAGCTTCGTTACCAGGGAGGCGATACCTTGCTCGATATCGGCAGCCATACTATCATCCTGGTCCTCCTGCATCAGCTCAACCATGACCTCCAGATCCTCAAACTCGGAGGACAGCGCTTGAAATTCATCTACGCTCCCCTTAATCGCATTCATCTCGGCAATAATCTTCTGCGCTTGCTCGTTATCGTCCCAAAAATCGGGAGCCGCCATCTTTTCCTCGTAATTCGCGATTTGCTCCAGCTTCAGATCTAAGTCAAAGAGACCCCCTAAGCTCAGCTAACCTTTTAGCCGTTTCTCGTAAATCCTGTTTTACCTCTGGATCCAACATTATCCGTCACTCCTCCATATTCACTACAAGCAGTCTAACCAGTTGTCTTCAAAAAAAGGGAGCCGGTAGCAATACCGACGATCCCTTTGTTCAAATTTCCCTTATTTAAACCCGGTTCATCTTACTGAACACCATGGCATTGCTTATATTTTTTGCCGCTGCCGCAAGGACACAGGTCGTTACGGCCTACTCTATCCTCGTCGTTGTTAACGACAGGCTTCTTCGGAGCCGGCTCGCCGTTGGAGCTCATTGCTTCCGCTTCGACCACCGGCTGACGCTCGAGGTTCGTTTCTACGTGGGCTTTCATAATATACGTAGCCACTTCCTCTTGAATGCTTTGAATCATCTCTTGGAACATCTCAAAGCCCTCAAATTGGTACTCGCGAAGCGGATCTGTACCGCCGTAAGCACGCAGGTGGATACCTTGACGGAGCTGATCCATCGCATCGATGTGATCCATCCATTTGGAGTCGACCGCACGCAGCACGATAACCTTCTCAAGCTCGCGCATAATCGGTTCGCCGATCGCCTGCTCGCGCTCTTCATAAAGACGCATCACAAGATCCTTCACGTACTCGGTGATTTCTTCCTTCTCCTTGCCCCACAGCTCTTCGGCTGTTAGCTGGCCTTCATGAAGGAAGGTGCCGTTAGCATAATCGACGATCGCTTGAAGATCCCATTCCTCTGGAACCAGATCCGCAGGACAGTGGGCTTCAACAAGACGCTCTACGACAGGCATCAGCATCCCGATGGTAATATCGCGGATGTTTTCGGATTCCAGCACCTCGCGGCGCTGCTTGTAAATAATTTCACGCTGCTGGTTCATCACATCGTCATACTGAAGAACGACTTTACGCACGTCAAAGTTGTTGCCCTCAACCCGCTTCTGAGCGGATTCCACTGCCTTCGTGATCAGCTTGCTCTCGATCGGCTGATCTTCCTCGAAGCCAAGGCGATCCATCATGCCCATGATGTTCTCCGCACCAAAACGGCGCATCAAATCATCCTCCATAGACAAGTAGAACTGAGAGGAGCCCGGGTCCCCTTGACGACCGGCACGTCCGCGGAGCTGGTTATCGATCCGGCGGCTCTCATGGCGCTCTGTACCTATAATATGCAGACCGCCAACATCGTGAACACCTTCACCCAACATAATGTCGGTTCCGCGTCCCGCCATGTTAGTGGCGATGGTTACCGCACCCGGCTGTCCTGCACGGGATACGATCTCCGCTTCCTCCGCATGGTATTTCGCATTCAGAACCTTGTGTGGAATTCCTTTTCTCTTCAGCATTTCAGACAAACGCTCGGAGTTCTCAATGGAAACCGTACCGACCAGCACCGGCTGCTTGGTCTGATGACGTTTCACAATTTCCTCTACAACGGCCCGGAATTTGCTGTTCACGGATTTGTATACGATATCCGGATGATCCTGACGGATCATTGGGCGGTTCGTCGGTACGACGATAACCTCCAAGCCGTAAATCTTCTTAAATTCTTCTTCCTCCGTCTTCGCCGTACCTGTCATCCCCGACAGCTTGCGATACATCCGGAAATAGTTCTGGAATGTAATCGTCGCAAGTGTCATGGATTCATTTTGCACCTGCAGCTGCTCTTTGGCTTCAATCGCCTGGTGCAAGCCTTCGCTGTAACGGCGTCCTGTCATTAAGCGCCCTGTGAATTCGTCTACGATAACAACCTCGTTATCTTGAACGACATAGTCGACGTCCCGCTTCATAATGACATGAGCTTTTAAGGCCTGGGTAATGTGGTGGTTCAAAGTAACGTTCGCATGATCGAACAGGTTTTCGATGCCGAACGCTTCCTCCGCTTTCGCCACACCGGTCTCCGTCAAGGAAACGGAGCGCATTTTAATATCTACGATATAATCTTCTTCTTCCTTCAGCTTACTCACGAAACGATCTGCCATGTAATACAAATCTGTCGACTTAGCTGCTTGTCCGGAAATAATGAGCGGCGTTCTCGCTTCATCGACCAGAATGGAGTCCACTTCGTCAATTACCGCAAAATAAAGCGGACGCTGTACCATCTGTTCTTTGTATACGACCATGTTATCACGCAAGTAGTCAAAGCCGAACTCATTGTTCGTTCCATAAGTGATATCACAAGCATAAGCTGCCTGTTTTTCACTATGGGCTAAGAAATTTAAGTTTACGCCAACAGTCATACCGAGAAATTCATACACTTTGCCCATCTCAGCGCTGTCCCGTTGTGCCAAATAATCGTTAACTGTAACTACATGCACACCTTTACCTAATAAGGCGTTCAAGTAAACCGGCAGGGTTCCAACCAGCGTCTTCCCTTCCCCGGTTCTCATTTCCGCAATACGGCCTTCATGAAGCACCATACCGCCGATTAACTGAACATCATAGTGACGTTTACCGAGTACGCGCTTGGAAGCTTCACGTACGACAGCAAAGGCCTCAGGAAGCAAATCGTCCAAATCCTCGCCGAGTTCAAGACGTTGGCGAAACTCTGCCGTTTTACCTTTGAGCCCGTCGTCCGTCAATCCTTCCATGAATGGCTCTAATTCATTAATAGCTTCGACTGTTTTCCACAGCCGCTTCACTTCACGTTCATTTGAATCGCCGAATATTTTCTTAACGAGTCCTAGCATGGGCCCATCTCCCTTTTTTTAGAACGGTTTGCCTTAAATTGTAGCAGTTTGCGACACAAGTCGCAAGAATGGCGGGATATCCTTTTATTATCTTCTGTCAATAGTTTCTTCAATAAACGCTAAAGAGCCTGCCCTGTCAGGCAAGCTCCCGAATTTCGCATCCATTATCTGGCCGGTTCAATCAAGCCGTATTTGCCGTCATTGCGTTTATATACCACATTCACTTGCTCTGTATTGGAATTGGCAAAAACGAAAAAGCTATGACCAACCATATTCATTTGCAGGATAGCTTCATCGATGTCCATCGGCTTAAGCATAAACTGCTTGGTCCTAACCAGTTCATATTCATCCTCATCTTCATACTGTGCAGGGGAATCTACTCTCAATATATCCCTCATGCCGCCCTCTTGGCGGATTTTACGATTCACCTTTGTTTTGTGCTTACGGATTTGCCGCTCCAGCTTATCGATCACCAGATCGATGGAAGCGTACATATCATTGCTCTTTTCCTCGGCCCGCAGCATGACACCTGTCAGCGGGATCGTCACCTCGACTGCTTGTAATCCTTTGACCACACTCAGTGTGACGTGCACTTCAGTCATAGGGGGAGTTTCAAAGTACCTTTCCAGCTTGCTAAGCTTTTTCTCAACATACTCTTTAAGTGCCTCAGTAACCTCAATACGTTCACCGCGAATGTTGAATTTCATTGTACTTCTCCTCCTTTCATGTACCTATTATACTATATTCTATAGGCACCTTCAAAAATCCTTCATACTTATCGACAATTTTTCAAAATATTCTAACAATTTAGTGACGATGTGACAAAGCGCATGGAATCAGCCTTTTAGGGGGGGGAGATCGCTCGCTTCCGCGGGATGATAGGGCTCCTGGAAGTGCCTCTGCTTCCATAAAGCTTAACAAAAATATAATAACCCTATAAAGGATGCTTTCATCTCGAAGCTGATTTAGGCCTTGTGGGGAGCCCCGAAAGATAAAAAAAACACCCCGGATCTATTCCAGGGTGTTGTCGCTGCTAATTGTAATCGAATAACCATCTATACTAGGGCATTGGTGCCGGATGATTATAGTTTGATAACGTTAGCTGCTTGTGGTCCGCGAGCGCCTTCCACAATATCGAATTCAACCGCTTGACCTTCTTCCAGCGTTTTGAATCCTTCCGATTGGATTGCCGAGAAGTGAACAAATACGTCTCCGCCGTCTTCGCGCTCGATGAAACCGTATCCTTTTTCTGCGTTAAACCATTTTACTTTACCTTGCATGTAAAACATTCCCTTCATTATCAAATAACTGTGGGCATGCCCACAAATCGAATATAGCATCCCCTCTCCACGGATGTCAATTATATCCACGGCTTTTAGCAAAATATTTTGAAAATTCACGTATTAACATGAGGTGAATAAAGTATTCACAAAGAAAAACCGCATCATTACGCGGTTTTTCGACATTTTCTATAAAGTTATACACAAAGTTATGCACATTATCCACAGGGGTGGTGGATAAATAAAATTACATTTAGTTTAGTTTTTCAACTATATCAAATGCAGCAATTTTCCAATCGTTTTCTTGTGCTAGGAATGTAGCATAGCAAAAATACTTATCAAAAAAATCTGCCGCTTGGGAATTACCAGAATTGGTTAAAATGAAACTTGTTACAATAGTTTGATTTCCCGCGTCAGCTTTATGCACTGCACAACCGGTGACTTGAGCAGTAACTTCAACCCTATCAGCGATATAATTATCTTTATTCGTTAAATGTTCCTCATGTAATAGAACAACCATTTCTCGTGTAAAGTACTCCTCCCATGAGTTTTTATACCCATGAGTATAATGGTAACTACCTAGACTTTCAATTGCGATTTTAGTTTTTTCTAGGATCTCATGCTCAAGAAGGACAGCATCCCTCCTCTTGTTGCTCTCCTTATAATACTGAACCCTTTCCAAATCTGACATTCTATATATATGGAATGCAGGATAGTGAGTGTCAACACAAAGTGAAAAACCAAGTACCACTGCACGAATACAGAAATGACGATCCTCACCCCAGAAAGATATATTCCTAACCTCGTTAAAATTGACACCCGCACATAGCGCAGTCCGACTAATAAGAGTACAAGCACCCAGCCCCCCGACCTCATATACTCCAGGTGTTTTTAATTTATTTAAGAATTCCTTTGTGCGGCTGACTATTTCTTGTTTCGATAATTTAATGCCTCTTTGAAATTTATATTGACTGTAGTGATCAAATTCCCAAACTTGAGGAAGTTCCTGAGAACCGGGCTGCCATTGTGTCCAGAAAATATTGGATATGATGTCTTTTTTACTATTTACCAATTGGACTAGCGTTTGAGGGTGCAAAAGTAAGTCAGAGTCAATCAAGAAAAGAAAATCATAATTTTCATTTATTGCACTTTTAATCATATAATTCTTAAATTGTGCAACCCTAGATATTGAGTTTTCATCCCATTGATGAGTTGTTTCATTTTTATGAAATGATAACTCCTGTTCTGTTAGTTCATTAGCCGTTACGATTTCAACACTTGAGTTACCTACTTTGAACTCATTGAGTAGCTTGCGGCTTAAGTATTCATCATTATCATCAACAAATAAAAAATCAACTTGAAAGCTTGTAAGGTTCAACTGCTGTAATGATAATAAAAATTGTTCAAGAATTTCATGTTTCTGGTGTATGGGCGAAGCAATCAATATTGATTTTTTTTTCACAATTATCACCTAGTTCTTATATGTTTGAAAACTTTTTCCACGATTGATCTAGCATATTATAATTATTACATGCGCCCAAAGCACGTATATTATCCATGGGCTCGTCGTAATACGGGCTGATTTCCAACGATTTTATAAAATGATTCATCGCGACAGCTTGTTCGCCCATAAATGCAAGAGCCTCTCCAATGTAATTATTGAGAATATGGTTTCGATTCTCACAAGAAAAGAAGTAACTTAATGCTTGATTGGGCTGACCGATAATTAATTTACCAATCCCTTGAACAAAACACATTATATCCTGGTGTTTAGAGGCAAGTTTTAATGCTTTTTCATAATATAGCTCGCAATCAGGTGTCATTCCTCTACGAAATAGAAAAAGCGCAATAATTGCGTAAGCTGCTGCATTATTAGCGCCTGGTTCCCCACTATCCCAATCGATTTCGGGAACCAACTCCTCCAATTTGTGTCTTTCTATATAATCTTGCATATGTTGGACATTTAATTTATAGTCTTTATTGTTTGAAGCATTTGAGCCGTGTCTTCTATAGATATATAAAGGTTCCGGAATATGCACTGAGTTCCATTTAGGAGCCAATCGAAATACAAAATCAGTGTCCTCTCCAATTTTGTATTTATTATTCAATCGTAGTTCCCTAATTGCTTCTCTTCGCATCACCATTGTACCACCGTTGAAGGGTGATCCCACTTTAAGAAAGAACCGTTTAAGTCTTGATTCATCGAAATTTCTACTTTGCCAGTAAGATATAGGACTGTTGTTGGCGATTAATAACATATCCGAATGAATCACACCTATTTGAGGATGAGTAAACTGTTTCAAACTCATCTCTAAACGCGTAGGTAGAGAAAGATCATCAGCTGCTTGCCAAGCAATAAAATCACCCTTGGCGTGATCAAGACCAACATTTATAGCAGTGGCCGTACCTCCATTTTCTTTCTTCAAGTATCTGATTCTTGAATCTTGGAATGAATTTACTACAGACTCCGTGTCATCTGTCGAACCATCATTTACAATTATTAGCTCAAAGTTACGCTCTGTTTGATTTAATAAACTTTGAATAGATGCATGAATAAATTCTTCACCGTTATATACAGGAACTATAATGCTAATCAAAAAGTATCACCACTTATCACAAATTTTTATTATTTTGCATGGAACTTTATCGGATAATATCTACCGAAGAATGAATCTATTCTAAATGAATCCTTTGAAAAAAGATGATATGTGTTCTCTATTACGGTAATTAAGAGTCATAAAAAATTATGCGACCACTCCCCAATTATTTACCGAGAAATGATCGCTGTATTTTAATGTTTTTATTTTTTCTTGTCAAAAAACATACTCTCCGGTGCATACTTCGCTTCATAACTCGATTTTTGCTGCTTGGCCGCGGTCATTCTATTCAGATTCCCTGAGGCTTCATCCTTTAATTGCTGCATTCGGCGAAGAATCAGAGCATCGTAGCTAAGGATGGATGCTCGTGCGGACTCCAGATATGCTTTATCGATATTATGCTGCTCATATTGCTGCCGGATATTTTGCACAAGCGCTTCCCTCGTGTCCACAAATTCAATCATTTCTTCATAGTCTGCCGTTTCCAATCTGGAAGCCAGTTGTTGCGTAAGCTGCAGCAGTTCGTCTAGGCAATTATCCATGGCTGCGCACGGACCCTGAGGATGCACTAAGCTTCGAGGCCTGAATCCACGTTTCCTTAAGCTCTACTAGATGATCTATAACCTCCAAGGCAGGCTGAATATCTTTCTTGATGTTAGCTTCAACCATTCTCCGAAGAAAATAATCATACAAGTGCAGCAGATCTTTTGAAATAGGATAGGAGTGATCAAGAGATGCCACCAATTCATTTATAATTTCCTGGACCCTAATAAAACTGTTGTTAGCCTCTTGATAGTTTTTCTGTTTAACAGCTTCGACTCCCTTTTTGGCGAAACGAATGGCTCCATCGTACAACATAATTAAGAGCTGGGCAGGAGTCATGGTTTGGACAGAAGTCTCCCGATATTTATTGAATGGCGTTTGGATCATTGGGTTCACCTCTTACTTATTGTCTCTTAACCAAAGTTGGAAAACGAAGACGACTGGGATTGAAATTTATTCATAGTGGTTTCCATAGCTGTAAACTGTTTATAATACCTTGTTTCCATATCATTCAATAATCTAGTTTGGTTCAAGATATCGTTACTCAGTCTCTTCAGCTGCCGCCCGATCGTGCTCTCTTCTTTCAATAACGCATCCTTGGACGTAGCAACGAAGGAGGTACCTGCTCTTTCGGTAAGTGAATCCAGCGTTATCTTGAGGTCGTCATACATACCTTTATTTTTGCTCGTAATTAATGCCGCTACTTTATCCGGTTCCTGTTCAATGGCTTCTCTAAGCTTGGACTCGTCCTTCAAAATCAGTTTGCCGCCTTCGAACCATTGCCCTGTCGTAATACCTATTTGATCCAATATCGCTTTCTCACCGTTAACCATGACTACGGAGGATATGTTGGACCTCAGTTTGGAAATAGCGTCATTTAATATGCTGTCATTGTACAGCAATCCCGTCTTCGCCTTTTCCTCCCACTTCTCGACCTCATCATCCTTCATGGCCTTTTTCTGATCTTCCGTTAGTGGTGTAAAGTTCCTGTCATGCTTTTCCTTCACTTTTGTGTTTAAGGTTGACAACAAATCGTTATAGTCGGAGATGAAGGACTTAATCTTCTCGATAACCTGATCGGTATCTACCGATGTTGTAATGACCGACGGACTGGTTGTCTTGGCGTTGAGCGTAATGTCAATTCCGTTAACATTAAAGCTGTTGGAGGAACGTGTCGTAGCAATGCCGTTGATTTTTAGCTGTGCGTCGTCGCCGACTGTAACATCTGCAAAATTAAATTTGCTAGTAAAATTGCCATCGCCATTAACGGCAATCTTACCATTTCCGTTGATTTTCCCTGAGGTTTTGGAGGTAATGGATAATTTACCTGTAACCTCATCATAATATGCACTCGCACTAGCACCCTTATCCTGATTTATCTTCGTAACCAAAGAGCTTATAGTCTCGTCAGCTGTAATAGTAATTGCTGATCCATTTATAGTGATTTGGGTGGTCCCGCTAATGCCGGCATCCGTTAATTTGGTTGAAGCAGTATAGGGTTTGTTGCTACCGTCCACCAAGGCAGTAGTGCTTGAAACAGACGCCGTCTTGGCTAATTCCGTAACCTCGATGCTGATACTCCCGGAAGTAGCCTGGCTGCTTGCTTTAGCCGTTACGGCATTGGTATCGCCAGTTACGGTAGATTTTTGGGCCTGAAAGGAGCTTGCAAGGGAGTTGTCAAACGTTTTCTTTCTAAACTCAACCAGCTTTAAGTTGATATCTCTAAAATTTTCACGCTGCCATTGCAGTGTCTGTTGCTTCTGCTTCAGTTTATCCAGAGGAGCCCTCTTGGCTGTCATTATATTACTTACAAGCGTGTCTATATCCATCCCGGATGCAAATCCGCTAATCCTTTGAACCATGATTACACCTCCACTATTTATCTCCGTTCATCTATTAAAAGCCCTGCAACCTTCATCATGTTGGCGACAAGATCTAGCATTTTCTCAGGGGGAATTTCTCGGATGACTTTGCCTGAATCCTGGTCCAGCACCTTAACCATGACTTGCTTTGTTTCTTCATGAACCGACACTTCTACCATCGTGGTTGGACCTTGCAGTGCTTTCAATGCACGTTCAATGGCCTTTACAATTTGCTCATCACCCGTCGACACGCGGGCTCCTTGTATTTCGGCCTTATGTAAGTCCTTGGAATTAGTAATTGGAGCGCTGCTTATAGGCTCCGCAGCTTTTACAGCAGTCTCTTTACCCGTAAGCGGAATGGAGGAACTACCGTTAAGCGATACATCCGATATCACAGAAATACACCCCCGACAGAACGATATTTACCATTTATATCGGATATACGCTTCTTATTGTTTAGAGATAATTGAAAAATGCCTCATGGACCATCATAATGACTGAATCACGGCTGAAAGCGGGAACCTGTTCTTCATTTCTTTTAATAGTTCCCTAGATGGAGACGGGTCTTCCTCTAATAACAGCAGTTCGTACAAAGATAAATATACATCGTATGAAGGAGCAGTATGAGCTAATTGCAGGAAAATATGTTTGGCATCCTCCCTATAGCCGCGCTCTAAACATCGGCTTCCTACAAACTGTTCGATTTCTGCAGTCCTCTCTTGACTCTCAAAGACTGAAACCATAAAGTCAAAGGCCACATCCTTAAATCCGGATTGGTCTAATAGAAGGGCCAATTGATACTGGATATCCAGCCCGCAAGATCGAATCAATCCCGATACGTACTCAAAGCTATCAAATTCACCTAATCTGATGCATCTCTCGCATAATGTTAGGAGTATCTGCCCAAGGAAAGCATCCACTCTATCTTGGCTTAGGTTCTCCTTTTTGATAACGGAGATAATCGTTTCGATTTGCTGTTCAGTTAAAAGAGGTATGGTACGAATCTTCTCCATCATCCTCTCTCCATCAATAAGCAAGGAAAGGAGAATAACGTCTTCTAGATTGTTCTTGTGAAGTACGTCCACCTCGCACCATATCGATCGTGCTTCTTCATACTGGCCGCTGTATTGTAATCCGCATGCGGTTAGGTCGATATCGTTATAAATGCCATACTGTGTAATATATTCCTGCAAAAGCGGATGTCTATATTTATATAGAAGACCTATTAGTGTCGTTAATTCATCTACCGTTTTTACAGGATAGCAGAAGTTTAGGCATTCCTTTTGAACCTCAAAAGCCACCCCAGTCATTTGGGCCAATGAAATATAATTTTCCAAACAAGGCATATAGTCTTTCTTTAAATGGAGGGCATGAAACGCGTGCTCTAACGCCCCCTGTAGGTTTCCCTGACTCTCGTACAACCTGGATAGTAGAAAATGGGCAAGATACCCTCCTACTCCCTCTCTTGCTACTTCACCATCCATATCTCCCAATGAAATGCATTTCTTAAAGTATTGCTCTGCATCCTTCCAATACCCCATTTGCTCGAACAGCCTGGCTTGCATAAAGTACAAATCCGTATACTCGGGCCACTGCTGTATTGTAAGATTTAACACTGGAATTCCATATTCAGGTTGATGCAAACGGTAATAACAATCCGCCAGATTATAATCGATCTCCAATCCTAGCACATCGATACTTTCCTGATAGCTCATCTCGTTTCTTGCTTTGATGAGAAATTCCAGCGCGAGCTCATTTTCCCCATCCACAAGGTACTGTTTGCCTACATTGTAATAGGCATAGGCCGAGGGAGAGCTAGCCACCTCTTCAAGTAGAATACGGATATTGCGCTCCGCTTTATTTTTGAGGACATATACATCCTTCCTATAGCCAACATGATGGATCAAAAATCCCGTTTCCTCGATTTCGCTGGAATCCAGCATAATTTGCTCATGAATCTGTCCTGTAAATCGGATTGACGGACTGGACTGAAAGACCCTTAGGATAGACGTTGTTTTGACCATGCCATCTTCCAGCTGATTTCTGACTCTGATCGAGTACCCTTTTTTTTGCGATTGAAGTATGGCTTGAATATGACTGCTTTCATCCAAATATTCGTCCGCATCCAATACTAGAATATATGAGCAGGTTGCCTGCTGCAGGGAGTAGTTTCTGGCTGACGCAAAGTCATTCTTCCATGGAAAATGATAAATGCGAGCGCCAAATCGTTCGGCAAGGATTATGGTATCATCCGTCGACCCCGTGTCTACAATAATGATTTCATCAACCTGGTCCTTAACACTCTCTAGACACCTTTCTATAAAGAGAGCCTCGTTCTTTACGATCATACAAAGCGATACCGTGTTCTTCATTGTGACTCCCCTTTATAAGGATTGAACCCAGGAGGAATAAGAATATTTCTTTTTCATTTCCTGCGCGACTCTTTGAGCGGAGCCACCATTTCCTAAGTGTATATAACATAAATACAATTGCTGATACGATGGGAAATCGTTTCTATGCTTCACCAGCTGCTCGGATAGGCTTGCCGCCTCTTCATAATGACCTGTTCTATACAAAATAGCAGACAAGCCTTGAAGAACATCTGGATGATTCGGGTTGGCATTATAATGCTCTAATAGAAAATCCACAGCCATATCCTTAAAGCCGTAATCTGCTAAAAGCATGGCAAGTTTAATCTGCGTGGCTAAAGAGCATCTCATGATACACGCCGAAATATACTCAAAGATATCAAATTCCCCAAGAACAATGAGTTGTTCCGCGATGGTTACCAAATGTGGTTCTATCCAGGAATCTTTCAGGTCCGAAGTTAACGGCTCTCTCTTGATGAAACTTTTGATTAATTTCCAGTCCCGATGGCTCGTGTTAGCCAATGGTCTGCACTTATTCATTAGATCTGTATCCTTAAGAATGAGGGACAAGGTGAGCAGATCGACTATATTATCCGGTTTTATATCTGGAACCTCTAGCCATAAATCCCGGGATTGTTCGTATTTGTGGTCGTATTGGTCAACGACAGCTTTAATTTCTTTATCTAGAGGCTGTCCATCCTTTTCCGTAAAATAATGTGCCATTATAGGATGACGAGCTTCATATATTGCTACAAGCAGCATCTTGATGGTCTTTGCATCTTTACTGCTGTAGGTCTTTTCCAAATGGGTAATAACTTCTTCATGACTGATGTTGGCTTTAAGCATAAGCCGTAAATATAGTTTAATGGCGGGCTGATACACTGGATTACTTTGGATCGCCTCGAAGACAGCCTCGAAGGCCTCCCCGCTTCTTCCCTGTTTATCATAAATGCATGCCAGCCTATAGAAAGATAAATAACCGTTGGCTCCTTCGTTCGCCACTTTCTTTTCGGACCATGGCTGATCACTCAAGCAGTGCTGCAATACAATCTCTGCATCCTGCAAACATCCGTATTCCTCATACAATCTGGCCAATTCATAATGGAAATCCAGATACAGAGGCTGTCTATCGATGAGTACTTTGGCAAGGGAAATTCCTTCCTCGTAGCGATGCAGGAATCTTAAACAGTTCAGCATATAGCAAAATAGATAATATACGTAGGACATGTTATCGGCTAGTTCATAGGATTTTTTAAAGTAATTGAGCGCTTCTTCGTATTTCCTTTGCGACATGCACACTTTCCCCATATTGTACAAGCTGTAAGGGGATGGATTAGCTTCGAGCTCTTTGAGCATGATTTCATAGTTACGTTCTACTTTATTTTTTTCCTGCACGGTGTCATCCAGATAACCGAGGTGATTAATTAACGAACTCGCATCTCCGGAGGATAGAGTCAATGAGGGGTCGAGAATGTTCAAATGCTCATGCAATTTTCCAATATAATGGAGTTCTGCGCGATTTTTAAAGAGACGTACGGCTTGATGAGCGAAGGAACCCCCGTCAGATTTGTGATTTTTGATCGTCACACTGTAATAATCTTTATCGGAGGCTATGTCTTCTTGCAGCGTAGCTCCGTCCTCCAAATACTCATCAGCATCCAATTGGAGGATATAATCGCAGCTTGCTTGCTGGATAGCGAAATTTCTGGCCGCAGAGAAATCATGGATCCATTCGAATGCACTCACCTTGGCATTGAACTCATTGGCGATTTCCAGTGTACGGTCCGTAGAGCCGGTATCCACAATAATGATCTCATCCACAAATCCCTTTACACTATCAAGGCATTTCCTAAGATATCGTTCCTCATTCTTTACAATCATGCACAATGATACGGTAGGTCTCATAAGCTCATTCCTCTTAAGTATGTATTCACCTGAAATATACAGCACTATATCTCTTTCACCGAGAGAAAAAAAGACTTCAGATCGAAATCTGAAGTCTTTAATGACTTTAAGATTAACGCAGCAAGGACAGAACGCCTTGTGGTTGTTGGTTGGCTTGAGCAAGCATAGCTTGGGAAGCTTGAAGAAGAATGTTGTTCTTCGTCAATGCTACCATTTCTTTCGCCATATCAGTATCACGGATACGGGATTCTGCTGCAGTCAGGTTCTCCGTTGTAGTACCCAAGTTGTTGGAAGTGTGCTCCAAACGGTTTTGAAGAGCACCCAGTTGAGCGCGAGCTTTGGCTACAACGTCGATTTGTGCAGTAGCGTTATCCAAGGAAGAAGCCGCTGTACCCACACCTGACATATCAGTAGTTAAACTAATATTCAAAGTATCAGTAGAAGTATGGTTTATTTGGATATCTTTGTTTAAAGTTCCCTTTAACAATTGAATATCGTTAAACTTGGTGTTCGTTCCGATATTTGTTATTTCTGATTTAAGAGCAGTCAGCTCTTCATCAATATTAGCTTGGTCCGTTGTGTTATATGTTCCGTTAGCTCTTTGTGTATACAATTCTTTGATACGAACGAGCATATCACTTACTTCAGTCAAAGCGCCCTCTGCTGTTTGCACCAAGGAGATACCGTCCTGAGCATTGCGTTGAGCTTGTTCCATGGAACGGATTTGACCGCGCATTTTTTCGGAAATGGACAAACCAGCAGCATCGTCAGCCGCACGGTTAATGCGAAGACCAGAAGATAGCTTCTCCATGTTTTTTCCTGCACTTGCGTTGTTAAGACCCATTTGGCGATGAGTGTTCAATGCGTTCATATTGTGGTTGATAATCATTGAATTCTTCCTCCTTGAAGTAAAAACCCGCTTCCTTGCGAGTTTATGATGTAGCAGTTCATAGCTCGGCCGATCCTATTGAACCGCTTACTATATATATCGTACCATTGTTTTTTCATTTATAGATGTTAATCAGCTTAATTTCGGGCATATCTGGACAAATATCAACGATTTCCATCATATTTCGCCTAAATTTATCCCATTATCTCTTATTTCCCTCTTTTTTTGATCATTTCCTTCAATTCCCCTAAATCAGGGCTATGTAAGGACGCTTCTGCATTGGAGTTCTGAATGAGCTCGTATACTTCTTTTCGCAGAACCTCGATATTTCGGGGAGCCTGAATGCCTAGTTTGATGGTATCGCCTTCGGCAGCCAGAACCACGATCTCAATCTGGTCGCCTATCATTAACGATTCACCCTTTTTTCTTGATAAAACCAGCATAGCTTATTCACCTCTCTATTCTTTTATCCATCTCATCCATTAGCAGCAAATAACCTATGTCTGGTTTTGTATGGAGTATTTTGCAAAATCACTTGCTTCCCTAACCGTTCCTTCATATTAATGACCAATGGGGCCAATAAGTTATGAGTTGCGTTTTTGAAATCATCCCGGACTGAAACGATACTCCACACCACAATGTCTTGTTCCAGGCTTGCCTTTAATTCCTCTTTTGCGGTTTCCGACAAGATAAACTCATAGCTTGGTTCAAACAGGAACGGGTCCACGATAATAAAGGAAAGCTCAGGATTCTCCACCGATTGCAGGTAGGATAAGGGCAAATCCGGATCCGGGGTAACGATCGCATACGTTTTCAGTTCCTCGAATCCCGGGATTCCCGTAGGAAATGTAATAATTTCCTGTTCATCAACAGTAATTTTGCCAAGCCTAGAAGAGTCAAGTATCATGAAGGACATCCCTTTCCATTTTAACCTTATCTTTTATAAAATTATCATTATTCTTACGTAAAAAACAAAAACTACAGATTGTAATAATCTATAGTTTGTAATGTTTATAGCCTTGTGTCAATGACAGGCGGTATAATATCCAGTTTGGGAGACTGCTCCATATAAATGTCCAGCTTTCCCCGCACATAATTAATTTCCGGCTTATTCACTTGACTTTGTATATTCAGCTTTCCTTCTACAAATTGAATATCCGGCTTATGGGGGATATACTCAATATCCACGTTATCATAAGAAGCCTCCCCCATATACTCGATAGAAGGCTTGGGTTCAAAAGCATTCTCAAACGCGATATCTGCTAATGGGTTACCAGGTACGTTCAGTGCCGCCATACGATTGCCGTCCTGTACAATCTTGGCTATGGCCTGCAAAAGAATACCGTCCATCTGGGAATAGATTCGATTGGTGAATTCAGCAGGCTTGCCTCCATTTAATGCACTCCATGCTCTGTCTTGATTAATATGAAGCTCGCCTTGAGACGAGCTAACTTCATATCTGGATGGAGTGGTCTGGATATCTAACGTTGCCTTGGACTGATGAATTTCATAATGCCCTAAATCCGCATCAATACCGATTCGGCCAAACTGCTGACGCATATCGATCTGGGGGGATGGAATCAAGCCGCGGCCTCCTTTTAACGTAAGAAGTCAACTAACGTCGGAGATATAATTTTGGCGCCTACCGACAAGGAAGCCTGGTAAATATTCTCGTTAACCTTGGAATCTACCATAAGCTTGCTGTAATCAGCATCCTCCACTTTGGACTGCAGCCCTTCAATGTTCAGACCGATATCCTTTAAGCGGTTCTCAACAAATTCCAAGCGGTTGACTCTGGCACCAATTTCAGCACGGGTGGAGACAATGGTGTTCATTCTTGAACTAATCTTGTCAAGCGCTGCCGATACCCCGGTTGTATTGCCTAATTCCAGGTCGCTGCTCAATTGTTTTAGAATTTGAAACGCATTATCCGGGTCAGTTCGAGATCCGAAAATTTCATTCCCCGTCAGATTCACAGGCAATTTAATGCCTGCCCCAACCTCGAATGCCACCTCATACGGGTCCGTTGTCTCATTCCCGGCGTCCTCCTCTGTATAAGGGGCCTTATCCGTGGTCTGGCCATTAAAAACAAACTTCCCGTTCAGCTTGCTGTTTCCTATATTGACCAATTGTTTATATAACTCATCCACTTCGGTTTTTATACTGTTCAAAGCAGCCTGTGAATTAGTGCCGGTCGCCCCCTGTGTTGCCAGGTCTGTAGCTCTCAAGAACACTTGATCTACCTGGTCCAGCATCGTATCGTTAAAATCGAGCCACGATCTGGAGGTATCCACGTTTTTGATATATTGGTCGTTCGCATCCAACTCACTGCGATAACGTAAGGAATACGTAATACCCACCGCATCATCGGAAGGCCTATTAATTCTGCGGCCTGTCGACATTTGCTCCTGCATGCTATTCATTCGCATCGTGTTGGTATTCAGGTTTCGTATCAGCTGCATGCTCATCATGCTCTGGGTAACTCTAAGCGCCATGATAACCCCTCCTTATATACTCCCTACTATCTTCCTACTACACCCATACCGTTAATTACTTTATCTAGCATTTCGTCAAAGGTCGTCATCGATCTGGCCGCTGCGTTATAGGCATGCTGAAACTTGATCATATTCGCCATCTCTTCGTCAAGGGACACCCCGCTGACGGACTGTCTTCGCTCATCCACCTGATCGACAATAGATTTGGAATTATCGACTTGTCTCTTGGCTTCCGTGGACTGTACCCCTAATTGCCCAATGGTTGCTCTCAGAAAATCATTAATCGTACCGGACTGCAGGACTGACCCGGCAGTGCCTGTTGAATTAAAATCAAACTTCGTATCCTTAAGCTGGGAAACCAGGATAGCAAGCGTGTTGTTACCCGTAATGACTTCTTCCTTATTAGTTGCAGTGTTCAGGGCCGTTCTCATGGATGTCGCTATATTGCTAGGATCAGCTGCAATCGTTGGATTCAACTGAATATTCGCTGCCGTAATAGTCCCGTTACCCTTGGAGGTGAAGAAATCACCTACTTTTTTGGTCGGATCATCATTAAGGTAGCCCAGCTTATGGAGACCATTCAGACCGTTTACCGTAACGGTAAGATCATCCTGCAAAGTTCGCTTATCTCCACTATAAACCGTATCGTTAAAAATGGTTCCTTCCGGGAGAACTGAACCCTTTGGAATCGTTACGGTAATTTTCCCGTTGGCAATCGTGCTTGCCAATGTATCCAGCTGCTTTTGATAGTCCGCCACATATCGGTCTCTGGACTGAATCATTCCGTAGATTTCGCCGCTATTAAGGTCGCCTGATGCAGCCGCACTTGTAACTTGGGCTACGGAGGTAGGGGTAGCGGTATTTCCATCTACCAGAACCGTATTCCCCATAGTTATGTTATAACCTGTATCCGTCTCTTGGACCCTGACATTTACGATCTTGGACAAATTATCTGCCAACAGATCGCGCTGGTCTCTCAGATCATTGGCGCTATCGCCCATGCCTTCAATCCGCTTAATCTCTCTATTTAAATCGGCTACGGTTGAAATAATAGAGTTGACCTGGTCCACTTTAACGGAAATATTCTCCGTCAGGTCGTTGCTCAAATCCGATAGCTGTCTGCTCGTTAAATTCAGAGAATCTACCAGAGCCATGGCATTCTCCCGGACGATCTTTCTTCCTGTAATGTTTTCAGGATCCTTACTTAGATCGGACCAGGACGCCCAGAATTTATCTACAACCGATCGCAAGCCTGAATCGGAGGGTTCGTTAATGATGGCCTCTAATTTTTCCAGCGTATCCTGCTGAACGGTCCAGCTGCCCAAGCCTTTATTTTCGTTATAAAATTGATCGTCCAAAAACTTTTCGCGAATTCGCGTGACCGAATCAAACTCTACCCCTTGCCCCATTTGGCCCGGCACATTGCTGCGCATTAGCCCTGGAGCTTCGATCGGTCTGGCCGCAACCATATTAACGACCTGACGAGAATATCCTGCTGTGTTAGCATTAGCAATATTATGGCCTGTTGTTGAAAGAGCAGCCTGCTGCGTAAACAAAGCCCGCTTGGAAATCTCAATACCGCCAAAAGTAGATCGCATCTTTCTTAACTCCCTCCGTCGCTTTCTAAGGCTTTAAGCTTTAGTATCAAATAATCCGGCTCGCTTCGAGCCGTAGGTATTCATTTGCGGATTTTTATACGTATATTCGTCTTCCGGAGGGCCTGCAATAAGGTCCAGAGAATATTCTAGAAAGGCCAGCGAGTGCTCAATCAGCTGCTGATTTAACTGATTCAGCTCCTTAAGCCTATGAATATTGCCCAATAGCTGCTTTTGCATCCCAAGAAGCGCTTTCTTATCTTCCACATTGAAGATGATTTTCGTCAAGTCGCTAACCGTTACTTTTGGATTCGGCTTATAGCCTTTCTCGATCATGAATTGTCCGATGGCTTCCACACGCTGCTGATCCAGTTCGCCAATCTGCTTGACGAGCTTGTTTTCCTTGGAAACGATCTGCATTAACTGCTCTACATCGTTCTGGATGAGCACCTGCTTCTTCCGTTCTGCCAGCTCAAGTAAGTTTTCGTGTACGTCGTTCAGCGCCGTCATGATTTGTATCAAAGCCTCAAATGCCATGCTCATCCACCCATGTATTCAGAATGTTAATCATTTAATAAAAGGAAAAAGCTTCTCTGCCAGCGTCCTGGCATCGACCTTATAGGTACCTGCAGCTACCGATGATTTCAAAGCTTCTACTTTTTCTCTGGCTTTCTCTGCCGCAGCCGGATTTTGCGTCTCCAATAGTTCCTTCGCCTCACTGGATATTTCTACTTGGTCTTTCTTTTTCTGAGTCTTGGTCTTTCCCGCAGCAGAATACGCCTCCTGGGATTTCATATATTGATTGACCGCGCCGACCCGATTTGTACCATTTATCTTCATGCCTATCACCTCGTTTATTCATTAAAATAACCCCACCGAATAAGCGTTAATACTTTTATCGGTGGAGTTATCATGAAAGTTTATATTAAATTGATAATATCATTAGCTGTGGCGGTCCTTCAAACGGTCCTTAATGTTGAACGATATTCGGTTGGCTTCCTCTAGCAAAGCTTGCTTCCGCTGCTCGTCCTCTTGCATATGGCTCGCATCCTTGGCAAGCCGCTGTCTGCACGACTCACAGATCGTATGTTCACGGATAGGGGCGTTGCATACCTCACAGTAATAGGACATATTGGGATTATTCTTGATGGATATACGCCCTTCACGAATAAACTTGGTAATCTGCTTCACCGGGACCTCCGTTGCCTCGCTAAGCTCGATTATTGAACAAGAACGCTGCTCGCGCAAATACTTCAAGCATTTCTCATACTGCAGATCGATATCTTTGAGACATTGGCCGCATAAGCCGTAATTGTTCTTGACGTAGATTTTGCCGCAGCGCTGACAGTTATCGACATTCAGACTCATTTCTGAGCTCCCCCCATTGTTAAACATTCGATCATTTGCTGAATAGGATGATTAGTCATAGTGTATCGCAAGTAGCATGACGTTGTATACTTCATTTTAACAAAATCCGACATCAGATGTCATCTTGCCCAGCTTAACCCGTAAATTTCAACCCCATCGAGCTCGGTCTGCACCGTTCTGGCGCACTCGTTCAGCGTACTTCCGGTCGTATACACATCATCAACCATATACAGCTTTATATTTGATCGGGCTGCCAGATCTCGCAAGACCTCTTTGGCTGCAGGAAGCATGGCAAATACCCCCTGCAAATCTCCCAACCGGTCGCCGCGAGTCTTAAAGCTTTGTTTATCCGTGTGCCGGACTCTTTCCAGAATCGGAACAACCGGAAGGCCTACTCTTCTGCCCAGTTCATGCGCCAGTTGCTCCGCCTGGTTAAAGCCTCTTTCCAGCTGTCTGGCCTGGCTCACGGGAACATAAGTGATGAGCTCGATACCGGGAGTGCGTACCTCTGCTTCCCTGACTTCTTCACTTTTGCGATGCAAATGATAAGCGTGCAGCAGCATGGTGCCGAGAAGCTCCCGAAGCTTTTCATGCCCCCTGTATTTATAAACCGCGAGCCACTCCTTCATCAATGGGCTGTAGCTGACTGCGCTTCGGTTCTGAACAAAATACTGCTCATGCCGCCGCTGGCAATCCGTGCAGTTCTCCGGCCGGCCGCAGCAGCTGCAATGGACTTCTAAGATCCATGGTATAGCTGTCCAGCAGCTATCGCATAACGGGAGCTCTTTTGGAACGCTGTAGTCATGACCGCAGGCCGTGCAGGTCAGCTTTTGAGGCGAAAGCACCCCCTCGGCTGTCTTCAGAAGCTGCGTCCATTTTTGCCGTATCCAATCCACCGTTCTTGTGCTTGCCCTCACTTAGAATCCGTCCCCTTTGTACGCAAATACCCTTTTTTTCTGGCCATCGCATTCATGCTTTTGATTTGACGAATCGCTTCCACTTGAGCCCGGGTTTTCTCCTTCGCGGCAAAATAGACGTTACCGGCAGGATCGTCGGCAGAACGCCCCGCCCTCCCCGCCATTTGAACCAGGGCAGCGGCGTCAAAGATAGGCTCGTCCGCATCCAAAATCAGCACATCCGATTTGGGGATCGTTACACCTCGCTCAAGTATTGTGGTTGTAACCAGAATGCGGGTTTGTTTGCCGCGGAAATCCATCACTTTCTGAGAACGGTGCTCATCCTTGGAGGAAGTCCCCTCAGTAGCCACCTCCGGAAATGTACGGTTAAGCAGCTCTGTCAAAGGCTCTACCATGTAGATCTTGGGTACGAACACAAATAGCTGTGCTCCTCTTTGTATCGATTCCGTCATGATGCGTACCAAGCTGCCGGATAGGGCTGCTTTCTGAAGCTGCTGGCGTAACGGAGGCGTAGCAAGTAGTGAGGGGACTGGCAGCGGATGCCGATGATAACGGGCCGTTACTTTGACATGAGGCAGTTTACGCCGTGCTGCAGCCTTCTGAAGCGGTACCGGGGGCGTAGCCGATAATAGGATCGTTGCCCCTTCGGTTTTGCATACCTTTTCTGCCGCATACTGCAGCATGGGATTGTTATGGTAAGGAAACGCATCCAGCTCATCGATGATTACAAGATCAAAAGCTCGTTCAAATCGCAGCAGCTGGTGAGTTGTCGCAATCGTTATCGGAGCGGTGTCCCACCTCTGCTCGCTCCCCCCGTACAGCGTAACTACGGGAACAGGGGCAAACGCTTTTTCCAATCGGGGCTTCAGCTCCAGTACGACATCTCTTCTAGGGGTTGCCACAACGACACGACCGCCTTTGGAAACCGTATAGTGGATCATGGGGAAAATCATTTCTGTTTTTCCCGCTCCGGTTACAGCCCAAATAAGAAATTGAGACGGCTGATTTGGTTTTTTGTTTAAGGATTTCAATTCATTTCCTTTCAAAAAATGCAACGCTTGTCCCGAAGCTTCGGCTTGAATCTCGCTTAACCCCCATGGAGCAAGATACGATTCCAATACTTCCTCTCTGCCTGATATTCCTTCCCGTACCTGAGCAGCATAAGAGGAGGAATGAACGGTAACCGAACAAAACCGCGATCTTCCCATCGTAAGACATTGTTCGCAGTAGGGGCATGGTTGACCGCAGAACATGCATTCTGTCATGACCATATGCTCGGAATCGCCGCCGCACCGATGGCATTGGTAGTTCTCTTTGGTACGATTCCAGCCTTTGCCCTTCTGCTTTTTAATACCTTGGTCCATGATCAAATACCCGTACAAAAAGCCGGCCTGTACATAAGCCAACGGCGCTGAGGCTGCCGCCCGCAACCCGTGGTGCTCCATCAGCTGTATCACTTCATCGCATAACAAGCTGCGTCCCTGCATTAATTCTACAAACCGGCTAAGTTCGTCCGCCTGCAGCGTCACTACTGCTTCCGGTTTCTGCTGATAGGCATCCCACTGCCGCTTTTCACAATCCATAAGCAGCCACTTGTCCGAATCGTGTGAAGCCAGCATGGAGATCCCAAGGGATGATGCTTGCTCCGAAATTTTCCTTGTCCATACCGAGGACAGGTCTAGTTCTCTTGCTGTCCATGCCACCGCATTCAGTTTGTCTCTTAGAACTACAGCTTGTCCAAACGAAATGGCCGGCTCCAGCATCCGTATTCTAATCGAATCCGCATACTGACCGAACCAGAACGCCAAATCGACCCGCATGTCTAACGATACATGCCATTTGGCGCCATGCTTGTTAATGACCGCATATAGAACTGCTCTCACTTACAACCATTCATCCTCACATCATTTTGTAAGCGGTTTCCAAACCTTCTGGGTTGGCTAGCCGAACAACTATAACCTGCTTATCTTCATGCTGACGAATCCATTCGTCCCAT
The DNA here is from genome assembly GCF_014873645.1 of Paenibacillus sp. OAS669. Classification (NCBI taxonomy): domain Bacteria; kingdom Bacillati; phylum Bacillota; class Bacilli; order Caryophanales; family Paenibacillaceae; genus Paenibacillus; species Paenibacillus sp. OAS669. The sequence continues at coordinate 23,795 of NZ_JADBDR010000030.1, forward strand.
GATTCCAGCCCCTCCAAGGTGAGGATCTCCAGATTATGCTCCTTGCGGAATTGTTCGGCGATAGCCAACGTTTCGTCCGTCGAGCCTTCATCGGCTATAGTCAAGTGGACGTCCCTGCCTTTAAACCGCGAGAAAAAAAGCAGCGAACGAATGTACCACTCCACCTGATTTTCATTGTTATGTGTAACGAGCAAAAAATGCGTCTCATTCCGACCCGTTCTCCGGCGCCGTCGATAACACCAATGCACCAAGGCAATACTTGCAGCATAGCTGCCAAAGATCCACAGTAACCCTAACATCATCGCGGCTCCCTCCCTTAAGACCAGTATATGCCGCAATGAGTTGGTTGGTTCCTGTTTACAGCGTGACCCAGCCGTTTTTGATGGAAATAATAACCGCCTGTGTCCGGTCATCGACTTCCATCTTCTGCAAAATGCTGCTCACATGATTTTTGACCGTTTTCTCACTGATATACAAAAATTCCCCAATGGTTTTATTGCTTTTGCCTTCTGCCATCAGCCGAAGCACTTCGGCTTCCCTGCGCGTCAACGGGCTATTGTCCGTGTGAACGTATCTGACTCCCGCATCCTTGGCCAGAGTGCCGTTTCCTGCCGTACCCACTTCATCCAGATAGGTCATTCTGCGCAGCTGATTGATCAGCTTGCCTGTTACTTTGGGATGAATGTAGGCATGTCCTGCAACTACGGACCGGATAGCATTAATGAGCGACTCCGCTTCCATATCCTTAAGCAGATAGCCGGACGCTCCTTTACGCAGCGTTTCAAAGACATAGCTTTCATCATCATGAATAGAAAGGATAATGACTTTGATATCCGGAAATATCCCCTTGAGCTTCTCTGTAGCTACTACACCGTTCTCAATAGGCATATTAATATCCATAAGTACGATATCAGGATGCAACGTGTTGCACAGCTCAATAACTTGGATGCCGTCTCCACACTCTCCGACGACCTCCAGATCGTTTTCCATATTGATAATGCGTTTGACCCCTTCACGAAATAATTGGTGATCATCCGCTAATACCAGTTTAATGTTGCGTTTTGCATTTCCCGTGATGTCCATTACTTAGTCCTCCTTCGAATCTAATTTGATGGGTATCAACATGGATACTTTAGTGCCCGCACCTTTCGTCGATGTGAGCTCCATTCTGCCCTCCAGCAGCTCTACGCGTTCACGCATCCCTATAATGCCGTAATGGCTCCCTTTTTCGATCTTCTTCTCCACGCTGTCGACAAGAAAACCGACGCCGTTATCTGAAACTGTGATTTTCACCATCTGCTGCCGGTAAGTCACTTCCAGCGAAACGTGCGAAGCTTGGGCATGCTTGACCACATTGGAAAACGCCTCCTGTACAAGACGGTAAATCGCAACCTCCATCCCGGAAGGAAGCCTTGTTTCTTTACCGGAAAATTCAAATTGCGTGTTGATTTTTGATTTTTCTTCAAAGTCTTGTACAAATTTCCGCAAAGCAGGAATGAGCCCCAGGTCGTCTAATGCCATGGGCCTAAGATTGAAAATGATTTTGCGAACCTCCTCAATCCCTCCTCTGACTTGACCCTTCAAGTCCACGAGCTCTTCTTTTACAGACGCATAGGCTTGCTTGGTCAGCATTCTTTCGGCAATTTCCGTTCGCAGTACAACATTCGCCATAGTTTGAGCCAAACCGTCATGTATTTCCCGGGCAATCCGTTTGCGCTCTTCCTCCTGGGCCAAAATAATCTTCAGGCCTAGAAGCTGCCTGTTTTTGGCCGACTCCAGCAGCCGGGTTACCTGATTCAAGTCACCGGACAGGTACTCGAGAACTACATTGACTTGGGAGACGACAGCTTCAGCTCTCTCTAATTGTTTATCGACATTTTTTATTCGTTTCGCAAGATCATCCCTTCTTGCCTTCAGGTGAAGCTCCTTCTCCCGATACATAGCGAGCTGGGTTTGCATTTGAGTTGCAAATTCGTAGGCCGTCCGAATGTCATCTTCTTTGAAGCGTTTAAAATCGCGGCTAACCTCGGTCAGCCGAATACGGGCCCTCCGATATTCCAACTCAATGTGGTCAACCATATCTATGGTCTTTCGCGTTTCGTCCATTACTTCCTGCAGCTCGTTGTTCAACGCACTACGCTCTGACCGGACATTTTCACAAATTTCAAATATTTGATATTTGCTGCTTTCCATGACGTCAATTGCATTCTTAATAATGCGGTCCAAAGCGTCCACTTGCATACGTAAGGCCCCTTCTCCAACGATTCCATATACAGGAAGCCTGCACGACCCCGAGTGTCGGACAGGCTCCTAGCAATATAGTACCATATTTATTCAAGTTTGTAAGAGGAGCATGGAACTAATTATTGCAGAGTGATCTGCTGGGTTTTGGCGTCCCAGGTTACTTTCCAGCCGAGATTTTCGGATAAAATGCGCAGTGGTACCATAGTAACATCCTTCATAATTTTGGGTGCCACCTCAGCTGTTACCCGCTTTCCGTTAACGATTAAATCTGGATTATCGATCCAGAGATCGATCATCTTATCCCCACGAATAACAGTGACTTTACGTTCTTTATCATCCCAACGCACCGTTCCGCCCAACGCATCTGTTACAAAACGAATAGGAAGCAGCGTGTTTCCGCTGATAATAACAGGAGCTTGCTCCAAGGTCATCGTCTTGCCGTTTACCGAAACCGCCGTTTTATTGACCGTAAGGTTCACCGAATTGTTCGGCAGTGCCGGCAGCTGGCCTTTGTACGTGAAGGTAATATCATCGATGCCTATTTTGCCTACGGCTGCACGCTCATCCTGGCCAACCTGATCGTTGTATACATAAACGCTCTTAACGGTAATCGGGAATTTCATATCATATTCCGATAAATCGGCCGAAACTTGCTTCCAGCCCTTCCAGTTGATATTAGGGGCCAGCTCAATATAGTAGATCTTCCCGCTGTTATCTTTAATCTCCGTTCTGAGCGAATTCAGGCTTTCGTCGCCGTTCACTCTCATTTTAATGAATTGCGGCTGGCCTTCGATTTGAATACCTGTATCCATATCGGCATAAGCCCATCTGCTGCCCGTCGCTTTTGTAAAATCATAATTTAATTCCAAGTACTTATTTTTCGTTTCGGATTCGCGAATATAGACGGAAGTCGTAACCTCCTGCGGAAGCGGACGAGAATTCGTCATCACCGCATTATTATCAAGATCGTACCAGACATTGTCTTTTCCGATTGGGAGGGTCAGCATCGTGCTGTAGCCGTCGTAACGGGCAATCAGCTGCAGCTGGGTTGCGCCTGCCAAACTATTTACGGTCAGAACGCCATTTTTGACCTCTGCCTTCATCCCGTTAACTTCCCATTGCAACAACTCGGCAGGGACCTCTCTTGATTTGCCTGATTTCGTCGTTGCTATGACAGGAAGCTTGTAGGAACCCCCTTCGGACAAAGCAATATTACTTGCATCAATGGTTAATGAGGCCAGCTGATCCCTGCCTATCACGGGAATATCCGCCGTTTGCGTACCAGTGCCGGAAGTAGCCGTTACCTTCGCTGTACCCAATTGGGTTGGTGTGAACACATTATCTTTAAAGGTCCCCGCATTATTAGGCGAAGCCCATGTCGCTTGTACACCATCGGAAGCTATCGGATTATAGTATTCATCATAGCCTCTAAATCTTAATGCTGCCTGCTCATTCAAAAACAAGAAATCCGGTGACTGGATGACAAGGTCCTTCACTTGCCCTTTCGGCGCCGTGGAATAAACCCCTACACCGTTAACCACTTTACGTTGAATTCCTGTTTCCGTTTTATTGATTAGAACCGGATTCTCCTCGCCTAGCGGTCTGGCCACCATTTGGGTCGAGCCGCCTCCATCGAGGTTCATACCTTTCCAAACGCCTACTTGAATCATAAACTGCTGCAGTTCGGTCATACTCAAGCCTTTACTGTCTCCGCTGTAATCCGCAGTTACCAGGTATGCCGTTTTTTGGTCTTGGGAGTAGCCGATAGCCGTTCTCGAACGGGTGCAGCATAAGCTGTCAACTTCTCTTGAGAATTCCGCCGGCTTGCCCTCGTCTACCAGAATCGTATGGCCGCCTATCATCATTTTAAAGTTTTTCGTATCATACGTTCTGCTAGCATCTTGAGGAAGAATCTGATAGTCGTATTTAAGAGGGTCTCCTACCTTCATATGAGCGCGTACAAAATCGGCCGCCTTGCCTGATGCGCGAAGAATGTAACCATCTTTAGGAGCGATCATATCTATGATCATGTTGTCCGCAATCTTTTGAATAATGCCGTTCTGTACCAGTACTTCCGTTGGGACCGTAACCCCATCGTTCGATCGGTCGGATTGTCCCCAGGCATTGGTGTACATGAACATAGCGTCTACATGGCTGTGCTCGCCACCCGGCTCAAACCAGTAATACGTCTTATTAATCCCGCCAAGAGGGAAATTAGCACCATCCTTGGTCGTTACTGATCCTTGAAACGTAAACAGATCTACTACTGGAACGTTATCCTTGGTCAGTGCAAACGAATAGAACCCTGGTAAATAAGGAGGCGTAGCCATCAGCTGCCCATTGGCGATTTCAGGTCCCATGGGAACCCCTTCCGCCTGCGTATTGTAGAAATCCCCGTTTACACCGGCCACAGCCTTCGTCTCTGTAGCCATCCCTAGTACACTCTGCTTCTTAGTAAATTGATTGTTCGTTCCCGTCATAACATCCAATTTCACATAGGGGTTCGTCAAATCTACCTCGACGACATTCGCATTAACAGATATATCTTTTTTATTACGGGTCGATTTCCAAACATATTTTTTCAAAACGGCACCGGACGTTAATATCTCTTGACTTACCATCGTCACAGTCGGTTCGGATGCCGCATATACTTGGGCCGTTGACATAAGAGGCGATAAACAGATCATTGCAGATAAAACGATAGAGGACATTTTCATCCAAACCTTATGCTTACTCACGTTGCTTTCTCCCTTCTATTTCCCACTCTCCTTTTATTTAGACTCTATTACTATGGAAAAAGTTACGTTTTACTAGAATGAAAAACAGATATTTTAGGACATTATCCGCCATATTTGAACATTTATCGAACAAGACAGAAGCTAGGTTGAAAAAGACGCTTCGCTAATTGGAAATACTCTCAATTTCTCACAATCTATTGCTCTTGAAAGGGATGAGCTAAACTCTAGAGTAAAGGGCAGATAAATTTCTGCCCCTCCTCATCAAACCGTACGTGAGGTTTTCCCTCATACGGCTTTCCGATGTTCGTCATTCATGTG
>NZ_JADBDR010000031.1:0-25960 GCF_014873645.1 Paenibacillus sp. OAS669
CCACGCGTACCCATACCGAACACGAACGTTAAGCCTTCCAGCGTCGATGGTACTTGGACCGAAGGGTCCTGGGAGAGTAGAACGTCGCCAAGCAAATGCAAAAGTCTTTCCGGATAATCTGGAGAGGCTTTTTTTGTTATCCGTAACTTCTCAGTACCTATAAAGGTTAAAGAATAATGCATGGTGGGTGTAATGGAGATATTGGGTTTTTGAAGGAAGTAGGCACAACTGCAGTATTTTTCGGCTTATTAATTGAATATTCATAATTTTCCCTGTTTATAGGGCATTCTAAAGGCAAGAAAGGGCATTCAATTCTTGTATTTCCAATAGTTTGTATCTAATTATGTACGTCTTCTGAAGCTTGTGAAGATAAGCTTGACACGAAAAATAGGCTTTTGATAATATTGCAATAATATCTACGGGCAAGTAAGAAACTGAAGGAGGACTACGTTCGTGTGGGAAACAAAATTTGCTAAAGAAGGCTTGACGTTTGATGATGTACTATTGGTGCCAAGAAAGTCTGAGGTCTTCGGGAAAGAAATCAACATCTCAACGCAGCTTACAGATAAAATCAAGTTAAACATCCCTTTCTTAAGCTCGGCGATGGATACCGTAACGGAAGCAGCTTTAGCGATAGCTATCGCTCGCGAAGGCGGTATCGGGATCATTCACAAAAACATGTCCATCGCACAGCAAGCGGAGGAAGTGGATCGCGTTAAGCGTTCGGAAAGCGGAGTTATCACGAACCCTTTCTTCCTGACTCCGGAACATCACGTATATGACGCCGAGGAGTTGATGGCGAAATATAGAATCTCCGGTGTACCGATCTGCGATGAGGATAGAAAGCTGGTCGGTATTTTGACGAACCGCGACCTTCGTTTTGTTCATGACTACTCCATTAAGATCAAGGAGGTTATGACACACAGAGATCTGGTAACGGCTCCGGTCGGCACGACGCTCGCTGAGGCTGAAGTGATTTTGCAGCAGCACAAAATCGAGAAGCTGCCGCTAGTCGATGAGCATAACACGCTGAAAGGCCTCATTACGATCAAGGACATCGAAAAGGCTATCCAGTTCCCTAACTCGGCCAAAGATGCTCAAGGACGCCTTCTGGTAGGCGCTGCAGTAGGTGTATCCAAGGACGTTATGGAGCGTACTGCTGCTTTGGTTGAAGCTGGTGCAGACATGATTGTTGTAGACTCTGCTCATGGCCACCATATCAACATTCTCAATACAGTGAAATTGATTCGTGCCCAATACCCTGATCTGACCATTTGCGCTGGGAACGTGGCTACTGGAGATGGCACGAGAGACCTTATCGAGGCGGGTGCTTCGGTGGTTAAAGTCGGTATTGGTCCTGGATCCATTTGTACGACACGGATTATTGCAGGTATCGGCGTTCCGCAGATTACTGCTATATACGATTGTGCTTCCGTAGCAAGAGAATACAATGTGCCTATCATTGCGGACGGAGGAATCAAGTATTCCGGGGATGTTACCAAAGCGATTGCGGCAGGCGCGAGCGCGGTTATGATCGGAAGCTTGTTCGCAGGTACGGACGAGAGCCCTGGTGAATCGGAAATTTATCAAGGCAGAAAGTTCAAAGTGTACCGCGGTATGGGCTCGCTTGGTGCTATGAAAGAGGGCAGTAAAGACCGTTATTTCCAAGAGAACGAAAGTAAGCTCGTTCCAGAAGGTATCGAAGGCCGTATCGCATACAAAGGTCCACTGGCTGATACGGTATACCAATTGATTGGCGGTTTGCGGTCCGGTATGGGCTACTGCGGTGCTCGAAACATTCAAGCGCTGATTAATGAAACCTCGTTTATTCGTATTACCGGCGCCGGACTTCGTGAGAGTCATCCTCATGATGTACAAATCACAAAAGAAGCGCCGAACTATTCGCTATAATACAGACCATATTTTGGAGACCGGGGCTCGGGCCCTGGTCTTCTTTTTTTGGCTATGCTGGTATGCTACAATAAAGGCACTAAATATATGGGAGAGTGAAGAAGTGAACAGGTTTTGGAAATGGGGAAAACTCATACTAGCAGCATCGATCGCAGCACAAATCGCAATTTCCCCGCTAGCTGCTAATACGGCCCAAGCTGCGGAGGCAGATGCCCCGAATTTAGGTTTAACCGCGAAATCGGCAATATTGATGGAGGCTTCTACGGGACAAGTCCTGTACGCCCAAAATGAGAACGCTCCTATGCAGCCTGCAAGTATGACCAAAATGATGACGGAATACATAGTTCTTGATAGCATAGCCAATAAAAAGCTTGATTGGAATGAAACTCTGACTATCAGCGAGTATTCTGCTTTTTTATCAAACAATAAAGCTTTGTCGGGTATTCCTAAAGCCCAGGGCGATCAATATAGCGTTCAAGATTTGTTTAATGCGGTAACGATTTATTCAGATAACGGCGCGGCCGTGGCATTGGCGGAGAAAATCTCAGGCTCTGAAGAAAAGTTTGCACAGCTGATGAACGAAACGGCAGCCAAATTAGGCTTGTCCAAGGATGCATACTTTATCAATACGTCCGGTTTGGACCGCGTGGATCTGGGCAAATATGCACCGGCCTCACTTCCGGGAGAAACAATTTTTACAGCTAAGGATGCAGCACTTATTGCTTATCATTTAATTAAGGACTATCCGGATATTTTGAAATTTTCCAGCATCCCTTCCAAAAAGTTTAGACAAACGGATGCCAATCCGATGATCAACTACAACTGGATGCTCGAAGGCAATAAGGACAATGTAAACTTTAAAAAATATGTTTATCAGGGTCTCGACGGATTGAAGACGGGACACACTGACAAAGCCGGGTACTGCTTTACGGGAACAGCTCTTCGCAACGATACGAGACTGATTTCCGTCGTTATGAATTCCAGCAGCAGAGACAACAGCTTCTTTGATACCAAGAAGCTTATGGACTTCGGATACACGAATTTTGAAAAGAAAGAAGTCGTCAAAGCGGGAAGCCCTGTAGACTCCTTACCGACAGTGCCTATCAAGAAAGGCACGAATACGGAAGTTGGAGTAGTGACAGGTGAAGGGTTGTCCCTGCTGGTGAAGAAGGGCACTCCGGATACGGCGTTTACCAAGACCGCCGAAGGCAAGACGGATCTGATCGCACCTATTACGAAAGGTCAGGAAGTTGGCACGATGACGGTTACTTTTGAAAATAAGCCGTATACTATAAAATTAGTGGCAGCTACTGATGAAGAAAAAGGAGGATGGTTCCGCTTATTTTTCCGGGCTATCAAAAACTTCTTCGTCGATATGGTCAGCGGCTCCAAGAAGGCTTAAAATCCGGGTAAACGGGTTGTATAATTAAGGCTGTTCATGTAAAATAATTGCTTAGTTAGTTTGTCGCATTTTGCGTATCGTGAATTGATTATAAGGGTCTTTAGGAGGAGTCGGGAAATGGAAACAGGTACATCACGGGTTAAAAAAGGAATGGCAGAAATGCAAAAAGGCGGCGTCATTATGGACGTCATGAATGCGGAGCAAGCAAAAATCGCTGAAGCCGCAGGTGCTTCCGCAGTAATGGCATTGGAACGCGTTCCTTCGGATATTCGTGCAGCTGGCGGCGTAGCTCGTATGGCTGACCCTACTGTTATGGAAGAAGTGATGAAAGCCGTATCGATTCCGGTAATGGCAAAGGCTCGTATCGGTCATTTCGTCGAAGCAAAGATTTTGGAAGCTATGGGTGTAGACTATATCGATGAGAGTGAAGTTCTTACTCCAGCCGATGAAGTTTTCCATATTAACAAAAGAGAGTTCACGGTTCCATTCGTATGTGGAGCGAGAGATCTTGGAGAGGCCTTGCGCAGAATCGGAGAAGGGGCTTCCATGATTCGTACGAAGGGTGAGCCTGGGACCGGTAACATTGTTGAAGCGGTTCGTCATATGCGTATGATGGTCGGTCAAATTAAAAAGGTACAAGCTATGTCCAAAGATGAGCTGATGGCTGAAGCCAAAAACCTTGGCGCTCCCTATGAGCTTCTGCTGCAAGTTCACGAAACAGGCAAGCTTCCTGTCGTTAACTTTGCTGCCGGCGGTGTAGCGACTCCTGCTGATGCTGCCCTTATGATGCATTTGGGTTCTGACGGCGTGTTCGTTGGATCGGGGATCTTCAAATCCGACAGCCCGGAGAAATTCGCGAAGGCTATTGTTGAAGCGACAACTCATTATACGGATTATGCATTGATTGCTGAAATCTCCAAAAACTTGGGAACTCCGATGAAGGGTATCGAAATCTCCAAGCTGGATGCTACGCAACGCATGCAAGAGCGCGGCTGGTAATTGCGCGGTAAAGGAAGGATAAGCCATGAAAATAGGAGTATTGGCACTCCAAGGCGCAGTAGCCGAGCATATTAAGCTGATCGAGAAGGCGGGCGCTGAAGGCGTTATTATCAAGAAGACGGAGCAATTAAGCGAGATCGATGGCATCATTATTCCTGGCGGGGAAAGTACGACGATCGGGAAGCTGATGCGGACCTATCACTTTATAGAGGCTCTGCAGTCTTTCTCCGGGCAAGGAAAGCCGATATTCGGCACCTGTGCGGGACTTATTGTGATCGCTAAAGAGATTGTCGGTCAACCGGAAGCGCATCTTGGACTGATGGATATCAAGGTCGCCCGCAATGCTTTTGGACGGCAAAGGGAAAGCTTCGAGGCGGACCTGCCTATCAAAGGGATTGCAGAGGATGTCCGTGCGGTCTTTATCCGCGCTCCGCTTATTGAAAGCGTAGGAAAAGGCGTTGACATATTGGCAACGTACCGGGATCAAATTGTTGCAGCTCGTCAGGGACATTTGTTAGCAGCCTCGTTCCACCCGGAATTAACCGATGATGAGCGGATGCACGCCTATTTTCTAGATATGGTACGTGAAGCGAGGTAGGAGGGGTCACCTTGTTAGATGTAAAATTATTGCGTAATGATTTACAGCGCGTAGAGCAGGCGATGAATCATCGCGGCAAAACGCTTGAAGATATAAGCCGGTTTACGGACCTGGATACCAAACGCAGAGAGCTTCTTCAGGAAGTGGAGCAGTTGAAAAACCGCCGTAACGTTGTATCCCAGGAAGTAGCCGCGTTGAAAAAAGCTAAGCAGAACGCCGACGCCTTGATTGAAGAAATGAAGGGTGTTGGGGACCGCATTAAAGTACTGGATGATGAAATCAGAGTGCTTGAGACGGATATCAACGGGATTGTGCTAGCTATTCCTAATGTACCTAATGAAAGTGTGCCGGTAGGCAAGTCGGAGGACGATAATGTCGAAATTCGACGCGTAGGCGAGCCGGCTGCATTTTCTTTCGAGCCAAAGGCTCACTGGGAAATCGGACAAGAGCTCGGCATTCTTGATTTTGAAGCTGCGGCTAAAGTGACAGGCTCCCGTTTTGTGTTCTATAAGGGATTGGGAGCACGCCTTGAGCGCGCACTGCTTAACTTTATGATGGATCTGCACAGCGATCAGCACGGCTATGAGGAAATGATTCCTCCGCAGATTGTCAATCGCGACAGCCTTACGGGTACGGGACAGCTTCCAAAATTCGAAGAGGACGTATTCAAGCTGCAGGGGGAAGGGATCGATTATTTCTTGATTCCAACCGCTGAGGTTCCGGTTACGAACTATTACCGCGACGATATCCTGGCGCTTGAGGATCTGCCCAAATATTTCTCTGCCTTTAGCGCTTGCTTCCGTTCGGAGGCCGGTTCGGCAGGAAGAGATACCCGCGGCTTAATTCGCCAGCATCAATTTAACAAAATTGAGCTTGTGAAGCTGACGACACCGGAGAGCTCGTATGATGAGCTGGAAAAGCTGACTGCTGATGCGGAAAAGGTTCTGCAGCTGTTGAAGCTTCCGTACCGTGTTCTTGCTCTTTGCACCGGTGATTTAGGCTTCTCATCAGCCAAGACCTATGATCTGGAAGTGTGGCTGCCTAACAGCAACACTTATCGTGAAATTTCGTCTTGCAGTAACTTTGAGGATTTCCAGGCTCGTCGTGCGAACATTCGCTTCCGCCGTGATGCGAAGTCAAAACCGGAGTTCGTTCATACCTTGAATGGTTCAGGTCTCGCACTGGGACGTACGGTTGCCGCCATTCTGGAGAATTACCAGCAGGAAGACGGAAGCGTCGTGATTCCTGAGGTGCTTCGTCCTTACATGAACAACCTGGCCAAGATATCTAAAAATTAGAACTTGATAAACAAGAGGCAAATGTGATACAATCCATTTTGTCACCCGGAGAGGTGGTCGAGTGGTTTAAGGCAGCGGTCTTGAAAACCGCCGTGTCTTTGCGGGCACCGTGGGTTCGAATCCCACCCTCTCCGCCATGATTTCAAAATGGCATTACATAAGCAAATCCAGGCTGTATTATCCTTCCAAGGATGATGCAGCCTTTTTGTATGTTCGCTTTGCCAATTCCTTATTTTACTGTACTTTATGCGAATAAACCGGATAGCAGAGTCGCACCTTAAGCTTGTGGAGGTGTTGAAAAGATGGCTAAGACAGACACATTGACAATGGACCAGCAGCAGCTGGTGGAAGCATGGTCGAGAACATTGCCTACCGTATTAAGCGCATCGGACCGGGCGGAAGTCCTGGCGGACGAAGCAGAGTCCAACGCCCTGCGAGTGCATATTGCGACTGCAGGACATACTGACTACAGCTTCGACTTTAAGTGTACGTATGTGGACTCCAGAGAAGTTAAGGTGGAGCTTGTGGATGTAGAATGCGAAGGGCGTAATGTGGATGAACGTACCGTAATTATTCAAACTTTGGTGGATGATTACGTTCGTCATATTCACGAATGCGCACAACAGCTGCACGCAGTGACTAAATAGTCTAACGGTCGGAGGGAAAGCTGTGACAAAAAATAAAAGTCATGTAGATAAAAATATTCAAAACGTCGTCAAGGACCTCGAGCATACTGCTGTGAATAGCCATCATGCTCAGCAGATTCAACAGCAAACGAATGACCGGCGTCACCAGGACGCATTGAATCATGACAAGCCATCCCAATACGAATCAATAAGCTTGTCGGATAAAGATTGATTTTACCAATATAAAAAGGAGGGGTATTTATGCCGAAAGATATTCCGCAGCCTGTAAATCCCCCAAGCGGGCAAAAAAGCCGGGAAAAGGATCATCAGCCCACCGAACCCTTGTCCGGCTCCAAAAAGGTAAAGCAAGCGAATCATTCCAGACATAATAACGGTGAAGGGTAAGAGAAGCGCCCCTCATCTCATCAAGAACTAACGACAGTTCCTTCTGTATAAAAAGAGGGAACTGTTGTCTTTATATTACGCGTTCTTGGCAGATAAATAATGAAAGCACTCAACCAGCATCATTTGGGCGATTTCTTCGTTGTCAGCGTAGCCGTATATAGTACCCCCAGCTGCTAATTCCTCACATACATCATCGAGAAAAGAACAGATTGTAATCGTTAGTTCATCATAAACAATGTAATATCGATTGTTCTGCAGCACGCTGTCCAACACCTCACTCTTAGATTGCCCTCATTTTAACATGTAGAAATCTAAAAGAGAATGGATTTTATCACTTACCGGGATGTTGATTATCGAATGGGATTTAAGGATTTGAAACGCGGGCGGTCCTTTTGACACCTAGCTACGTATTATGGATATAAAAAGGACTTCGAGGCGATGAGATGATGATCATATTAAAAACTCCGCAGCAAATTGCTAAAATGCGAAAGGCAGGTCAAGTACTGGCCCGCTGCCACGAGGAGATAGCTAAGATAATTAGGCCGGGAATGACTACGCTGTTTATTAATGATTTTGCCGAGCGGTTCTTAACCGAGCATGGCGCCAAACAAGTAACGAAAGGGTATAAAGGATATCCCTATGCGACCTGCGCCTCCGTTAATGATGTCATAGCTCACGGATTTCCTGATGATACCCCTTTACAAAATGGAGATATCGTCAAAATGGACATTGTTTGCAGCTATGACGGTTGGATGGCAGACTCCTGCCGAACTTATGCTGTAGGGGCGATCTCATCGGCCGCTGAGCGTTTAGTGAACGTTACAAAGGAATGCCTTGACCTCGCTATTCCGAAGGCCGTAGCAGGCAATAGCATCGGCGATGTGATGCATGTCATTCAAAGCCACGCCGAAGCGGCGGGGTACTCCGTCGTTCGTGATTTGCTGGGCCACGGCATTGGACAGTCGCTGCATGAGAAGCCTTCCTACGAGCATATCGGACGTCCAGGCAAAGGGTTCAAGCTGAAGGAAGGGATGGTCATTACAATTGAGCCTATGATCAATGCGGGCGGCTACGAGATGTATATTGATTCTGATGGTTGGACAGCCCGGACGTGGGACGGTTCTTTATCTGCCCAGTTTGAGCATACGGTAGCTATTACCAAGGATGGACCTTATATTTTAACTCGGCTTTGATTAATCGCAGTGGAAGGATCAGGACTTTTTCTTGGACGCTATTTGTGGTAAAATAATTAATACCGCGCGCCCGTAGCTCAGCAGGATAGAGCGACAGTTTCCTAAACTGCAGGTCGTACGTTCGAATCGTATCGGGCGCGCCAGATAACTATGAAGATACCAAACCTTCTATGATGAATAGGAGGTTTTTTTATATGTAAGGCCCAATATACGGGTTGGAAAAGACCGGGGGAACGCAATACTTTTTCGGCAGCTGAACGTCCTCTGCGACTATTGATACACCGTACATAAATCTGCAAGGCTAAAAGTTCCTTTGATTCTAAATAAGATTTGTGCTGTTAGTACCTGTTTTTGGAAAAGGGTAACACGTACAATAAAGGGATATTATTGCGAGATAAGGGAGCAAAGAATGAAAATGAAATGGTTCGTAATGGCGCTTGCAATAGCGCTCAGCTTGACCGGATGCGGAGGAGGGTCCGCTCAACAGGCAACCGGACAGCCGAAGACGACGGAGTCGTCGGGTAAACAGGAAGGAAACGGCCTTATCACGAAGGCCAAGTTTGAGAAGATCGAAAACGGGATGAGTTACGAGGAAGTGACGAAGATTATCGGCAGCCCCGGTGAGCTGCTATCGGAAATCGGTAAAAAGGGAGAGAAGACTCACACACTGGTCTATATGTACAAAGGGGAGGGGACGGTTGGTGCTAATGCCAACTTTACCTTCCAGGGCGGGAAATTGGTTGCAAAGGCTCAAGCCGGTTTGCAATAGGCTAAGGGTTACAATAACATGCTCCGTCAAAGACGGATGCTCTCAGGATGCTTCTTTTTCTGGGAGCATCCGTTTTCTTACCACCCCACAAAGTACCTGAATCCGCTTCGAATCCAAAGCCCCATTTTGAAGGGCCGGATTGTTGAAGAACCTATCATCCGATAAAGTGCGAAAGGTAATAAGCGGAGTGTTCCTTGCTTACATTACCTGACTTCCTGTCGAAGAGCCTTTCCCAACCGTACCAACCCTTCCGTGATAAGGTCCTCGTCAACGGATGCATAAGTAAGCCTTATAAAGCCTCTGTCGGCCCCATAGATGGTGCCTGACGATACGATAACACCCTCTCGAATTCCAGCCTCCAAAAGCTCTTTATCGGTCCACCCCCGTCGTTTCACCTTAAGCCCTACATAGAACCCTCCAGCAGGCGAGGGTGGAGCAAATATCTCCGCTTCATCCCCCACGTACTTCCGAATAGCCTGGAGCATCACCTGTCTCCTTTTGCGTAAGACCTCACAGATGCGGTCCAGTCGGGCCGAAAAATCAGGATGAGTCAAATAATGCCGGGCGAGCCGTTCTCCAGGATGGCTTGTACTGTAGCCCATGCGGTCCTTGGCTTCGGCTAACTGAGCGAGGACGGGAGGAGGAGCAACAACCCAGCCTATGCGCATGCCGGGAGTGGCAATTTTGGATAAGGTTCCGAGATAGATAACAAACCGTTCTCCGCCCCGTAATGCTTTTAAAGGGGGGATAGGTGCCGATGTATTGTTGAGCCGAAGGAGACCATATGGGTCATCCTCTACGATAGGTAAACGCAGTTCCTCGCACAGCTCCATAAGCTTCTTTCTGCGGGCCAAAGGCAGGGTAGTGCCTGTAGGGTTTTGGTAAGTAGGATTGATAAAGACCATACGAACCCGATACTTATGGTAAAGCTCAGGGAGCTTCTCCGGGATAAGGCCGTATTCATCCACCGGGAGCTTGACCATCCGAAGTCCGGCCGGTGAGAATACCTGCATTCCATATAAATAACTGGGGCCTTCTACGGCTACGGCATCTCCAGGCTGAAGCAGCGTATGGGAGATAAGATGCAATGCATGCTTGACTCCCGCCGTAATGAGAATTTGGCTTGGATCAGCAGCCAGGTTCAGATGACTTTGAAGCAATTCAGATAACGCTTGCCGTAATTCGAAATCCCCTTTGAAATTCGCATAATAGCTAAACGGAAGGCTGAAGTCGATTTCAGAAGCGAGCTGATGCAGCAGGTCCAGCGGCATCAGGTCGGGGGAAAGCTCTCCCTTAGTCAGATTAATGATGCCGGGATAGGCAAATGCCGATATCGTTCTTTTAACAATGGAGGAGGTGGGATCAAATGGTCGACGGTAGGAGTATCGTTCCCAGTTCGGTGTACGGGAAGGCGTCTCATCCCACATGGACTCACATACCCGGGTACCGCTTCCTTGGACGGATTGGACGAGCCCCATAGCTTTAAGCTCCTCATAAGCCGCTGATACGGTACTGCGATTAATGCCAAGCTTGAAGGCCAATTCGCGCTCTGTAGGCAATGGGTCGCCAGGCAGCAAAGTGCCGCGAATGATCTCCTGCTCATAATGCATATAAATTTGGCGGAATAGGGGGACATCACTTAATGTGTCGGGCTTCCAAGCCATACCAATCACCTCTTTCTCCAGTATACTTCATCTTCATATTGGCTGGGTTGAAAAGTTGCCAATTGGCTGAAGCGGATAGGGCATATCCAGGGCTATACTGAAGCAGCAGACGAGATGAGGACATGAAAAGAATAGGAGCTCAAGGAACTTCTATGGATAACATTAGAATCAGTGGCTCCGTTTCTTTTCCTTTTGCCGGGCCGTTCTGTGGTGCCGGGAAGTACCGCTACGCGGGGTCAACAGCTGCAATAATGCCTCCCATCCTATGAAAGCCAGAAAGGTGATGTCAGATGAAAATCGCTTTTATTGTATTTGAGAAAATGACGACGCTTGATTTTGTTGGATTTTTCGAGCCCATGACCAGACTTTCCTTGTATAAGAACCGTCTGAGGGAGGAGCTTCAATGGGATCTGTGCGGTATCCAGGAAGAAGTGAAGGATGATCGTGGAATGACGATAAAAGTAAATAAGATTCGTCCGGATCTGTCAGAGTATGATATGATCTTTGTGCCGGGAGGTTACGCGACAAGGACTTTGAGGAACGATGTGAATTTCATAAGCTGGCTTCAAACGGCAAAGGATTCAGCCTTGAAGGTTTCAGTATGTACAGGAGCACTCCTGCTAGGAGCGGCAGGCTGGCTGCATGGGAAAAGAGCGACAAGCAATCCTTCTGCTTATGATCTGTTGACCCCATACTGCAAGGAAGTCGCAGCATCCCGCATCGTGAAGGACGGGAATGTGATTACCGGAGGAGGTGTCGCGGCCTCCCTCGACGTCGGATTGTTCCTCGTGGAACTTTTTTCCTGCATGGATACGGCAATGGAGATGCAAAGAGAGATGGATTATCCCTACTATAAGGCAGGGAATACAAACGCCGATTATGTTATTGGATAAAAAGCAACCCGGTATCAGTCACATGACAAAGCAGCTGTTAAAAGCAGTTATGATATTCGGGACTCCCCGTAAAAATATCTGAATCGGCTTCAAAGCTAATGCCCCACTTTGGTGGGGTTTTCTTATTGGTATACACTAAAAGAGCTTTCACCAAAAAAAATTCGGTCATGTGCAGTGGTTTGCTCTTGAGATATCGTCTATTCTTTCGGAGAGGAGGGGGAGAACCATTTCAGAAGAAACAGAGTGGATCGAGCGCATTGTAGCCGGCGACGTGCAATCATTTCGCTTACTGATGGAGAAATATAATCAATATTTATACCAGGTTGCGTTCTCAGTACTGCATTCAAGCAAGGATGCGGAGGATGTGACGCAGGAAGCACTGTGGAAAATCTATGCTTCTCTCCCCTCCTATCAGCACCAGGGCTTCAAAACATGGATTACCCGAATTACCGTAAACAAAGCGATAGATTATAAACGTTCCCTTGAACGAAAAAGAGAGCAGCTAACCGACGAGCCTGAGCAGCTGATTCCGGTAAATCCCGTACACACGGTGGAGGAGGAAGTGCTGCATAGGCATCGGCGGCAAAGAATTCGGGAGTGTTTGGACGACTTGCCAGACAACTACCGGGATGTGGTCGTAGCCTTTTATATCGAGGATAAAAGCTATCAGCAAATTGCCTTGGAGCAGGGAGTTTCCCTAAGAACGGTGGAATCGAAGCTGTACCGGGCCAAGCAGTGGATTCGCAAGCATTGGAAGGAGGAAGAGTGGGGATGAAGCATTACACAACGGAAGAATGGTCCAGGTATGCGAGACAGGAGCTGTCGATCGAAGAACAACAAGAGTATGAGACCCATCTCAGTACATGTGACGAGTGTCTTGAAAAGTACATGCAGGGATTAGAGCTCACGACGGATACCTTCCCAAGGCTTGCAGAGGAAGCGGAGGCGGCCATTGTAGAGTCGGTTATGCAGCGAATCGAATCTCAGACTCCAAGTCTGTCAGGGGTACCAGAGATCGCGCCGAAACCGGTTCAAAGGCGGCAAGCAAGTCAGACCCCGTCCTTCCTGAGGCATCCTGTGTTCCATTATGCCGTTGCCGCAGTTATTACGCTGCTGCTGATGGGAACGAGCACCTTCCAGACCTTGATGGATAAGGTGGGCTCTGCAGAAACTAACATAGAGGCCGGACCGTGGGTGCAAGAGGAGAGCCGTTCATCCGTATCCCAAAAAATAATGGAAAAAACGATCGGGGTATTGGACTCGATTCAGCCCAAACATGAAAGAGGGGGAACGCGATAATGAAACCTAAAAGTGCGATGACAGCGCTGCTGTTATCTTTTATCCCCGGCATGGGGCACTTATATTTGAATCGTTTGGTAAGGGCTGTTATTTACGGCATTGGTTTTTTTGGGCCGGTTTCCTTGATGTTTCTGCTCGTTCTGACCGGGGAATACCGGCGTAGCGGCGAATTCCTCGCCTTTCTGATGGGGGTTGCCATGTTCTTCGGTATCGTCAATATGATCGATATGGTTATAGCAATAGCCCGGGGCCGAGTGCCTGCTTTGGCTGCTGCCCCATCGAACACGGAAGATGGAATGCTCATGGTACCACAGCACAGCGGGAATGATCGTTTTGCCGCCATTGTTCTGTCGTTCATCCCAGGTCTTGGACATTTTCAGCTTGGCCTGATGCAGCGGGGATTAGCTTTCTTAATCGCATTCTTCGGAACCTTGGCGATGGTTATCTTCGTCGCAGTGCTGACGCATAGAGACGGATTTCTGGCTTTTCTGTGCATCCTGCCCATCGTGTGGCTGTACTCCATGTTCGATTGTGTGCAGCAGCTGAACAAGAAACAGCGGGGGGAGCCGCTTGTAGACCAGACCTTCTTCGAGGATTTTCAGGAAAGCCGTGAGGATGGCAGAAAGAGCAAGATGATCGCCACCTTCCTGTCTATCGTTCCGGGAGCGGGACATATGTATCTTGGCCTCCAAAAAAGAGGGCTTCAGCTCATGGCCGCGTTCCTGCTGCTCATCTATATTATGGATGTGCTTCGTTTATCGATTTTCTTGTTCTTGATTCCGATTTTATGGTTCTATAGCTTCTTTGACGCGCTGCAGCAGATTTCCAAGCAGGGACGGGAGGAACTGAAGGACCTTCCCTTCGTCGATTGGTTGATGAATCATCAAAAATGGGTCGGCATAGGATTGCTGGTTTTGGGAGGATATTATTTGGCCGATGAAGTGATCCTGAACGCCTTGGACCGGATGTTCCCCAAAGAACGGATCTCCATACTGTTCCACCAATATTTTCAGACCTTTGTTGTATCCGTAATCTTGATCGGCGGCGGTCTTCGACTGCTCATCGGAAGCAAAAATCGAAAGGACGGATAGCCTATGAAAAAATGGCGTGTAGGGACTCTATCGATGGGCTTGACCTTGATCCTGCTGGGGGTCATCCTGTTCATGTCCCAATGGAGAGGAATCCAGGCCTTCGATGCGTTTATCGCCTGGTGGCCCATCATCTTTGTTTTGCTTGGGCTTGAGATTATTATCTATTTATTATTCTCGAATAAAGAAAACAGCATGCTTCATTACGACTTTATGAGCCTGTTCTTTGTTGGAGTGATCTGCATCGGCTGCCTCGGGTTTACGCTGCTGGCGTCTGTCGGCATTTTGGGCGAAATTCGATCCATGCTGGGAGCGACGGAGGAAACCAGGGATTTGCCGACAGTGAAGGAAGCATTGGGAGACGGCGTGAAAAAAATCGTTGTCCAATCAGGAGATCAGAGTGTGAAAATTGATAAATCGACGGAACGCTCCATTCAGGTATTCGGGACCTTTCGTGAACGGATCAAAGGGGGAGAGCAATCACGTCCATTGGACAAGGACCAGGTGGTCTCCGTACATACGGCCGGCGAGATCATGTATGTGCAGATCAAACGGCTTCCTTCGGAGCGGGGGCTGCAATCCTATTATCCTTGGATGACCGTTACCGTAGTGCTGCCGGAGGGAGTGCAGGTGGAGATGAGAGGATTGGACAACAGTATCATATCTTGAAAGAAAGAGCAGGAGTCGGAAGCATCCGAATCTCCTGCTTTTTTTCCTGTACAGCGTTTTAGGCTGTATTATGTGGGGACCTTTTGGCTTAACATAACGTTTGTCTAGATAAAATAACCTGATGGACGTCTTGTCCTGATTATGCCTTCCCTCTTAAACGGCGGAAAAACTGGGTCAGCATGCTGCTGCATTCCTCCTGAAGGACACCGGAAATCACCTCGACGCGATGATTGAACCGTTCTTCCTGCAGCAGGTTCATCAAGGTCCCTGCGCAGCCGGCCTTGGGATCGGTCGTTCCGTAAATCACCTGTGGAATTCTGGCTTGAACGATGGCACCCGCGCACATGGGGCAGGGCTCCAAAGTCACATATAATCGGCAATCGAGAAGCCGCCATGCCTCTAAATACTCGCTGGCTTGCTTGATGGCTATGAGCTCAGCATGTGCCAGTGGATCCTTGGTTGTCTCGCGGAGATTGTGGCCGCGGCCGATAATGGTGTCGTTCCACACGACCACGGCACCGATCGGGACTTCGAGCAGTGCCTCGGCTTTGCGGGCTTCATCAATTGCAGCGTTCATAAAAGGAATATGTTGTTGCACACAGGCACCTCGTTTCTATGATCAACTTATTCACAGGCCAATGCTGACGAACAAGTATTCGATTTGTTAACATGCTGTGGATAACCTTGTGGATAACCGGGTTGTTATGCACATTTTATTGTAGAAAATTGGGGATAGTTCCGCAAGTTCCCTCGATTTATTCAAGTCACTATCCCCAGATGGGGATAAGGAGCCTGTAGCCGGGAAGGCGGTCTCATATAAATTTACGGCGGATTTCAGCCGTCGGAATCATGCAGTGCTCCTGCTTGCCGAACAGCTTATACCGTCTTTTGGCCACCCAACGGTACAGAAAGTCCCGCAAGGAAACCGGAACATACTTTAATACAGAAAGTAGTGCCCAACCTCGCCCTAATCGTCTGCAAATTTGCAGCATAGCGTCGGAATGCGTATAGACGAAGCCTTGGTCGAGCAAAATGACGGAATCCATCGACGGATCGTTCTTGATATCCGGTGGAAGCAGGGACTGGGCCGTGTCGGATTGCAGCTGCGCAAAACGAAAAACGTCCTTTTGATCCAGCCGGATAATGAGCTGAACCGAGCCGCTGCAAAAACGGCATTCCCCGTCAAATAGCATAATGGGATGCTTGAATGTATCGGAATCATGACTTAAATCCTGGCATCGGGTTTTCATTGCGCTCACCTGGTTTCAATAGAGGATACTCCTATTATACTGCGATCTGCTCGCCTCGTTAATGCCCATAGCGACAACGAAATAAAGATTGGAAGATATAGGTTCCTGTGAAAGGCGTCTGCACATTCCATGATTTTTGCTGGAAATAGAAGAGGCAAGGTGACAGGGACCCTATATGTGCGATATAATAACTATTTAGGGATATTGAATAACGATGATTAAGGAGTTGTCCTATACATGGCTTTGAAAGCTGGGATCGTGGGCCTGCCGAACGTTGGCAAATCCACTTTATTTAATGCGATTACGCAAGCGGGCGCTGAGTCGGCGAACTATCCTTTCTGTACGATTGATCCGAACGTAGGGGTAGTAGAGGTTCCCGATGAGCGGCTGGTCAAGTTGACGGAGATGGTTGTTCCTAAAAATGTCGTTCCTACGGCATTTGAATTTGTAGATATTGCAGGACTTGTTAAGGGTGCTAGCCGCGGCGAAGGACTGGGCAACAAGTTCCTTGCCCACATCCGGGAAGTGGACGCTATCGTTCACGTTGTCCGCTGCTTCCAGGATGAGAACATTACACACGTGTCCGGTACGGTCAATCCTATCAGCGATATCGAAACGATCAACCTGGAGCTGATCCTGGCTGACGTAGAATCAGTTGAGAAGCGGATTGAGCGTTCCCGTAAAAATATGAAAAGCGGCGACAAAAAATACGCGGCTGAAGTGGAGTGTCTGGAGCGGGTGAAAGAGGCGCTGTATAACGATAAGCCGGCCCGCAGCGTAGATTTGAGTGATGACGAGAAGCTGCTGATCCGCGATCTTCACCTGCTGACGATGAAGCCGATGCTCTATGCGGCTAATGTGAGCGAAGAAGAAGTAGCCAATGCGGATGATAATCCTTTGGTTCAAAAGGTGCGTGAATACGCTGCTCTGGAAGGAGCAGAGGTTGTTCCCATCAGCGCCAAGGTAGAATCCGAAATTGCCGAGCTTGAAGGCGAAGACAAAGAGATGTTTCTGGAGGAGCTCGGGCTGCAGGAATCCGGTTTGAATCGTCTGATCAAGGCTGCCTACAAGCTGCTTGGCTTGTATACTTATTTCACCGCTGGAGTTCAGGAGGTTCGTGCATGGACCATCCGCAAGGGCATGAAGGCTCCGCAAGCGGCTGGAGTCATCCATACCGATTTCGAACGCGGGTTTATCCGTGCAGAGGTTGTCAGCTATGATGATTTGATCAATGCGGGCTCGATGAACGCAGCGAAAGAAAAAGGACAGCTTCGCCTGGAAGGGAAAGATTACGTGGTGCAGGACGGCGATGTTATGCACTTCCGTTTCAACGTCTAAACTATATACTATCTGAAGAGACATAAGGGGTGAATGATGATGCTAGACAGACTGCAATCACTTGCGGACCGCTATGAAAAACTAAGCGAGCTGCTGTGTGATCCGGATGTAACGAGCGATACGAAAAAGCTGCGGGAGTACTCCAAGGAGCAATCCGACCTACAAGAGTCTTACGAGGCTTATACGGAATATAAAGGTGTTGTAGAGCAGTACGAGGCGGCGCGGGCCATGCAAAATGAGAAGCTGGACGATGAAATGCGCGAGCTCGTCAAAATGGAGCTGGAGGAGCTGTCCCAGCGCAAGGAGGAGCTCGAGGAGCGCATCAAAATTTTGATGCTTCCGAAGGACCCTAACGACGACAAAAACGTTATCGTCGAAATCCGCGGCGCCGCAGGCGGCGATGAAGCGGCGTTATTTGCAGCCGATCTATACCGGATGTACACGAAGTACGCCGATACACAAGGCTGGAGAACGGAAATTATGGATGTCAGCATGAATGATCTCGGCGGCTTCAAAGAGATTATTTTCATGGTAAACGGCAAGGGAGCCTACAGCAAGCTGAAATTCGAGAGCGGCGCCCACCGGGTTCAACGTATTCCGACGACAGAGTCGGGCGGACGGATTCATACATCGACTTCTACCGTTGCGGTGCTGCCGGAAATGGAAGATATCGATATCGAAATTAACGATAACGATATCCGCGTCGACACGTTCTGTTCCAGCGGTGCCGGCGGACAGTCCGTTAACACGACAAAATCGGCGGTTCGGGTAACCCACGTACCGACGGGCATTGTTGCGACATGTCAGGACGGAAAGTCGCAGAACTCCAATAAAGAAAAAGCACTTCAGGTGCTTCGTGCCCGGATTTTCGATAAGCTGCAGCAGGAAGAAATGTCCAAGTATGCTGGTGAGCGGAAAAGCAAAGTGGGTACAGGAGATCGAAGCGAACGCATTAGAACCTATAACTTCCCACAAAGCCGTGTGACCGACCATCGTATCGGTTTGACGCTCCATCGTTTGGATGCTGTATTGAACGGCGATATGGATGAGATCATCTCTTCCTTGACGATTGCTGCCCAATCGGAGCTTATGGATAAAGGGGAACAAGTGTAAACCAATGACCGTCGAACGGAAGTTGACGATTCGTGAAGCCTATGTTGAGGCTTCTTCTTTTTTACAGGGGCATGAAGTGAGTGAAGCATCCAATTGCGCCGAGCTGCTGCTCCAGCATCTGCTGGGGTGGAGCCGCAGTGAAATGCTGCTTCGCTGGCAGGAAATGTTCCCCGTGGAACTTGAAGGGCAATGGTACGAGCTGTTGAAGCGTAAAGCGGCAGGAGAGCCGGTCCAATACATTATCGGAGAACAGGATTTCTACGGGCGTACCTTCAAGGTGACGCCGGCCGTGCTTATCCCGCGTCCGGAAACCGAGCTGCTAGTGGAACAAGTGGTTATGCTCGGAACTGAGCTGTGGCCTTCACAAGAGGCATCTCCACTTGTTGCTGACATAGGAGCGGGAAGCGGAGCGATAGCCGTAAGTCTTGCCGCGGAGCGTCCATCCTGGCGTCTGATGAGCTCGGATATATCGTCTGCTGCGCTTGCGGTTGCAAAGGCAAATGCAGAACGCCTGGGAGTGGCGGGAAAGATCTCGTTCCTGGAGGGGGATCTGCTGGCACCCTATATCCAACAAGGGCTGCGCCTTGATGCGGTTGTATCCAATCCTCCCTATATACCCGAGGAGGATGAGGGGGGATTGATGCCCGAGGTGCGCTTGTTCGAGCCGGCTTCCGCATTGTATGGCGGGAAGGACGGTCTCGTGCTGTATCGGCGTCTCATTGCTCAGCTGAAGGAGCTGACCTCGATGCCCTTCCTTGTCGGACTGGAAGTCGGCATGGGGCAAGCCAAGGCGGTGTCGGACATGCTTGCCGCAGTAGAGGCTTGGGACGGGATTCGGTTGGTTCCCGACTTGGCGGGAATTGACCGGCATGTTATAGCTTGGAAGCGGAGATAAGGGACGTAGTGCCCGGATCAGCATAAAAGCCAGGTGGTTGGGCAAGGAGAGGCACAATCTATTCTCTCTAGTAAAAATTGTTAGATTGCTAGGTTTAAAACCTCTCGGATCGGTTCATACTAAAGCTATGAAGCGATACGAGAGGGGCGACAAGCCATGGTGAGAAGAACTTCCCGGGTTCGATATTTTTATATAGCTTTTGCACTTATTCTATTAATGTTTTGTTGGGAAGCCCAAAAGGAAAATACGGTTGTGTTTGCCTCCAAGGCAGAGAGTGCTTCCGCCAGTACAGAGGGGGTAATCCCTCAAGAATCGATACGACTTCGTATATTGGCTAATTCGGATTCACCATCCGATCAATGGATAAAAAGAGAAGTTCGTGATGCTATCGTGGAACAAATGCAGCAGTGGGTTACCGGTCCGCAAACGATTGAGGAAGCAAGACAAACGGTCCGCAGCCATTTGCCTGAGCTGAGTGAATTGGTGGGGCAGACGCTCCGCAAAAACGGATTTGACTATGCTTATCAGGTTGAGCTTGGCGTTGTTCCGTTCCCAACCAAAATGTACGGAAACCAAGTATACCCTGCGGGCAATTATGAGGCGCTTCGCGTCTCCATCGGTAATGCAGAAGGACAAAACTGGTGGTGCGTCCTGTTTCCTCCGCTGTGCTTCGTAGATTCGGAGGTTATCGCCAAAAATCCGAATGAGGTCCGCGCAGAAGCGGTGCCTGAGGCGGAGAAGGAATCTGCGAATAAAGCGAAGGATCACCAAGAGGTTAAAACAGGTAAAGACGCGAAAACGGCCAAAACGGCTAATAAGGCAGCCGAGACAAAAGGCGCAGCGCCAGCCGCAGGCAAGACTGCAGTGGCTAAGGCCGATGTACAACCGGAGCAGCCGGAAGTTCGTTTCTTTCTTTGGGATTTGATGAAGAAGCTAGGCTCGCTGTTTGCGTAGTCCTATGTAGTGGGTATAGACTTGCAGGAATAATGGGTAGTCCTCGCAAGAAATCGAGGACTGAACGGATTAAGGGACGCATGGAAAATGGATTAAGGGTGGAGTAAGGATGACAGCATACTGGAAGGTCTCGCCCGAGCAGCCGCAGCCGGAATCGTTGGCGGAAGCGGCACAGACCCTGAAGCAGGGAGGGCTTGTAGCGTTTCCTACGGAAACGGTATACGGCTTGGGGGCTGACGCCCGCCAAACGAGAGCCGTTGAACAAATTTTCAAGGCCAAAGGAAGGCCTTCGGATAATCCGCTTATCGTCCATATCGCAGACCGGTCTCAAGTAGAGGAGCTCGCCGCTTCTCCGGATGAGGCCGTTTCGCGTTTGCTGGACGCCTTCTGGCCGGGGCCGCTCACGGTCGTGCTGCCCGTCCGGCCAGGCGTTCTGTCCCCGCTCGTCACCGCGGGGCTGGATTCGGTCGGGCTGCGGATGCCCGACCATCCGGTGGCGCTGCAGCTGATTGCCGCTGCAGGCTGCCCTGTGGCCGCGCCGAGCGCTAACCGCTCGGGCAGGCCCAGCCCAACACAAGCGCAGCATGTGTTGGAGGATCTCGCTGGCCGCATCGACGGCATCGTGGACGGGGGGCCGACCGGGGTCGGCGTCGAGTCCACGGTGGTGGAGTACACTCCAGCCGCAGGCGAAGCCAGCGGCGGTGTGCTCCACATTCTGCGGCCCGGCGGCATTACGGCAGCGCAGCTTCGCGAGGCGCTGCCCGGTATCACGGTGCGCGAAGCCTCAGCGCACCAAGAGCCCTCCGCGGCACCCCGCGCGCCGGGGATGAAGTACACGCATTACGCCCCGCGCGGCGTAATGACCCTTGTTCAGGGCGATGCTCCTGAACGGGTGCTCGCTCGCATCCAGCGCGAGCTCGACGAAGCGCACGCGCGCGGGGAACGCACAGGCGTTCTCACGTACCGTGAGCACGCCCCGCTGCTGCGCGCGGACCATATCGTCGCCTGCGGAAGCGTCGGCGACCTGGAATCGCTGGCGCACGGGCTGTACGCCGCGCTGCGCGAGTTCGATGAAGCGGGTATCCACTTCATCGTGGGGGAAACATGCCCCGAGGAGGGCATCGGGGCCGCGATTATGAACCGGCTGCGCAAGGCGGCCGGAGACCGTATCATTCATGTCTGATGGATGCACCGGCATTTCGCCTGTAGGGCGTTGCCGGTGCATTTTTTAACATACATACCATGCAGAACCGCTTCACATCTATCCAGCCCTCGCTAGGATATACATGAATAAATCCGGCTGTTATTGCGAAAAATGGCAGTGAATTGCGAGTTTGTCCGTATACTCCGAAGTGGAACCGATCCGTTAGCTCTCTCCCAGTCATGATTCTGGACTCGTCCGCATATGTTGATTAGGGACGGGGACAAGGGGTGAGTATAGAATGGATTGGACATCTCCGCTAATGGTGGGGCAGTTTATCGCTATATTGATCATGGCTATCGCTTTGGGACTGGATGCTCTATCGCTCGGCATTGGCATAGGGATGAAGGGCATACGCAAGCTGGACATTGCTAAGCTCAGCTTTGTCATTGCTGTATTTCATATGGTTATGCCGCTGATGGGCATGTTTACGGGCAGCTACGTCAGCTCTTTGATGGGCGGCATTGCCACCAAGGTCGGAGGGGCGCTGCTGCTGCTTCTCGGCATTCATATGGTGTACAGCTCCTTGAAAGGGGAAGAAGTAAAATCCATCGATCACCGTACGCTGGGAGGCTTGCTTCTTTTTGCGCTCAGCGTCAGCATCGATTCCTTTTCTGTCGGCGTCTCTCTTGGCATGTTTGCCGGGGATATGGCGTTGACCGTGATCATGTTCGGAACCGTTGGAGGGATCATGTCCATTATCGGCCTTTTGCTGGGCAGCAAGATGGGACGATGGATCGGTGAGTATGGCGAAGCGATGGGCGGAGTTATTTTATTGGCCTTCGGCGTGCATTTTTTATTATAAAACCGGCCTAATTTTTGAAAACCATGGCTCGACCGTTCCCTATTTTCAAACATTTGAGGTACAATAAAAGGGAAGGCTGATTACAGCCTATATTGAATAGTAAAGGCAGGGATCCCAGATGAATCGAATCTTATTCGTTTGTACCGGCAACACCTGCCGCAGTCCGATGGCTGAAGGCTTGCTCCGGAAGCTGCTGGCGGAACATGATTTGCACCATCTTGAAGTCCGCTCGGCGGGGGTTGCAGCTTATAACGGCACACCGGTATCCCATCATGCGGCAGCCGTATTAAAGGAGCATGGATCGGATTGCAGCATGACCTCCAGCGCGTTATCGAGCGATTTGATTGCGTGGGCTGACGTGGTGCTGACGATGACGTCGGGACATAAGCAGCACGCAATAGGCAAATATCCGGAGTTCGTCGATAAAATATATACGCTGAAAGAGTACGTGGAGGACGATCCGGAAGCCGCCGGTCGCATAGCGGAGATGGAACGGCTGATTGCCGATTTGCAGGTGAAACGGGCATTGTCCCAGCAGGTAACCGATGAGGAGAGGGCACGAATCTTGACGCTGGAGCGCACGCTTCCGGATTACGATATTGCCGATCCGTTCGGGGGCTCCTTAGCTCAATATCGAGCGTGCGCAGCGGAGATTGAGGCCGCGCTGCTGAAGCTGATCCATAAGCTGAAAGCGGCAAGGTAACGGATTTTCCTGATTCATTAGCCATCCGTGTGTTCGGGAATTGGACTCACTTTTTAGGCTTTACACAAGACGCTATTTCCGCTATGATAAAGGTACAATGTAGGGCCTTGATGTAACTGGCGACGAGTGGGTTTAACCACAGTGGAGCATCAAGGTACACGGCCGGTCGCCTGGGCAAAGAGCATCGTTGTGCTGGATACAGCACGCTGCATGCTCTTTTTTCGTGTTTCGGCTATCTATCGGTTATAATGGAGCTAACTATGTTAGGAGGCGAAGGACAATATGAAAATTGCTATTGGTGCAGATCATGCAGGATTTCGTTTGAAGGATGAATTGGTGGGCTATATTGAATCATTGGGTCATCAGGTGGCGGATATGGGCTACAACAGCACAGATTCCGTCGACTACCCGGATTATGCCATTGCCGTCTGTGATCAAGTGGTTTCGGGTCAAGCCGACAAAGGGATTCTAGTTTGCGGCACAGGGATCGGCATGACGATTGCCGCCAACAAAGTGCCTGGCATCCGCTGTGCATTGGTGCATGACTTGTTCTCGGCTAAGGCGACACGCGAGCATAACGATACGAATGTGCTTGCCATGGGAGAGAGAGTTATTGGCCCGGGCGTTGCGCAGGAGATCGTGAAAGTCTGGCTGGAAACCGAGTTCTCGCAAGGGGAACGCCACCAAAATCGCATTAACAAAGTCAAGGCGTTGGAAGACAAGTACTCGCTTCATCCGTAAGCGGAAAGCCTGACGAAAGAGGCGATTCATGATGGACAACGCAGAACAATTCCGGCAGGCTGCAGCGGAACCAGCATCATTGGACATAAGCGCCATTCGCGGCCATATGGAGCAGGCGCTTCGCGAGCTGATACAGGCGGGGCATATTGAAGCAGGGCAGATTATCGTCTTCGGAACCAGCACAAGCGAGGTGCTCGGCAAGCATATCGGAACGTCCGGTACGGAGGAAGTGGCGGAACAGCTGTTTGCGGCCATGGAGGCCGTGCGGAAGGAAGTCCGCTTTTATCCGGCTTATCAATGCTGCGAGCATTTGAACCGGGCTCTGGTAGTTGAACGAGAAGCGATGAAGGAGTACCGGCTCGATCCGGTTTCCGTTATTCCGGTGCCCAGAGCAGGCGGCTCCATGGCTTCCTATGCGTTTAAAAACTTGCCGCAGGCTTGTGTCGTTGAGACCATCGAGGCTCATGCCGGCATTGATATCGGAGGCACGCTCATCGGGATGCATCTGAAGAGAGTGGCGGTTCCGTTCAAACCGTCGATCCGAATGATTGGACATGCGTCCATTCTTGCTGCCTATACCCGTCCGAAGCTTATCGGAGGCGCACGCGCGGTTTATGATATGGACAGCGCTGAACCGCAAGGGGCTGGCTCGTGTACTTGACGAACGAGTAACTCATGGTTTTGTTTAAGCAGGGAATTTTTCTCTTTATTAAAAATATAAGCTCATCCCGAGGAGGAACTTACTGTGGAACAATTACGCAAGCAAGACCCGAAAATCGTTGAGGCTATGAATCTGGAGATCGGCCGTCAGCGCGACAAAATCGAATTGATCGCATCCGAGAATTTTGTCAGTGAAGCGGTTATGCAGGCTATGGGTACGGTCCTTACGAACAAATATGCGGAAGGCTATCCAGGACGCCGCTACTATGGCGGCTGCGAGTACGTTGATATCGTGGAGGACATCGCCCGCGACCGTGCCAAAGAATTGTTCGGCGCAGAGCACGCGAACGTTCAGCCTCACTCCGGAGCTCAAGCGAATATGGCGGTTTATCTGGCAGCTCTGCAGCCTGGCGATACCGTATTGGGTATGAACCTGGCTCACGGCGGTCACTTGACTCACGGCAGCCCGGTTAACGCATCCGGTCTGTTGTACAACTTCGTCGCTTACGGTGTAAGAGAATCCGATTCCCGCATCGACTATGATGAAGTGCGCAAAGCCGCTTTCAAACATAAGCCTCGTATGATCGTTGCCGGTGCCAGCGCGTATCCGCGTATCATCGACTTCGAAGCTTTGAGCCAAATCGCTAACGATGTCGGCGCCCTGCTCATGGTAGACATGGCTCATATCGCAGGCTTGGTTGCAGCGGGACTGCATCCAAACCCAGTGCCATACGCTCATTTTGTTACAACAACTACACATAAAACGCTTCGCGGTCCTCGCGGCGGTATGATCCTGTGCCGCAAGTCTTGGGCAGCAGCTATCGATAAAGCCGTGTTCCCTGGAACTCAAGGCGGTCCTTTGATGCATACGATTGCCGCTAAAGCCGTATCCTTCGGAGAAGCTTTGCAGCCTGAATTCAAAACGTATGCGCAAAACGTAGTCAACAACGCCAAAGCATTGGCTGAAGCTTTAGTCGCAGAGGGCGTTGATCTGGTATCCGGCGGTACGGACAACCACTTGATGCTGATCGACCTGCGCAGCTTGAACATCTCCGGTAAAGATGCGGAGCATCTGCTGGACGAAGTTGGCGTTACGGTTAACAAAAACGCCATTCCATTCGACCCTGCGAAGCCTATGATTACAAGCGGTATTCGCGTCGGTACGCCTGCAGCAACTTCCCGCGGCATGAACGAAGAAGCGATGAAGACGATCGCCAAAATCATTGCTTTGACTTTGAAAAACCCTACGGATACAGCTGTACACGAGAAAGTGCGCGGTATGGTAAAAGATTTGACCGCTCAATTCCCTCTTTATCCTGGACTGTCTTACTAATCAGATTGAACCCAAGTCGGCGCTGCCCAGCAGTGACCGGCTTTTTTTAGTGCGCCATGCATGGCGATTAACTAGGCGGTGAAAGTCCGCTGTGGGGGCTCGTAGTTGCCAACCACTAGCCAAGAGCAAGGGTGTCCATCGTGAGGTGGAATC
>NZ_JADBDR010000032.1:0-11379 GCF_014873645.1 Paenibacillus sp. OAS669
CGTCCTGAGCCAGGATCAAACTCTCCATTAAAGTGATCACCGAAGTGATCTATAATAGAGCTTGTCTTAAGCTCAAAATTCAATGCTAGCGAGAACTTTCATTCTCTGTTCAAACATTCACTCGTTGTTCAGTTTTCAAAGGACAATATCTCGACAAAACTTCATTACTTTCGTAATTTTCATCTTGTCATTTCGTGTCGCTTTGTTTAGCAGCGACTTTTTTAATATATCACATTCACCCATCTTAATGCAAGCTTTTTTTTGAAATTTATTTTTCTTATTAAGCTTGATTTGTTTCGGATGTGTTTGCCGTTTTTTAGCGGCGAGAGTTAATGTATCATAGGCTTATATATAAAGTCAAGCGTTATTTTAAAAAAATATTCAGCGAATCATCTTTCAAGGCAGATGCTCTTTTTTCGATGGCTTACAGAATAAAAGAAGCACGCCTGTCTAAACCAGACGTACTCCCTTCAGGTTTCGAATCAAGCTCAAGCTATTCGATCATTCCTTCGACCGGGCTGCTTGCAGAGGCATATCTCTTTTTAGGAATGCGCCCCGCCATAAATCCTTTACGTCCCGCAATGACAGCCAGCTTGAATGCTTCCGCCATGAGAACCGGATCCTGAGCGCCGGCGACAGCCGTGTTCAGAAGTACGCCATCGGCACCCAGCTCCATTGCCAATGCAGCATCTGCCGGACCGCCTATACCCGCGTCAACGATTACAGGAACTTTCGCTTCTTCGATAATAAAGCGAAGCTGATTCGGATTGGCAATGCCCTGTCCCGAACCGATAGGAGAAGCTCCAGGCATAACTGCAGCGGCTCCCGCTTCCTGCAGCTTGCGCGCCAGAATCGGATCGTCCGAGGTATACGGCAGCACGATGAAGCCAAGGTCCACCAGTATTTTCGTAGCTTCTAGCGTTCCGATAGGGTCCGGCAGCAGAGTCTTCGGATCACCGATGACTTCCACCTTAATCATGTCGCACATGCCCGATGCCTTGGCCAGCTTTGCAATACGAACAGCTTCTTCTACAGTATAAGCGCCCGCCGTGTTAGGGAGAAGCGTAAACTTTTTTAAATCCAGCGTCTCCAGGAAATTAGGAGCTTCCGGGTTATCGATAGGCAGACGGCGAATAGCGAAGGTAAGAACGTCCGCTTCGGAAGCCTGAACGGCTTGGTTTTGAATATCCAGCGAATTGAATTTGCCTGTCCCTAGCAGCAATCTGGATTTGAATTCATAGGGGCCGATTTTTAACACGTCATTCATTTGTACAAACCTCCATTAATATGTATGTGCAAGCAAGTATAACGGGCAAATCAATCCTTAACCCCCGCCTACAAAGTGAACAATTTCAAGAGAGTCGCCTTCCTTGAGAGCTGTATTGGCATACTCGCTGCGCTCGATAATGTCCCGATTCAGCTCGATGACCAGTATTTTTTGCTCAAGTTTGAAAACAGTAAGCAGCTCGGCAACATTCGTTACCTGATCTACTTCTCTCGCTTCCCCGTTAATGATCAGTCTCACACCACCACACCACGCTTTCCAGGTAAAATTGACAACAAAAAAAGCCAACCGCGCACAAGAGGTTGACTTGGTGTAAATATGCCGAAAACAGCATCTTACGTTCGTCCACTTCCCTACGCTGGTATCATCCAGAAGCATGCCGCACAAGACATGCCATAATCAGGTTCCAAGGGTCAAGAAAAAGCTTTCTTATCTCAGCCTCGCGATAAAAGGCTCCCCTAGTGGTTATTCAATTGAGTATAAGTATAGCAGAAACTGCTGTTTTTGTCGCTTGGATTCCTTATTTCGTTGTGTACCGTAATTCCAGCTGGGATACTTCTTCGTCCAATGTATAGATAATTTCCTTGGCCAGTGATTTCTTCACCAGCTTATTCAGGATAAGCGGAAGCTCGAACCGAATGTCGGACAGCTTCTCACACTGCTGAAGCTCGCCTAGGCTCCAGGCTTCTTCACGGCTGGACAATAGGGAGAGCAAGAGGCCGCAGCATCTCTCCATCTTGGACATGACGGAAAATTCGCAAGCAAGAAGCACTAGCTGGACGCGCTGCTTGAGCGTTTCATTGCTTAGCGTGAGCTCCTCATACAGCTTGTATACTCCGGGATTAATCGTTTTTACCTGACGCCAGACGGTAATTTCGGGATGGCTTCCCGCTTCGATGATAACAATCCTCGCCCAATGATGGAGCGCTTCGAGAATGTTATTGTACGCATCCAGCAGATGGTCCTCCAAAATATATTCTTTACTCTCCATATATTTGCGCAAAAATCTGGAGAATTCTATTAACAGCTTGTGCTCTCTCATTTCCGACGGAAATTCCAGCATCCGATGCCGCAAACCTTCTAAATACGTATTCCGATCCAGAAGAATCTCTCCCTTTAAGATCCAGTAAATGAGGTTGCGGTGCTCTCCGTGCAGCATAAGCTGATGAATTGCAGACGAAGTAAACCATCTTTCTTGTATACGGCAGTCGTCTTTTATATAATGATACTGTTGATCAGTTTGCAGGCCCTCTTTTACAATGACTAGCAACAGGAGATCGAATCCGTCCGTGATTGCAGAAAACATTGACGGATTATCGACCGCCAATATACTCATGACTGCATCATCTTCCCGGAGCCTGGCAATCCTTTGTTCCTTTAGGGCGTTCATCGCCGCAGCCTCCTACATAACATTCCATGATACTTCTTATTTCTACATTAGTAGGCGGTTTCCTGCATCATTTCAGTGACAAATTTCACATTTTATCTAAAGAAAGAAGTGACACCCGTGATATTAAAATCCAGTAAAGTTAATGAATTCCGGTTATGGGGACTGCTGCTGACCATGGGAGGCATGCTGCTGATGATCGTGGGGTTAGCAGGCATTGTTTTTAACTGGGGCGTAGCAGGCAAGATTATCGCCGGTATATGTATGGTCATCGGAGCTATCTCTATGCTGGCCAGCATGGGAGTGTATTTCTGGGCCGGTATGATGTCTACCAGCACCACCGTTGTCGAATGCCCCGAATGCGGCAAGGCTACCAAAATTCTCGGTAAAACGGACCGCTGCATGTTCTGCAAAACGATCCTGTCTCTGGATCCCCAGCACGACCCGAATGCCAAAGCCAATCTTTAACGGCCGAAGCAAAGAAAACTGGCTCCTTTCCCTACCTGCATGAGGTGAGAGAGGAAGCCAGTTTTTTTGTCCGGTTAAGGCTTTTTGTTAAGCTCTGTCTTTATAAGCTCCCATATAGCCGGGTTCTCGTAGCCTCTTCGCCACGTAGCCACTCCGGCAAGCTGGTATTTATTAACGATATCCATCCGCGCTTTCATGGATACCTCATCCTCCAGCCATATACGGTTCAGCTTGTCGCCTTCCTTGTACTCGACATAGTTTTGACCGACCTCCGGCAGGAACACAGGAGTCAGATTTTTCTCTTTGATCGTTCTTTGCGGATTGTCCATATAGACCGATCTCGAGCTTACCTTCTTCTTGCCGTCAACGACCTCCTCCGTCCAGATCCGGGTATAGAAAGGAACGCCCAGCACTAGCTTCGAGGCCGGAATCTGGTCCTCCTTCATCAGCTTCACGACGTTCTTCTCCACCCAAGGAAGCGAGGAGACGGAGCCTGCGGTAGGGCTGCTGGCCCAGTATTCGTCATAGGCCATGATCATCATATAGTCCAAAGAATCTATAAGAGCTTTCCGGTCATAAAAGGCCGACCACATCTCGCTTGAAGACTTCGGCGTAACATCCATCGATACGACAAGCCCCTGTTCATGCATTAACGGCACCATTTCGCGGACGAATTGGACCAGGTTTTCTTTATCCTTAGTATTTACATTTTCAAAATCGATATTAATGCCCTGTAAGGAATATAATTGCGCAAAGCTTAGTAGCTGCTTGATCATCTTCATTCTTTTATCGTAGGTCGACAATGCTTCTGTCGTGCGCTTCGGATCAAATCCATTGCTGAACAGCGCCCAAATATGATAGTTTTGGCTGTGCGCCCACTTGACATAGGCCGGATCAACAATGTTCTTCAAGTTGCCCTGACCGTCATCGATATGAAACCAGGTAGGGCTAACCACATTCAAGCCGGGCATAGGTGGAAATTTGGATGTATCCGGGCTTTTTGGAGTCGTTACCTGCTCCCAGGTCATATTGATCTTCCCGCCCTCCAACTTCGGCGCTACAAAGCTTGGAGGCTGCTCCTGCTTGGGGACCTTTTCCACATGATCGGACAACAAATGGTCCTTTTTGACGTAGCCCATATACCCGTTCTTCAGCTGCACATGGTACCACTCTTCCTCCTCACCCCAGATCATGACGTCCTCTCCCTGCTTTAAATCAGCAACAATCGGAGATTTAATGGACATCTCCTTGCGCATCGGAATCGTTTTGTCCGGCTTGTTCGGATAAGATACCGCTTTGCCCCAGTTGAGTTCGTCCCCTTCTTTCACAAGGATCACAGCGCCGGTGTCCTGAGACTCCCGCAATTCTATCCCGTAAAGCTGCTTTAAAGGCTCCATGGGCAGATACAGGGTTCCGTTTACTTTTTCCAGAGGAAACTTCAGGTTGAAGGGCTTCTCATTAATCGTTCCGGTCAACTGGCTTGTCCTCAAGCGAACTACCTTGTCCTGCGTCGTGATAATGGTCGAATCACTCGATTCCTCGTACAGCATCATCGGATCTATTAATTCCTTGGCTAAGGCAAAGGGCAGCTTCAAGCTCTCTTCCTTCCCCGAGGCCGGCTCATCATATAAAACGCCTTTATAGAAGATCGGCTTCGCGATTCCCTCGAAGGAGGGATCCTCATGCCGGCTGGTCGGAACATATTTGTCCCAGTACACTACGGCCGCGGCTCCGAGTAATACGGCGAACAATAGGGTCCATATGCGCCATTTTTTCGACCTTTTTCTCGTCGTTCTATGATTCATCATCAAATCCGGTTCCATTGCTTCACTCCCATGGCGACTCTAGTCATCGCTCAAATCTAGTACTAGTTTAACAAAAAAGACGCACTGAAAGCCACTTGATTGCCAAGCAGGCTTTAAGCACGTCCATTATACCTTATATTAGTAGAATGTTCCAATTTACGACAGTTGCCGGGCTCCGGCACAATCCGAGCAGATCCCATAAACTTCGACACGGTGGCTTTTCACCAAAAACCCTGTCTCTATCCCGGCCGTTTTCTCCAAATCATCCAGCGGCTTGTAGGAAAAGTCAACGAGCTTGCCGCATTCCTCGCAGAGCGCATGGTAATGATCCGACATATCCGCATCAAACCGGCTTGAATGATCGCCGTAGGTCATCTCACGAACCAGTCCGACCTCGATAAATACCTTAAGATTGTTGTATACCGTTGCAACACTCATGCTCGGAAACCGGGGCGCCAGCGCCTTATAGATCTCGTCAGCCGTCGGATGCGTCATCGTATTTAATAAATAGGCCAGAATAGCATGTCTTTGCGGGGTCATGCGTACGCCTGTCGATTTCAATTTGTGCAACGCTTGCTCCAATCGTGAATCCATGCTGTCTCACCGCCTAATCCGATAAAAGGGTATCGATTTATTTTACGCGGCTTTATTTACATTTGTCAATGAAGTTACAGGATAGCTGAAAAAAAGAACGTGCTACTCCGCTTTTTGAATATCGATAGTTCCACTCGTATCCAAATGTATTTTATGTTTTCCCGTACCGACAACTCCTTCGATCGACTTCTTATTAATTTGCATCGGAATCGCCGAATGAATACTGTCTCTCTCCCCTTCTCCTTTGAGAGTGTAGTCTCCGTTAGGGGGCAGTACCAGCTTGATGCCGCCGTGAGTCGTCTCGATATCCCAATCCCCGTTAATAACGCGGCTCGCAACTTGTACGGAGCCATTCGTTGTGTCTGCCTTTAATCCGCCGGGTACATCCTGGATCTGAATATTTCCGTTCGTTGTTTTGGCAGCTATGGTACCGTTAACCTGATTCAAGGTAAGGCTGCCGTTGGTCGATGTCAGCTTCACATCCCCCTGATGATCCTGCACCTCCAGCACGCCGTTGGTTGAATCCAGCTTCATGCTTCCTTGGGTCTTTACAGCTGCGATGCGGGCATTGGTGGATCGAAGCTCTATGTTATCGGCCCGGATGGAAGCAGCCTTGATTTCTCCATTGGTCGTCCTGGCCTTCAGCTCCCGCTTGAAAGCCAATTGTTCCGCGGTGATGGACCCGTTACTTGTCTCCAGATCCATGTCGAGCTTGATTTGCTGCGGCAGGCTGATCACCAGATCAGTGCGCGCCTTGCGCTGTTGCCAGAACCCGCCTCCGTACTCTGCTCCTGTGGAGGTTAACGTCAGCTCATGTCCTTGAACCCGCTGCTCCAACCGCGCCTCGGAAGCAATTCGCTTGGCCTCCTGCTCGTCATCCACGGCCACGTAAACGGTCGTTTCAATTTGAAGCTTATCCGTAGTTCCCTGCTTTAGAACGACATTGCCCGAAGGGTTATTAACCGTTACCTTATCCACCCCGCTGGCCAACACGATTTCAGTCGTTCCCTGTTCAAATTTGTGTCCATCCCCTTGGGTGAAGGAAAGCACCGCATCTCCCAAATTGAGATTGGCCGACCAATTGCGGAACAGCGCGGCGGACTGCGTGCTGCCAATGACAATAGCGGAGAGGATAACCGCAATAATGACGCCGCCTAGATCCAGCTTCAGCTGCTTGTCGCTGTCTCCGTATTTCATATTAAATAAAATATACTCAACGCCCAAAGCTACAAACAATACGGGCCACCAGTTAACAAGAAGCGCTGTCCACTGCGATCCCATGTACTGATCGGCAATTACCGCCGCCCCGACTAAAACCAGAAGCAGCGCAGCCGTGTAACGTCCTGCTTTTCGCATCGTACGTTCTCCTTCTTGTCTTTATTTTTTCGTAGATTCCTTCAAAAACATCACGACGCCTACAACAATAAGCACAACAGCACCGATAGAGGACCCGAGCAGCTCAAAAATCCGGTTCAGCCAGGCCGGCTTGCTGCTTACAAGAAACAGGAATACGCCCCCGATAATCAACAAGTAGCCGATCGTGCTGCCTTTTGGACCTTTGGATGACCTTTTGCTGCCCACGGTATCCATCGTATCGGAATAAAGCCCGCCCCACCCGGAATTGACTTTGTCGGTCTGTTGAAGCGCATCAAAAATGTTGTAGAAATAAATGACCGGGATGAACAAGGAAAATAATACGATCAACGGAATGCTTGCACTTGCATTGGTCGCAAAAAACACAATGGCGAAAATATCTGCAATCAGTAGAAGCATCAGCATCATACCCCGCTGCATCAACCCAAGATACAGTTGGCCCGTGCCTGGAATCAAAAATGAGAGCAGGCAGGCTACAAATTTGCTTTTGCGCGGCGCGGCGCGAAACGGGTCGTAAGGAGGCTGATTAGGAGGCACCTGGTTCCATCGCTCCATTCGCTCCCTCAAAAATGCATCTTCCTTTTCTTCTTCATTTAAAAACGGCTGCTTGCGCTGCTCCTCCATATACGATTAACCTCCATTCGTTCAAATGAACTGATTCGATGCTCATATTGTTAAGCTTTCCAATGTACTTGCTAAGAAAATAATAACTGGACGGAAAGTTGATGTACGATCCATCCCAATGCGGCAACCTTGCTTTGGACGTCGTCCCCCCACTGCTCCGCATTAATGGACATGATTTTACCCAGGACCCCTGAGGAGATGAACACGTAGGTCGCTGCCGTAGCCACCAATCCGTGCACCAATTCATTATGCCATCTTCCTTTGGCTTTGGAAGCATGGCGGGAAGCAGCGGCTGCTCGAAGGGTTTGCTCCCGGGACTCTCTCCCGATGGCCCCCATGACCTTGTCCGTCAATTCCTCCGGCGCCTGGAGCAGAGGCACTTGATCCAATAGAGACTCCATGTCAAGATAAGCGCGGAGCCGTGTCCGGCAGTCGGGGCAGCCTTGGATGTGCCGTCCGATCTTCTTCAATTCCAGCTCAGAACAGGCGCTATTTAGAAATAGTAGCAGATGATGATCGTCCGGATGCAGATAGCTTTTGTTCATGATTGCGTACCTCCTGCCATTTTTGTTTGAGCAGCGCTTTTCCCCGATATAATCTTGTCTCTATCGTTTTCATCGGAAGCTGTGTCGCTTCGGCAATTTCTTGATAGGACAGCTGTTTGTAATGATACAAATACAGGATAAGTCTGTACTTGTCGGGCAGCTCCGATAAAAGCTTCAGGATAGTCTGCTGCTCTTCCTTTTGCAGGGCTGCAGCTTCCGGCTCTTCCTGACGATTGCCGAACCAGTTCTTCATCTTATCCAGTAAAGCCTCATAAGGCCTGCGCCGCTGGGAGCGGCGGTAATCGGTGACTAGGTTGACTGTCAGCCGGTAAACCCAGGTCGTAAATTTGGCATCGCCACGAAAATGAACCAACGACCGATACAGCTTGATAAAAATTTCCTGCGTCAAATCTTCGGCGGTTTCGCGATGCTCAACCATGCGATACACGAGCGTATAAATGTAATTCTTATGACGCTCAATCAAGAGACGGTAAGCCTCCTCATCGCCTTGACGGATCTGTTCAACCAATTGCTCATCCGTCAATTGTTCCATCGTTTCACCGCCTTCGGTTATGTTGTTATACACTATTGGACGGCAGAAGCTGTCGGACCCCTTCAAAAATCGTAAATATTTTTTCGTTCCATAAGAACAGCATGTATGATCGCGTCCTGGCAGGAAGGAGAACTTTTTCACATGAGCCTATTTTACCACGGTTTCCTCTCATCGGACGAAAATGTTTGGGTCTTGGAGTTGACTTCCCTTCCTGTGACGCTACACTTAGAATGTAGAGAATGAAACGTTTAAAGCCATTCCATGCAAAAAGAATGAACGGAGGAACTCCATTGACTGCATCTTACTCAGCATTGACGGAAAGAAAACAAGCCATTCGCCGTCTGGCAGCCCGCAAAGCGCTCGAGCTGCCTGTTCTGCCCAGCGGCTTCTGGTTTCATAGCGACGTGCGCGATAATTTTTATTATGCGATTCATCTGTTCTCTTATTGCACAGATCTGCAGGCTAGCTCCGAAATGAGCGAAGCCGAGCGCCAATCCGCCCTCGATTTGGCCTCGAACATGATAAGCCGGGTATTAAGCTTGCAGGTGCAGGACCCTGAAAACCCGATGTACGGCCATTGGCCGCTTAATTTGGGCAGTGATCCCGCCTTAGCCAAGCCTAACCTCCTTCCGGTAGAGCTGATGGGCTGTCTTATTATTTTATTTTATAACCAATTCCAGCATGTGCTTCCTCTCGGCCTGAAGAGCGAGCTGAATCTGTCGATTCTTCATATTTACCAAAGCAGCGTGTATCGCCAGCCGATCAAGCAAATTCATCACCATGAAGCCAAGCATACTTCCTTGAAGCTCTTGCTCGGTCATCAATTCGACGATCAAGAACTGCTAGAGCAGGGACTTCGATTCGCCAAGCAGCAGCTTCGGCATGTGAAAACGTTCGGCTTCAAGGAGTACGGGGCTCTTCCATGGCATTGGCACTGGATTCAGTCGTTCGCCTGCGTGTGGGAAGTCGTAGATGATGCGGCGGTTCGCGAGACGGTGAGTGAAATGCTGGACCACCTCTGGAACCTTCGTGCGGACTCGTATTTAAAAGGGGCCTGGGTCGGTGCCCAATCGCGCCAATGGCCGCATGACGGACCGAAGGACAATAATACGCTGCTCGATTATATCCAGTTCGGGGATTTCCCGATGCCTGCCGTCATTACGCGTCTGGAAGGGGCAAGCCTCTATACTTACCAGGTGTCGGAGGACATTGTGAAGCGTGCAGTAGAGCGCGACTCCGTAAAGGAGCTGAAGCGTAAAATTCAGTTCGCTGAGGTGGACGGGGAAGTAACCGAGGAAGCTCATCTATACACTTATATAACACCGGACTACGCTGTAGGCGGTATTTGGGAACGCCGGGATGAATTCGACAACGAGCAGCAGCGATGGGATGTTACGCTGCCTCTGACAGACCCGGCCGCCGCTATCGGGGTGAATCAGGCGTTCTTCTTCCATCCGGGAAATAAATATAAAGAAGGGGACGACAGACATCAAAGCCGGTACGGTCAAGTCCTGTTCCATCAGGATTCCGTGGCGCAGCTGTGGGAGGTTCCTGCTGAGGATCAGGAGGCTTATCCGTCTCTTATCGGCTGTCTGCCTACAGGGGAATGGTCGTTTGAAGGGCGCAGCGGCTATGGCCGAATCGGCAACGTATACGCGGTATTTCATCTAAAGAACGATTTCCATGCCGAGGAGAAGCCGGATCGGGTATCCATCACAAGCCCCTTCGTTGGCGGCGCCAACGGTGTCGTCATGGAGGTGATGTCCTCCAAGGAAGCGGAGCAGCTGGGAATCCGCGATCTGGAGCAGTTCACATCCCGCATGAGGCTGTCCCCAGCCCAATTTGCGGCAAAAACCACCGATGCTGCCGGTATCGAGGTCTCGTATGTGACAAGAAGGAGAGACGAGCTGAAGCTCGGGACTGCGGCGGGATATCAAGCAGCCGTGAACGGCGAGCCAATCCATTGGGATGATTATACTATCTTTTAAATAGCGTAAGCCTCAAAAAAACGTGATGCGGACCAACCGTATCACGTTTCTTCTTTTTCATAAGGGATTCTCTTGTGAAACACAGTAAGCGTCACATTAGGAGCAATCTCCAGCACCTGACCTGCTTCATACCCATGCTTTCCGTACAGCAATACG
Source organism: Paenibacillus sp. OAS669 (assembly GCF_014873645.1). Lineage (NCBI taxonomy): Bacteria > Bacillati > Bacillota > Bacilli > Caryophanales > Paenibacillaceae > Paenibacillus > Paenibacillus sp. OAS669. The sequence goes on from NZ_JADBDR010000032.1 coordinate 10,780, forward strand.
GCAGGCTCGTTGTTCGTGCCGGTCGATACTTTCACGGCCATCCCCGGCATGGCGAATTGCTCGGCATACTGCAGCAGCTGCGTGGCGATACCACGGCGAAAAAACGACGGGTGAACCATCAGCCGGCATATCGTGAGCTCCTTCGTGCCTTGCTTGACCGATACAGCGCCTGCCAGCTGCTGCCCTTCATAATAACCGAAAAACTGCTCGCCGGATTCCCGAATCGTCTTGGGCGAATCAAATAAGGGAGGAATTTCATCAAAGCCAATCCGTTCCGCTTCCACCCGGTAAGAGAGCTGCTGCAGCATCAATAGCTCCAGTACTTGGTGGTTGTCCTCTATATCAATAGGTTGAATCATATCGTCCTCTCTCCTCGCAGGCAGGTCATTATCCCTTTGCAAGCTCTTCTAGATGAAAGTAAGTATACAACAGAAATCCCCTTATTCCAATCGTTTCCATATGGAGGCTACTTTCATTCCTCGCCACGAGTGTTACCATCGCAAATGTTCTAGAGTAAAGGGCAGATAAATTTCTGCCCCTCCTCATCAAACCGTACGTGAGGTTTTCCCTCATACGGCTTTCCGATGTTCGTCATTCATG
>NZ_JADBDR010000033.1:0-8049 GCF_014873645.1 Paenibacillus sp. OAS669
ACATGAATGACGAACATCGGAAAGCCGTATGAGGGAAAACCTCACGTACGGTTTGATGAGGAGGGGCAGAAATTTATCTGCCCTTTACTCTAGAATCACCTTTGCCTGGGCTCACCATATGATAGGTAATGGCCCAACAAAATTTTAAATTGACAAAAAGTCCCGTCGCGTTATAATGATATATAACAAAACACATTAATATACTCGGAATTAATACGATGAGAGGATGGATAAACATGAATTTGTTTGAAAAAGAAAAATTAATTCAAGAAGCGGCAGAACAATTCGAGAACCAGTCCCCGGAAGCATTGATTGCCTGGGCCGTTGAGAAATTCCCTAACATCACTTTGGCCTGTAGCTTCGGGGCAGAGGACGTCGTATTAGTCGATATGCTCCAGAAGGTAAGCCCTAAGACAGATATTTTTTACTTGGATACTAACGTGCATTTCAAAGAGACTTACGAAACCCGCGATAAGCTGCAGCAGCATTATGGTGTTGAGTTCGTGCAGGTTCTTCCCAAGCTGACCTTAGCAGATCAGTCCGCTCAATTCGGTGACGAGCTCTGGAAAAGCAACCCTACGCAATGCTGTAACATCCGTAAGGTAGATCCTTTGTCGGATATTTTGAAAAACTATGATGCCTGGATTACGGGAATTCGCCGAGATCAAGCTCCAACAAGAGCCAACGCGAAGAAAGTGGAATACGATACGAAATTCGGCTTGGTGAAATTCAACCCTCTTGCTTCCTGGACTTCTGAAGATGTATGGAATTATATCCGCAGTCATAATATTATTTATAATCCGCTGCATGACCGGAACTATCCAAGTATCGGATGCGAGCACTGCACACGTCAAGTAGCTGCAGGTGAAGATCCTCGTGCAGGACGCTGGTCCGGCTTTGAGAAAACGGAATGTGGCCTTCATAAATAAGGAGGTTTCACGAGCCCATGGCTGAGACAATTCGTCCACATGGCGGCACATTAATTAACCGTGTCGCGGTAGGAGCCGAGAGAGAAGGACTATTGGAGCTGGCCAAGAACTTATACCCTATACAAATTAATGCATGGACGATTTCCGACCTTAATCTCATCGGTGTTGGCGCTTTTTCGCCACTCACAGGATTTCTTGGTAAAGAAGATTACGATTCTGTAGTAGAGAACATGTGTTTGGTAGATGGGACCGTATGGAGCATCCCGATTACATTGTCTCTGGAGGATTACGTTGCGGATGAGATTAAAGTTGGGGAACAAGTAGCTTTAGTAGGAGAGCAGGACGGTGTTATTTACGGTATTTTGGACGTTCAAAGCATTTATGAGGTCGATCAGAAGAACGAAGCAGTTAAGGTGTTTAAAACCGATGACGAAGCCCATCCAGGGGTTCAGAAGCTGCTGTCGCGGCCTTCCATCTATGCAGGCGGCCCGATCCGGGTATTGAATCGTCCTGAGCCGGGGCAATTTGCGGAGTTTTATTTTGATCCTGCGGAAACCCGCCGTATTTTCTCGGAAAAGGGCTGGAAAACCGTAGTTGGCTTTCAAACTAGAAATCCGGTTCATCGTGCCCATGAATATATCCAAAAAAGCGCTATGGAAATCGTCGATGCTCTGTTCTTGAACCCTCTCGTAGGTGAAACCAAATCGGATGATATCTCAGCTGATGTTCGCATGCGCAGCTATTTGGCGTTGCTGGAAAACTATTACCCAAAGGATCGTGTATTTCTAGGAGTATTTCCAGCCGCTATGCGCTATGCAGGGCCTCGCGAAGCCATCTTTCATGCCATGGTTCGTAAAAACTACGGCTGCACGCATTTCATTGTCGGTCGTGACCATGCCGGCGTAGGCGATTACTACGGTACTTATGAAGCACAAGAAATTTTCAGCAACTTCACAAGCGAAGAGCTGGGAATTACTCCATTGTTCTTCGAGCACAGCTTCTTCTGCACCAAGTGCGGCAATATGGCTTCCAGCAAAACATGTCCGCACGACAAATCGGAACATCTCCATTTGTCCGGAACAAAGGTAAGAGCTTTGCTGCGTAGCGGCCAATGTCCTCCTCCGCAATTTACACGCCCCGAGGTGGCGGAAATTTTGATAGAAGGTATGAAGGAACAATTCGAACCAACCAATTGATAGCATATTTGTCCACCCTGTCCCATATAGATGATTAAGAGTCTATGGGGATGCGAGGTGGATTTTTTTTATGTTTAAGAGGAGGAAAAGGGTCGTCGTATGGTTGACCATGCACAGCAGCTTGAAACTGGTGATGTCTTTTTTGCTTGTACTACTAATGCTATTTATGTTTACGTACGAGCTTCCTGCGACCAAAACATGGACATACTGGACGATGCCGCTTTCCGGGAAAAAAATTGCTCTGGACCCTGGCCACGGAGGACCTGATGGCGGCGCTGAGAGTAAGGACGGAATCATTGAAAAGGATATCAATCTGGCGATAACGATGTACCTTAGGGATTATTTGCAGGAAGCAGGCGCCATGGTCGTCATGACGAGAGAAAGCGATCAAGATTTGGCGGAACCATCAACCAAAGGGTACAGCAAGCGAAAGACAGAGGATTTGCTGGCTAGAGCACAATTTATTTCTCAGCAAAAAGCCGATCTATTCGTCAGTATTCATTTGAATAGTATTCCTTCGGATAAATGGTCCGGGGCTCAAACATTTTATTATCCGAACCATCAGGATAACGGGTTGTTAGCGGCGTTAATCCAAGATGAAATCAAGAAAAACTTGAATAATACGGATCGTGTAGCGAAGCCGGTCGATAATGTCTATTTATTAAAGACGTTAAAAATCCCTAGTGCTCTGGTTGAGGTAGGCTTCTTATCGAATCCTTCGGAAGCTCAGCTGCTGAAATCTCCCGAATACCAGAAGAAGGTGGCGGCTTCGGTCTATCAAGGAATATTGCGGTATTACTCCGGCGAAAAAGTAGGTAACTTATAAAATTGTGATATAATAAAATGAAACCACTATTCTTATTTTCGGCTGGGGTGTGAAAACGTGCTAACCAAAGAACAATTAGTAGAGGCCGTTCGTCATCTGAAGGACCCGGAATTTCAGCTTAGCTTGGCTGAATTGCAGCTTATTAGAGATTTTCTTATCAAAGAAGATCGGGTATCTGCGACCGTGCTGCTGTCTAATGAGGACGAAGCTTATCGTACAAATATTCAAGAACAAATCACTGCCGCATTCCAGAAAGCCGGCGCTTCCGAGGTTCATCTTCGGTTTCGTCTTATGACGGAATATGACCGTAACGAGGCGGCTCGAAAGCAGCAGGAGCATGCATCGCAACCGGTTCAGGAAGCGGCGCCAGTTCGCAATATCCTGGACCCGGAATCGGGCGTTCACTTTATAGCAGTAGCCAGCGGTAAAGGCGGGGTCGGTAAATCGACCGTCACTGTGAACCTGGCCGTAGCCTTGGCGAGATTAGGGAAGAAAGTAGGTCTTATCGACGCCGATATTTACGGTTTCAGCGTTCCTGACATGATGGGGATTGAGGAAAGACCGCAATTGGTCGATAATCGTATCATTCCGGTGGAACGCTTCGGTGTTAAAGTGATTTCGATGGGCTTTTTTGTTGAAGAGAACACACCGGTGATTTGGCGTGGTCCGATGCTCGGTAAGATGCTGCGTAATTTCTTTCAGGAAGTCAGCTGGGGAGATGTAGACTATGTTCTGCTGGATCTTCCGCCAGGAACTGGCGATGTTGCCCTGGATGTTCACCAGATGATTCCACAAAGCAAAGAAATTATCGTTACGACACCGCATGCAACGGCCGCTTTTGTCGCTGCCAGAGCAGGAGCAATGGCTTTACACACGAATCATGATATCGTAGGCGTTGTTGAGAACATGTCATATTACCAATGCAGCGCCTGTGGGCAAAAAGATTTTGTGTTCGGCAGAGGCGGCGGTGCCAAGCTGGCTGAGGAGCTTCACACCGAGCTGCTGACCCAAATCCCGTTGGGTGCACCGGACAATCATGTTGCAGAACCGGATTTTTCCCCATCCGTATACAAACCTGAGACAGAAACGGGCGCTTTATATTTGGAGATGGCCCAGAAGCTGATCAACAAAGTGGAATAAGATAAGGAGCTGCCCTAGGGCGGCTCCTTTTTTTAATATCTGTAACGTTGGGGAGTCAGCTTCAACGCCGAGGGAGTAATTGGACAAGGGATTAGCCTCTACTACTTCTTACCACCCTGGCCGCCGCCGCCACCTCCGCCGCCACCGCCAGCACCACCGCCGCCTCCAGCACCGCCACCCTCTTGCTCTTTGGTTTTAGGCTGGGACTCCTCTTCCAGAACCTTCTTCATAAGGTTCATTAGCTCAAGTCGAAACAAGGGACTTTGTAAAGATTCCTGCATCACCGTTTTCATTTGCTGTCTGTACTGAGGACCTTTCATGGAATCCATTAGCATTTTCTCAAAATCGGGGTTCTTCATTGCCTCTATCATAGACTTTTGATACTCAGGGTCTTTGATCAAATCCTTATGCAGCTGTTTATTTTCTTTTTGAATGGCTTTTGCAAATTGTCCGGCGAACTTGGGATCGGTCATGATCGATTGCAAAAACTTATTATTGCTCGTATCGGTTAACACGTCTTTAACGGCTAACTGAATTTGCTGAGCATCACCGGCAGAGAGCAGCTTCAATTGACCTTCGGACTGGATGCCCCCTCCGGAACCACCGCCTCCTTCACCTCCGCCACTGCTGCTTCCACTACCGCCGCCGCTTAATGCGGAAATGATTGCTTTTTTACCATCATCAGTTTTGAGGATGTCGAGCACCATAGTTTTTGTATCTTTATACCCGCCGCTTTGGGATTGTGAGGCTTGCTTATCGGATCCGCAGGATGTTAAAACCCAAATAATTAGAAGGAGGGAAACAGGGCGCAACCATCGCTTCATCATTACATAAGGCTCCTTTCCATATAAGAATTTGGCCTTAGTATTTGCCGTTAGAATAACTTTCACTCTGCTGATTTGTTGGCTTTTTTTTGTGAACGTTGGTACAATTAACTTCTGTACAGATGAAGCTGTGGGGGTAGAATTTCGTGACATTAAGAAAGTGGTTTTATTTATTTTGGACGACACTAGTCATAGGTGCCATTAGTGCTTTAGTCATCGGAATTATTTTACAAATGAATGATCAGCAATTCAGCTTTTTAAACGGCAGCGCAGTGGGCTATAACGTTCTAACGATGCTGTTAGGCGGAGCCACAATAAGCGTACTGAGCCAGATGGGGTTCTTCGCCTATTTGATCATAAGATTTATTGCCATCGGGATTATAAGAAGCAAATGGATTTGGGACGTGCTGCAAGTCATCCTGGTTATTATTGCATTAATTGATTTGGTCTATTTAAGGGATGCAGACGCTGGGGGAGATTGGCTCCCTTATACTATTCTTCCTATTTGCATGCTGGCCGTAGGTTTGGGCGTCGCTTATTGGAAAGTTCAATTGACCAACCGTAACGGTTTTATTCCCACACTGTTCTTTATGATTGTCGTGTCCGCAATGGAAGCCGTTCCTGCGTTAAGGCTGGATACTGCTGCTTCTACAGTATTTATGATGGTGCCTTTGCTTGCAAGTAATGCATGGCAAATCCTGATCCTATCCAAAGTTCTACAAACAAACAAAGAGCCGGTGTAACGGCTCTTCATCATTTTGCCCTTATTCTAATGTATCGTCTTCATTGCTTGATCTTCAACGGGAGGCTTGTTGTCAACCTGTGTCTGCTTCAGCATCTCGCTGACCGTAACAAACTCGTAGCCCTTAGCTCTTAATTGATCAATAATGGCGGGAAGAGCTTCGTGGGTCTGTTTGCATGAATCACTGGCGTGCATCAGCACAATATCTCCAGGGTGGGCTTTGGTTACAACCCGGTTAATGATATTGTCTACGCCTTTATTCATCCAGTCTAACGAATCCGTATCCCATTGGATAACCGTATAGTTAAGCTCGTTAGCGATCCGCAGCACCCGTTTGTCAAAATCCCCGTTCGGCAGACGGATCAGATTAGGAGTTTGTCCGGTTACGTCACGAAGGATCTGATGTGCGGTCGTGATTTGTGTCTTTATTTCCTCGTCTGTATTCAAGCTGCTATAATTAACATGCTTGTGACCATGACTGCCAATCTCCCAACCGCCTTTAACAATATGGTTCACGATTTCCGGATGGTCCTTTGCCCAAGGAGAGGATAAGAAAAAGGTCGCTTTTTTGACTCCTTTGTCCTCAAGCACTTTCAAAATAGGTTCCGTTCTAGTATCGCCCCAACTAATATCGAAGGTTAAGGCAATGACTTTTTTATCGGTTTGTACACTGTAGATGGCCGCGGGCTCATTCTGCGAGAACACCGTGACATTATCGCGTTCGGAGTAAATAATGCCGATAGCAAAAATAACAGCAACCAAAATAATAAAAGATTGTTTCAGTTTTTTGCCGTTAACGACATAAAAATAGTTCACAAAATCCAGACCTCCTTTTGCCCAGTGTGGTGGGGGCTTGTATAAGCTGATTAGTAAAATGTATGCTCGGACAAGAAAGATATGCCAGGGCTCGTACCGCTTATTCAAAAAACATGCTAAATTCACATAGAAAATCATAGGGGGGAACGCTATTGAGGAACATGATGCTGCAATTTCGGCTGATGAAACATTATTTTATTGCTTCTGCCTTGGTTTTCGTTACAGGGATCGTACTGGGGGTGGGCTTCTCGGATCAATTTCATGCCTTCATTGAAGCGCAGCTGAAGGGATTGGAACAGCTATCTCAATCTATTAACGGTAAACCTAATCAGCAGTGGTCGTTGTTTTGGCTGATATTTTGGAACAATGTATCGAAATCGCTGCTTATTATAGGGTTGGGAGCATTTTTTGGCGTGCTGCCCTTGTTCTTCTTGTTATCGAATGGGCTGCTGCTAGGTTACGTTATGGCCGTCTCTGCTGAAAAGCAGTCTATCCTGTATGTCATCAAAGCTATTCTGCCTCACGGTATTATTGAAATTCCTGCAATCGTTTTTGCATGTGCATTCGGATTGCGTTTAGGAGTGCTTGTTCTCAAGTCCTTAACAGCCCTTACAAGCCCTGCACGGTCCGGTAAATTCAAAGAGGAATTTCGGGGCTTTGCCAAGGCGCTGGTGCCCGTGTTCGTTATTATTGTAGTAACTTTGACAGCCGCGGCACTGATAGAGAGCACCTTTACGTATTGGCTTGTTAAACCGCAATAAAAAAATCAGCATAAAAATAACCAAATATGTGCATAACAGTAAAGCGTTAAAAATGCTTTCATTTCGTATGCATTGAAAAAACGCAATGGATTCTATACACAGAAGATGTTGCTTTCTTCAATGCATTTTTTGTTTGCTTCAACATGGAATATACACAAGCTGTGGAAGGGGTATTACGTCGATGCTCGGGTTTTTATTTAATGAAAGAGAGTGCAGGGAACTCGACTATGTGTTGAAAAAAGAGTTGGACGAAATGCTGTTTGATCTAAATGATAAGCGGATTGATCCTGATATTAAAGGAGCTATTGAATCGCGGTATAGAGTCATCTTTAGAATGTATGCTCGGCTTGCATCCCCTAAAGAAATATCGAAATATGCAAGGAACCGAATGCATCATTAAAAAATACTTGACTTCGATTTGATTTGTATGTTATTTTATTACTCGTTCCTTCCGAGAAGATCGATATGAAATAAAGCGGTTGGAACCCACAAAAAAGTTTTTTAAAAAAATACTTGCAATCACGTAGGCGAATGTGGTATATTATAAGAGTCGCCGCTAAACACGGCGAACGAGATGACAAAACAGAAGTTACATGAAGTAATCAGGTTTTGTCGATATATTGTCCTTTGAAAACTGAACAACGAGTGAATGTTTTAATGAGAATGAAAATTCTCGCTAGCATTGAATTTTGAGCTTAAGACAAGCTCTAATATAAGTCGCTTCGGTGACACTTTATTGGAGAGTTTGATCCTGGCTCAGGACGAACGCTGGCGGCGTGCCTAATACATGCAAGTCGAGCGGTCCCTTCGGGGAT
>NZ_JADBDR010000034.1:0-5051 GCF_014873645.1 Paenibacillus sp. OAS669
CTTGCTTGCACATAAAAAAACGGCACAGGGCTTTTCCCACGCCGTTTTAGATTCCATTTTTTATTCCCAGTCTTGTCTCTAAACGTAACTTAATGGCATTGCCGATTCAGGCTCTCTTTTTCTTTGCAGGTTCTTTATCAGGCTTGTTATATTCCCTGGATAAGCTTAGTAAGATGCCGACACTGGTTAACATAACAAGCATGGAAGAGCCGCCGTAGCTGATCAATGGCAGTGGAACTCCGGTCAGCGGAATGCTTCCAGTAACTCCTCCCAGATTGATCAACGCTTGAATCGCGATCATTCCGACAATGCCGACACCGGCTAAAGTACCGAAGGGGTCCTTGCAGCGGACGGCAACGGTCAATCCGCGCCATAAGAAGGCTAAATAAATGAAGATGAATAAGGTGGCACCAACAAAGCCAAGCTCTTCACCTATGATGGAAAAAATAAAGTCTGTGTGAGCTTCCGGTAAATAATTCAGCTTTTGAATCCCTTGTCCGAAGCCTGCTCCGGAGAAGCCTCCATGTCCTAGGGCATAAAAGGATTGAATAAGCTGATAGCCGGAAACCAGCGGATCGGCCCACGGATTCAAGAAGGACGTAAAACGGTCGATTTTGTAGCTGTCGCCCTTGGATTGAATCATATGAATGGCAACAGCTACGGACATGACCCCTGCGCCTGAAATACCTAGGAAGAATAAGTGCTTTATGTTGGCTCCCCCTACGATGATAACGATGGCAGCACACATAACCAAGATCATGGTAGAGCCAAAATCAGGCTGCAGCATAATTAGCGCGGATATAAATCCGACAATGACAAGTGCCGGTAACAGACCTTTTTGGAAATCATTGAATTTGTCCTCTTTTTTGCTTATTAAATTGGACAAATATAAAATAACAGCAAGTTTGGCGAATTCGGCCGGCTGAATACCGAAGCTTCCGATCCTGAACCAGCTTCTGGCACCATTAATCTCGGTTCCGATGACAGGAACAAGAAGCAGCATGATGACTACGACGATGAACATGGGACGAACCCATGTTTTAAGCTTGTTGAAATCGATGTTCATACAAAAAAACATGGCTACGGTACCCAAAGCAACGAAGATCGCCTGACGAATAACCAGATACGAAGGATCGTTGACCGTTATCTTCGCACCGTCAATTTGTACAGAACGCGTATACGCCATGCTTGCGCTGAATACCATAGCCAAACCGAAGCAAACGAGCAAAAACGTTAAAAACAACAGCAAAAAATCCGGTGTTCCTCTTCGCGGGGAAGTCATGATGACCTCCGCTTATTCAGACAATTCGGTTTTGAGCTGCGACAGCTTTTGTTGAGCGATTTTCATTACGGAATCAGGAATCGGAGATTGATAATCCAATCCATGAGGGAAGGTTGCCACTCCGATGTAAACGTCTTCTATGTAAAGAATGGCGTACGGAGACTCCAGTTTGCCGGATTCAACACGGGTATTTATGCGCAAAAAGTAATCTTTGTGCGACGCATTGTCGGTAATTTTCAAATCGTAAGTGGCGCGGTAATATTCCCATTGCCAACGGACAAAGCCCAGTTTGGCTGTGCTTTCATCTAAATGGGCAAGATCGCTTTTAAGCCCTTTTAAACCGCTATTTTCAATAATCACTTGTAAAAGCCCTCCTAGAAAGTCAAGTCCAAAAATTCTCATTTCTTTTTATCATGATAGTATGTTTCCCAAAGTTGTGCAAGCCTATTGCTAAATGTCCAAACGAAGACGCAAGAAAAATTTGAAATTCTTGTGACACATGGATGAAAGAAAGTACGGCATTTGGTAAAATAAGAAGAAGTCTAAAACCGGAGGTAATAGCCATGGAATCGCTAATGAACAAAGTGGATCTGTTATATCCGGAAATGGTGGGCTGGCGCAGATACTTGCATCAGCATCCGGAATTATCGTTTCAGGAACAAGAAACCGCGTCTTTTGTAACCGCGCATTTGCGGGAATGGGGCCTGGAAGTGACTACAGGGGTTGGCGGAAATGGAGTGGTCGGACGTTTAACAGGCCGCGGCGGTGACGGACCTACCATCGCGCTTCGCGCCGATATGGATGCCCTGCCGATCCAGGATGAGAAGAATTGCGAATTCTCCTCCAAAGTACAAGGTGTCATGCATGCATGCGGGCACGATGCTCATACAGCAACGTTGCTCGGAGTGGCGAAGCTTTTGTCGGAGCACCGAGAGCAGCTCAAGGGAACGATCGTCTTCCTCTTCCAGCATGCGGAGGAACTAACCCCCGGAGGGGCTTACAGTATGATAGAAGAAGGAGCGCTTGAAGGCGTTGACTTCGTTTACGGGATTCATCTATGGACTCCGTTCCCGGTGGGAACAGCCTACTGCAGGCCCGGTCCTATGATGGCGGCAGCAGATGAATTTGAAATTGTCGTGAAGGGAAAAGGCGGGCACGGAGGACTCCCTCATGAAACTGTGGATAGCATAGCGATAGCTTCACACCTGGTGGTCAATTTACAAACGATTGTCAGCCGTACCGTCGATCCGACTCAGCCCTGTGTCGTCAGTGTAGGCTCGTTTCATGGAGGGACGAGTTTCAATGTAATCGCAGAGAAAGCTTCATTGAACGGCACGGTCCGAACCTTCGATCCGAAGCTGAGAATGGAGGTTAAGGAAAGACTGGAGTCCATCGTAGAACAGACCTGCAGCATGTATGGAGCAGAAGTTTCCATCGATTATAAATTGGGATACCCTCCGGTTATAAACGATCCAGGAGAAGCAGACAGATTTTATAGAGCGGCCGCCAAGGCGGGGACCGCAGAAACATCGCCGCTTATCATGGCAGGGGAGGATTTTGCCTATTACCTTCATCATCGCAAAGGCTGCTTCATGTTCGTAGGAGCCGGCAATCCGGAGCTCGGCATTGTGTATCCGCATCATCACCCGAAATTCGATATCGACGAATCGGCAATGGCTGCGGCGGCCAAGTTGTTTATCGGTATGATTGACGACTGCCAGAAGGAATGGAATTCCGATAAGTGCTAAACGACAGGGCGCATGCTGCGCATGGTTTAGGGAAAATCTATGGTTGCATAGAAGGGCAAGCACCCGTGGGTGATTTGTTTTTCTAGACAACTTCCTTGGGAGGGATTTTCCTTGAGTAGAGCATTGAAGGATATCATGACGACAGATTGCTCGACCGTCACCTTGCTGGATAATATTTATGAGGTTGCCGTAAAAATGAAGAACGAGGATACCGGCTTCATTCCCGTTGTGGAAGGAAAGAAGCTGATTGGCGTTATAACGGACCGTGACCTCGTTATTCGCGGCTTTGCCGAGAAGCGGGAAGGTTCTACTTCCGTTAAAGAAGTCATGAGCAGCAATCAGATTACTGCCGCATCCCCGGAAACGACGGTGGATGAAGCCGCCAAAATGATGGCGAAGCAGCAAATTCGTCGTCTTCCGGTATGCGAGAACGGCGAGCTGGTAGGTATCGTTTCCATCGGTGACCTCGCCGTAAGGGATAAATTTGAAGATGAAGCCGGAGAAGCGTTGAGTAAAATTTCCTCGGACGGAGTTAAGGCCTAAATCGCAGATCATCCTATTTATAAAGGATAAGCAAATCGTTCTTCTATCACAGAGGAACGATTTTTGCTTTTTATACCGAAATTGTTATTGTAATGTTAACGTGTGCATTATATAATAAGGTTGGTTGAACGATTGCTAATCATCTTATGAAAATAAGAAAAAATGGAAGGTGACAAACACGAATGGATAAAGTGCGTATCGGTTTGATCGGTGTGGGCAACATGGGTAAAGGCCACACAGAATATTTGGTGAACAACCAAGTCAAGGGTGCAGAGCTGACAGCCATTGTGGATACCGACGCTTCACGCCTGGAATGGGTAAGAAATAATCACGGCAGTAAAAATATTCAACTGTTCGATAATCTGGATGCATTCTTCGCATCGAAGGCATTTGACGCAGTGATTGTCGCAACGCCTCACTACGATCATCCGACTTCTGCAATTAAAGCGTTTTCTCACGGATACCATGTGCTGGTAGAAAAGCCTGCGGGCGTTTATACGAAGCAAGTGCGTGAAATGAACGAAGCTGCAGCCAAATCGGGTAAAGCCTTCGGTATTATGTATAATCAGCGTACGAATCCTCTCTACCAAAAGCTGAGAGATTTGATTACATCCGGTGAGCTTGGCGAGGTTCGCCGCACGAACTGGATCATTACGAACTGGTACCGCTCCCAAAGCTATTATGATTCCGGCGGCTGGCGCGCTACATGGGCGGGCGAAGGCGGCGGTGTCCTGATCAACCAAGACCCGCATCAACTTGACCTGTGGCAGTGGACTATCGATATGATGCCTAAGCGTGTCAGAGCATTCTGCGGATTCGGCAAATATCGCAATATTGAAGTGGAAGATGACGTAACCGCCTATGTGGAGTACGAGAACGGTGCTACCGGCTTGTTCGTTACTACGACAGGGGAAGCTCCGGGGACGAACCGTTTTGAAGTTACAGGCGACCGCGGCAAAATCGTTATCGAGGACGAGAAGCTAACCTTCTGGCGCTTGCGTACGCCTGAGCCGCAATTTAACAAGGAATACACCGGCGGTTTCGGCTCCCCCGAGTGCTGGAAGTGCGAAGTACCTATTAAAGGAGTGCCGGGCCCGGGCCATAAAGGCATTACGCAAAACTTCGTCAACCACATTCTGAACGGAACGCCGCTCCTTGCTCCAGGGGAAGAAGGAATCAAAGGCTTGACGCTTTCCAATGCGATGCATTTGTCCTCCTGGATCGATAACTGGGTGGATCTTCCGATCAATGAAGATTTGTACTACGAGAAGCTTCAGGAGCGCATCAACAACTCCACCTATAAAAAAGAAACCAAACAGCTTGAGATGGACGTTAAAGGAACTCATTAATCTTCCATTCATACCAAAAGGTGCTCTCCATGGGCAATGTCATTAAGTTAGGCATAGAGACAAGACCGCGAGTAAAAATAATATCTGAAACGGCACGGGAAACAGTCCTGTGCCGTTTGTTTTTTATCC
>NZ_JADBDR010000035.1:0-2461 GCF_014873645.1 Paenibacillus sp. OAS669
CTTAAGCTCAAAATTCAATGCTAGCGAGAATTTTCATTCTCTGTTCAAACATTCACTCGTTGTTCAGTTTTCAAAGGACAATCTTCGTTCGTTTTTGACATCCGTCAAAAGCGACCTTTATAATATAACACATCTGCCTACTCAATGCAAGCTTTTTATGATTTTATTTTTAAGTTCTCTTTTGAACTCCATTCAAATCAGTAAGCCTGCCGACTGGGCAGAAACTTAATATATCACGAATACCGCATCTCTGCAAGCTTTCATTTTAATATATTCTAGTAACTCATTTCCGACTGCTAATGTTCCTATCTCTCATCTCTTTTTCGTTTACTTCCTTCCCATGTATTTCAGTACTCAACATTCCTATAGGTACTTTCTCTTTCTATAGGTTATAGAGAATACGAATTAGTACGAATTGACCTTTGGTAATAATAACTTTATGGCATCTAGCAATACACCTCAAAATATGTTATCGTTTTACCATTTCCCCGATAAAAAAGGACAACCGACCATAAATAGGGAGTTATTGGTTTTATTTGTGCATTGAACATCCTATTGTTCTATGGTAATTTCTAAAAATGCCGAATCAAACTTTTATTAATTGTTTGTACGGGGGACGATTTTCATGGGGTGAATGTTTGGGTTATCCAAACTAGGGAGAAACCTCTTCCCGAATCCGTCAACTAACCTCGGAGGCCCAAGGAGGGACTATGAAACATTTTGTAAAGAGTCTTACTTTGTCGTCTGCGTTATTCCTTTCGGTATTAACGCCTTTATCCGCAGCTCATGCTGCGATTCCGCATGACGACAGCTACAAAGTACAGGTCAATGATGAACTGATTGCGTTTCCAGACGCTCAGCCTTTTTTGGATGGCTCCGGTTCATTACAAGTACCTATTCGCTTTGTTAGCGAAAAGCTGGGCTATGAAGCCCACTGGGAGCAGACAGGTAAAGAACTAAAAATTACACTTAAAAACAAACAGAACAACGTTATATTTACCACCGGAGATTCGGCCGCCCTTGTTAATGACAAGCCGGTTACTCTTCAATCCGTTCCAACTCTGGTCGACGGAAGAGCCTATTTTCCTGTAAGAATGTTAGCTAGCGTTTTAAATATTCAAATGCAATGGGATCCTGCTAATCACATCGCAATTCTGGATGAAGACGGACGGTATCATGCTCCTGCTTGGTATGCCCCATCTTATCAAAAAGTAATTGAGGCAAAAGCTACCGCATACACTGGAGCTCCTTCTGAAAATGGAGGACACCCAAGCATCGATTATTTCGGTAATCCCCTTCAGGTTGGAACGATCTCAGTAGATCCGTCCATCATACCTCTAGGTACCAAGGTGTACATTGAAGGTTATTCCTATGATGGACTGCCTTCTGGAGGAATGTTCGCTACAGCTTCCGATACAGGCGGAGCTATTAAAGGGGACAAAATCGACATTTATGTTCCGGACAGTAAAGCTAAAGCGGATCAATTCGGAATTCAGCAAGTTAAAGTATACGTTATCAAGTAAATACCTTCTTGTCTCCCTTTGGCAGTTGCTTTATGGCAGCTGCCTTTTTGTATATTCACGCCCATATAAGAGAGACTAAAACCACATACAGTGGAGGGAGGGACTTCTTTGATCCGGCTTCTATCCAAACTATTGCTCTGTGGCTCTTTATTAACCCTTACTACGGCTGCAACCAGCAAGCCAAGCAGCGAGGTCGTTTGGAATGTAACTACCGACCAAAAGCTAATCGCCCTTACTTTTGATGACGGGCCTAATCCCGTTTACACTCCACAAATTCTCGATATACTGAAGCAGTATGAAGCTAAAGCCACTTTTTTTGTATTAGGTAAAAGGGTCCAAATGTACCCGGCTATAGCCATCCGTGAAGTGAATGAAGGCCACGAAATTGCAAACCATACCTTCGACCATCATTATTTAAAAAATGTCTCATCTGAAAAGCTAATCGAGGAAATACGCCAGACACAGGAAGTTATTTTCGATATTACCGAGCAAATGCCACATGTATTTAGGCCTCCAGGCGGTTTTTATAATGAAGCTCTTCTTAAGCTTACTAAGGAAGATAAGTTAACGGTAGTTATGTGGTCTTGGTATCAGGACACAAAGGATTGGAAGAAACCTGGAGTAGATAAAATCGTAAACACGGTCTTATCCAATGTTCATAATGGAGATATTATTTTGTTTCACGATCTGCAAGGGGATTGCTCTCAAACCGTAGAGGCATTAAAACGGATTCTCCCTGAGCTGAAAAAGCAGGGCTATCAATTCGTTACGGTTACTGATCTTATTGCTAAAAATAAAAGCAAATAAAAAAAGCAGCTGATCTGATTAAAAGATCAACTGCTTTTTGCTTGGCGACGTTCTACTCTCCCAGGACCCTTCGGTCCAAGTACCATCGACGCTGGAAGGCTTAACGTTCGTGTTCGGTATGGGTACGCGTG
>NZ_JADBDR010000036.1:0-2237 GCF_014873645.1 Paenibacillus sp. OAS669
GGAAGGCGGGGATGACGTCAAATCATCATGCCCCTTATGACCTGGGCTACACACGTACTACAATGGCCGGTACAACGGGAAGCGAAGCCGCGAGGCGGAGCCAATCCTTACAAGCCGGTCTCAGTTCGGATTGCAGGCTGCAACTCGCCTGCATGAAGTCGGAATTGCTAGTAATCGCGGATCAGCATGCCGCGGTGAATACGTTCCCGGGTCTTGTACACACCGCCCGTCACACCACGAGAGTTTACAACACCCGAAGTCGGTGGGGTAACCGCAAGGAGCCAGCCGCCGAAGGTGGGGTAGATGATTGGGGTGAAGTCGTAACAAGGTAGCCGTATCGGAAGGTGCGGCTGGATCACCTCCTTTCTATGGAGTCCATGATGACTGTAGGTCATCGGACAAATAAGCAACTACGGTTGCAACGGCATTCACTCGTTGGTCAGTTTTGAGAGGGCAATATCTCTCGTGAAGATAAGGTTGCGATATAAGCTTTCTAGAGAGAGCGCTTAGCGTTATTCGCGAAGTTGGTTTTGTATTAGCAAGACTTCGTTTGGTGATGATGGCGGAAGGGAACCACGCGTACCCATACCGAACACGAACGTTAAGCCTTCCAGCGTCGATGGTACTTGGACCGAAGGGTCCTGGGAGAGTAGAACGTCGCCAAGCAACCCACCTTGAGTGGGTTTTTGTTTTGAGTAATCGTTTTGTTAATCCAAAACGGGCCCTTAGCTCAGCTGGTTAGAGCGCACCCCTGATAAGGGTGAGGTCGGTGGTTCGAGTCCACTAGGGCCCACCATGAAATTTTATATTATGATATGGGGCCATAGCTCAGCTGGGAGAGCGCCTGCCTTGCAAGCAGGAGGTCAGCGGTTCGATCCCGCTTGGCTCCACCAAAAAAACTCTTGCTTTCGAGTGAGGTTTTGTGATAAGATGCTTTTTGTCGCTATTGAGAGATGGCGATGAAGCTAAGATTGTTCCTTGAAAACTAGATATGGAAATACAATGCGTAGAGCAATACAACGTGTATTAGCATGGTTAAGCTAATAAGAGCACACGGAGGATGCCTAGGCGCTAGGAGCCGAAGAAGGACGTGGCGAACGACGATATTGCCTCGGGGAGCCGTAAGCAGGCTTTGATCCGGGGATGTCCGAATGGGGAAACCCAGCTGAGGTAATACTCAGTTACTCACATCTGAATACATAGGATGTGCAGAGGCATACGAGGAGAACTGAAACATCTAAGTACCCTCAGGAGAAGAAAACAACAGTGATTCCGTCAGTAGCGGCGAGCGAAAGCGGAATAGCCCAAACCAGAGGGCTTGCCCTCTGGGGTTGTGGGACGTCAATATGCGAAAAGTTGGTTAGGCGAAGCAGTCTGGAAAGGCTCACCATAGGGGGTAAAAGTCCTGTAGCCAAAAATCAACGTATCGCTAGACGGATCCCGAGTACCGCGAGACACGTGAAACCTCGTGGGAAGCAGGCAGGACCATCTGCCAAGGCTAAATACTCCCTAGCGACCGATAGTGAAGCAGTACCGTGAGGGAAAGGTGAAAAGAACCGCGGGAGCGGAGTGAAATAGAACCTGAAACCGTGTGCTTACAAGAAGTCAGAGCCCGTTAACGGGTGATGGCGTGCCTTTTGTAGAATGAACCGGCGAGTTACGTTCCCGTGCAAGGTTAAGGTGAAGAGCCGAAGCCGCAGCGAAAGCGAGTCTGAATAGGGCGACTATAGTACGTGGGCGTAGACCCGAAACCGTGTGATCTACCCCTGTCCAGGGTGAAGGTGCGGTAACACGCACTGGAGGCCCGAACCCACGAATGTTGAAAAATTCGGGGATGAGGTGGGGGTAGCGGAGAAATTCCAATCGAACTCGGAGATAGCTGGTTCTCCCCGAAATAGCTTTAGGGCTAGCCTCGGGAGATGAGTAGTGGAGGTAAAGCACTGATTGGGTGCGGGGCCCGCCAAGGGTTACCAAGTCCAGTCAAACTCTGAATGCCACATACTTTATCCCGGGAGTCAGACAGTGAGTGCTAAGATCCATTGTCAAGAGGGAAACAGCCCAGACCATCAGCTAAGGTCCCCAAGTGTGTGTTAAGTGGGAAAGGATGTGGAGTTGCGCAGACAACCAGGATGTTGGCTTAGAAGCAGCCACCATTGAAAGAGTGCGTAATAGCTCACTGGTCGAGTGACTCTGCGCCGAAAATGTAACGGGGCTAAACACGCCACCGAAGCTATGGC
>NZ_JADBDR010000037.1:0-1395 GCF_014873645.1 Paenibacillus sp. OAS669
CATTTGCTGCGAGATATTCGAAAAAAAGTGGACTTTACTTTTATTTATGAAAAAGTGCAGCACCTCTACTCTCCTTTTGGGCGCAGATCAATTGACCCCGTTCTCCTCATGAAGATGCTACTCATTGGATACTTGTTCGGAATTCCTTCAGAAAGAAAGTTAGAACAAGAAATCACTGTAAATTTAGCTTACCGTTGGTTTCTAGGCTTAGATTTAGGAGAGTCTGTCCCTGACCATTCAACGTTAAGTCAGAACCGTCGCAGAAGATTTAAAGATAGTCGGATATTCCAGGAGATCTTCGATCACATTGTTTCGGAGTGCATCACAAAAGGTATCGTGACGGGAGAAGTTGTGGTTGTTGACT
This sequence comes from Paenibacillus sp. OAS669, assembly GCF_014873645.1. Taxonomy (NCBI): domain Bacteria; kingdom Bacillati; phylum Bacillota; class Bacilli; order Caryophanales; family Paenibacillaceae; genus Paenibacillus; species Paenibacillus sp. OAS669. The sequence continues at coordinate 365 of NZ_JADBDR010000037.1, forward strand.
CTACACACATCAAGGCGAACGCTTCGAGTCACAAAACAGAGAAAATAATGGTTGAGAAAAAAACATCAGAATATTTCGAGGAGCTAGAGCAAGAAGCCCGCCGAATCGAAAATGGTCATGATGACGATCCGAATAAGAAAAAACGTGGAAGAAAACGGAAAGAGGAACGTCCGGAGAAGGAGGTAACACAGAGTAAAACCGACCGCGATGCCGGATTATTAAACAGAACGAATAAACCCAAAGGCTTTCACTACCTAGCTCACACCACGATTGACGTGAAACATGGAATTATTACCGACGTCCATGTTACTCCAGCAAATATCAATGACCACGAACCATTTACGGCTCGCTTAAGAGAGCAAAAAGCCAAGTTCCATTTACAAATCCAAATGGTTGGAGCAGACAAAGGTTACGATCGCTCTGCGGTTCACCATGCTCTTGAAAAACTTGAAATTGAAGGGTATATAACGCCTATAGATTCTGACGAAGCGCACATGCAAAAAATGGGATTTATTTACAACAAAAAACATGATACGTATGAATGTCCGGAAGGGAAATCACTCCACTTTTCACATGTTAGTTGGCATACGGAAAAACAGACTTACAGTAAGATTTACACCTCACAAAGCAAAGATTGTAAAGAATGTCCGCTACGTTCGAACTGCTTCGGTAAGACAAGTACTCGAAAGACAATTAAACGCCCATTGTTTCAAGAAGCAAGGGAACGAAATGTAGCCCGGTCAAAGACAAGCACATACAAGAGAATTCAAGAAGCAAGGCGTGTGTGGTGTGAAGGTAGTTTTGGAACCATGAAAAGATGTCACAACCTCACGCAGACCTACAAGAAGGGCATTCGGAACGCCACCGAACATTGCCTTTTTTCCGCATTGGCTTTAAACATAAAACGTATGATAAAAGCGGTATAAGGGGGAAGTTAGCCACCGAAAATCGTAATAATTCAGGAGGAAATACGCCAAAAGTAAAGTACGGCTAGGGAATTTAATCCCTAGCCGTACTTTGTCAACAGTCCC
>NZ_JADBDR010000038.1:0-1178 GCF_014873645.1 Paenibacillus sp. OAS669
TTTCTCTATTTCGTGCAAAAAAAGAGCGGGCTATCTTTTCGATAACCTGCTCTTTTTTTGATTCTTGGCCCTCAGCCTTAACTTAATGATATTGGCCCAGCGGCTCCGCTTTTTTCCATGTCGTTGTATGCTGTTAGTTGCTCACAAAACAAAAAAGAGACCTTACGGTCTCTCTGCAGATGAGTCATGAAGGACTCGAACCTTCGACACCCTGATTAAAAGTCAGGTGCTCTACCAACTGAGCTAATGACTCACATGAAATGGTGGAGGCTGATGGATTCGAACCACCGAACTCAATGAGAACAGATTTACAGTCTGCTGCGTTTGGCCACTTCGCTAAGCCTCCATATGATGCGGCTTCCTGCTATTGCAGTACGCCTATGGTGGCTCGGGACGGAATCGAACCGCCGACACGAGGATTTTCAGTCCTCTGCTCTACCGACTGAGCTACCGAGCCTTATAAGAATATCTTGTCCAATCTTACGCATTTCTATTTTGAAAAATGGCGGAGCCGACGGGATTCGAACCCGCGGTCTCCTGCGTGACAGGCAGGCATGTTAGGCCTCTACACCACGGCTCCGCATTAGACAAAGATGGTGCCGTCGAGAGGACTTGAACCCCCAACCTACTGATTACAAGTCAGTTGCTCTACCAATTGAGCTACAACGGCGTACTATGATGGTGGAGGCTGACGGGATCGAACCGCCGACCCTCTGCTTGTAAGGCAGATGCTCTCCCAGCTGAGCTAAGCCTCCATGTGACACAAGTCGAATCATATCATACTTTGTCATAAAAAATCAAGAACTATTATGGTAGCGGCGGAGGGGATCGAACCCCCGACCTTACGGGTATGAACCGTACGCTCTAGCCAGCTGAGCTACGCCGCCATAGGACAACGGAGAGAGAGGGATTCGAACCCTCGCACCACTTACGCAGTCTAACCCCTTAGCAGAGGGTCCCCTTATAGCCACTTGGGTATCTCTCCAAGACTAAAGAACAATTGTATTGTTCCCTGAAAACTAGATACGAAATGCATGCGTAAAGTTTGTGAATTAGTTTCCCGTTTGTTACGGGCCTGCGACACTTACGCATCGCAGCTCTCTGACCATACTTCGTATGGCAGATAATAGGTTAAGCCCTCGACCGATTAGTATTCGTCAGCTCCACACGTTGCCGTG
>NZ_JADBDR010000040.1:0-1019 GCF_014873645.1 Paenibacillus sp. OAS669
CGGCCACCTATTTTCAAAGTCAGCCGAACACGAAAGGCTACAACCTTTTGCATTTGAACGCAGCCTATGATCTCTGCAACAGACTTTATGTGGATGCCATTGTTCAGCCAAGAAGATGGAGTAACGAGGGAAGAGCACTAGCAGCTATGGTTGATCGTTCGCCTATCAAAGGCAAAATCATTGTTATTTCCGATCGAGGCTATGAAAGTTACAACAATTTCGCGCATATTGAGCGCAAAGGGTGGAACTACATCATTCGAGTAAAAGATTTGGATTCCAATGGTATTCTTTCGGGTTTGCGTTTGCCCTCTAGCGGAGAGTTTGATAGGGACGTTCATCTGACACTCACCAAAAAACAAACGAAAGAGGTCAAGGCTCATCCCGAGCTTTACAAGTTCGTCCCTTCCACGTCTACATTTGATTTTTTGGATCTACAAGAAAACTTGTATTACCCGATTTCCTTTCGGGTTGTTCGTTTCGTTTTGCCAAGTGGCGCTTATGAAACTGTCATCACGAATCTTTCTGCCGCAGATTTCCCACCCGATGAACTGAAGTCCATGTATAACATGCGATGGGGCATTGAAACCTCTTTCAGAGCGTTGAAATATACCGTCGGATTGACGAGTTTTCACGCAAAGAAACAAGAGTCCATCATCCAAGAGATTTTCGCAAGAATGATCATGTACAATTTCGCTGAAATGATGACCTCGCACGTCGTCATTTCCCAAATGAATAAACGGCACCACTACCAAGTCAACTTCACGGTTGCCGTTCACGTTTGTAGACATTTCCTGCGCTCAAAAGATGATGAACCCCCGCCCGATGTTGAAGCGCTGATTCGCAAAAACATTTTGCCGATTCGACCCATCCGCCCAGGACAGCAGAATACGCGCAAAATCCGTTATAAGTCAGCTGTTAGCTTCGTCTATAGAGTAGCATAATTCGGCTCACATGAACATTTTTTTAAGCGGATATTCCATCCGCTTTGTTTGCTGTACGCTTTTTTCCTTGCTTGCACA